>NZ_JBEPPD010000020.1:0-59487 GCF_040547165.1 Pedobacter sp. UYP30 | reverse complement strand
TGCCAAATGTAAACGGTATTTAGGATTAAAAAAAATGTGTAAACTTGTATTAGGATTTTAAATCAAAAAGTGTAAACTTTTTTCAGGACGAGTCAGATTATCCTTCGACGGGCTCAGGATGACAAACATTTTGTTAGTTTTTCCTTAAGTTAATGACATTGCCCTAACCCCCTAACCGCCAACTAACCGCTAAACCCTACCCTCCTTCTCAACCTTTTTTCTTAAATTTGAATTTCAATAAAAAGGAGCAAATTTGGATTATTTAGAAGGATTAAACCCTCAGCAAAGGGCAGCGGTAGAGAACACAGAAGGGCCGGTAATGATAGTTGCAGGTGCCGGATCTGGCAAAACAAGGGTAATTACCTACAGGGTGGCGCATCTAATTAACAAAGGCGTAGATCCTTTTAATATTTTGGTGCTCACCTTCACCAACAAAGCGAGTAAAGATATGCGCGAGAGAATTGGCAAAGTGGTTGGCAGCGAAGCCAAAAACATTTGGATGGGCACTTTCCACTCGGTTTTCGCAAAAATATTACGTGTTGAAGCAACGAAGATTGGCTATCCGAGTAATTTTACCATTTACGATACCGACGACAGCAAAAGCGTTATCCGTGCCATTTTAAAAGAAATGCAACTGGATGATAAATTGTATGCGGCAAATTTTGTTTTCAATAGAATCTCCTCAGCTAAAAACAATTTAATCTCTGCGGCAGAATACTTAAACAACGATCAAATTCAAAGTGAAGATGTGCAAAATAAACGTCCGCTGCTTGGACTAATTTACGAACAATATGCCAAGCGATGTTTTAGAGCGGGCGCGATGGATTTCGACGACCTTCTTTTTAAAACCAATATTCTGTTGAGAGAGCATACAGATGTGCTGAACAAATACCAACAAAAATTTAAGTATTTAATGGTTGATGAGTATCAAGATACTAACTTCTCTCAATATACAATTGTTAAAAAACTTGCGGCAGCGTATCAAAATATTTGCGTGGTGGGCGACGACGCACAAAGTATTTATGCTTTTCGTGGTGCAAACATACAGAACATCTTAAACTTCGAACGCGATTATCCAGACCTGAAAGTGTATAAGTTGGAGCAAAATTACCGCTCTACGCAAAACATTGTCGAGGTGGCAAACAGCATCATTGCCAACAACAAAAATCAGCTGAAAAAAAATGTATTTTCTGCCAATGAAGATGGCGACAGGATTAAGGTTTCTCGTGCATTTACCGATAATGAAGAAGGCAAGCTGGTTGCAGAAAGCATTATGGGAGAACGCACTTTGAAGGGTTATCTATACAACGATTTCGCCATTTTATACCGCACCAACGCCCAAAGTAGGGCGATGGAAGAGGGTTTGCGCAAATTAAACTTGCCCTATAAAATTTATGGTGGTACGTCTTTTTATCAACGAAAGGAAATAAAAGATTTACTCGCTTATTTTAGGGTAACTTTTAACCCGCAAGATGAAGAAGCCATAAAACGTGTAATAAACTATCCTAAACGTGGTATTGGAGATACTTCTATAGATAAAATTATTGTTGCTGCTGCTACGCACGATAAATCTATGTGGGAGGTTATCAGCAATCCGCACATGTATGTAGAAGGCAGGCTGGCAAACCAACTGAACGATTTTGCCATGATGATCCAAAGCTTTATGGCAGAAGCGAAAAAACTAGATGCGTATGATGCAGCCTTGTACATTGCCCAACATGCGGGCATTTTAAAAGAGCTGTATAACGATGATAGTGTGGAAGGCAGGAGCAGATATGAAAACATTCAGGAACTTTTAAACGGGATAAAAGAATTTTCTGAGCGGGAAGATATTGAAGATAAAGGGCTTGCTGTCTTTATGCAAGATGTAGCGCTGCTAACTAATGATGACAACGAGAAAGATAAAAATAAAGACACCATTTCGTTAATGACCATCCACTCTGCCAAAGGTTTGGAGTTTAAAAATGTATTTGTGGTAGGTCTGGAAGAAAATCTGTTTCCCTCGCAACTGTCGCTGAACAATCGCACCGATTTGGAAGAGGAACGTAGGCTGTTTTATGTTGCGATTACGCGTGCAGAAAAAAAACTGACCATTACCTACTCTACTTCCCGCTACCGTTGGGGAACCTTAACCACTTGCGAGCCGAGCAGATTTATAAATGAAATTGATGCGAAGTATCTAGAACTTGATGTTAAACCTGCAAAAAGCAATGCACTGGAAGGTGGTTTTGATGACGAGCGCAAAAGTTGGACTTCGCAACCTAGAGATTTCTTTAGCAAACCAAAACCAACAAGTGGTCCCGCTGCAACTGCCCCCCGGCCGAAAACAACTTCTTTGTTGGCAAAAGCGCATGTGCCGTCGCCAGGTTTTGCGCCCTCTGCCCCTATCGAATTTCAAGGTGGCATGGAAGTAGAACACGAGAAGTTTGGGTTCGGTAAAATAATTAGCTTAGAAGGCAATTTGCCCGACGTTAAGGCAACCGTATTTTTTCAAGGATTGGGCAACAAACAGTTGTTGTTAAAGTATGCAAAGTTGATGATAGTTAAATAGAGTTTTAGGTTGTAGGTGTTACGTTTTAAGTAAAAACTAGCAAATCGAAATGCAATAGCGAATTAACTCTCAATTCATTAGGTGGGTTGCGGGTTGAAGGTCGGGATGCAAACAATACGCCAACCAAGAGTTAACATAGACAGATGCGCAGCTTCGGCCGAAATAATAGCGGTGGATTTCAATCCACCCCATTAAAATATTTTACAATCAAGATAACCACCGATGCCGAGAATAGAAATAAAAACAGAAATCAATGCAGATATTGCAATAGTTTTTGACCTCTCTCGCAGTATCGACCTGCATAAATTGTCTACAGAACATACAAATGAAACAGCAATCGGAGGAAAAACGAGTGGGTTAATTGGATTGAATGAAACCGTGACTTGGCGGGCAAAACATTTTGGCATCTACCAACAACTGACTTCAAAAGTAACCGACTATGAGCGACCGAATTATTTTACCGATGAAATGGTAAAGGGTACTTTTAAAAAATTTAAGCACGAACACCACTTTAAAAGCATCGATGGAAGGACATTGATGATAGACTATTTCGATTATCAATCACCATTCGGAATTCTTGGAAAACTAGCCGACACATTATTTCTAGAAAGATATTTGACTGAACTGCTCAATAAAAGAAACAGCGTGATAAAGGAATTTGCAGAAAACAGAAAAGTGGAAAGAAGTTTTGGTATCTTGAAAACGTTTTCACACAACAATTTAAAGTAATAACATTAGATCGAATCTATAATAAACAGTAAAAACAATCAGCATTTTTTGAACGCCCTGACACGAAACTTTTAACCCATAAATCGTAACCAAACTTCCGACTAACCATATAACCTCCTAACCATCTAACCACTAACCACTAACCACCTAACCTTCTCATGCAGCTTACCAAACTAGAAATAAAAGGTTTTAAAAGCTTTGGCGATAAAGTTATCATCAACTTTAACGTGGGCATTACGGCTATTGTCGGGCCAAATGGTTGTGGAAAATCTAATGTTATCGATGCCATGCGTTGGGTGTTGGGCGAGCAAAGTACCAAAGCGCTCCGCTCTGAAAAGATGGAAAACATCATCTTTAACGGCACAAAAACCAGAAAAGCAGCCCAATTGGCAGAAGTCTCACTAAGCTTCGACAACACTAAAAACATACTACCGACCGAATACTCACAAGTAACGGTAACTAGGAAATTGTATAGAACTGGCGAAAGCGAATACCGATTAAACGACGTGCAATGCAGGTTGAAAGACATTACAGATTTGTTTTTAGATACAGGTATAGGCTCCGACAGTTATTCTATCATCGAATTAAAAATGGTAGATGAGATTATCAACAACAAAGAACACAGCAGGAGATCATTGTTCGAAGAAGCGTCTGGCATTTCTAAATATAAGCTCAGAAAAAAACAGACTTTTGGCAAGCTAAAAGATACCGAGGCAGATTTGGAACGGGTAGATGACCTGCTGTTCGAAATTGAAAAAAATCTAAAAACATTAGAAAATCAGGCCAAAAAAACTGAACGCTATTTCAAACTGAAGGAACAATATAAAGCCCACAGCATTAAATTGGCTACCCATAGAATCTCCTTTTTTAGAAATGATTTGCAGCAATTAGAAAGTCAAGAAGCTAAACAATTAGCCGCTCGCACTGCACTAAGCACCAGTATCGACACCAACGAAGCCGCTTTGCAAGCGTTGAAACTAGAAAGCATCAACCAAGAAAAAAATCTTTCTGTCCAGCAAAAAGCAACCAATGAATTTGTAGCTAAAATTAGAACTTACGAGAGTGAAAAGAAAGTAAAAAACGAGCAAATGCGTTTTCTACAGGAAAAAGAGCAACGGTTAAGCACAGAGGTTGAGACGGACAAGAATCAGCTTAACCACGTAAAATACAATGTTAAAAGGCTGAACGAAGAGTTGCTTGTAGAACACGAAAAACTAACAAAACATGATACTGATTTAGCCGACCTTAAACAACAGTTGGACAAATTAAGAGCACAACAACAAATTGAAAAAAACCAAATAGACGAATTTTTAAGGACAACGGCTTCATTAGAAAAGCAGGTTTACGAAGCGCAAAAAGAAATAGACATTCTTAATATCCAAAAAGATGCTTTAAAACAAGAAAGCAGCAGAACAACGGTAGATACCGAGGGCAAAACGAAAGAAATCGCGGCTTTTGCCGACGCTTTAAAAAATATCGATGCTCAAATCTTAACAAAAACAGAAAATGTTAATGCTTTAATTGAACGGGAAGAAATCCTTAAAAGAAATCGCGATGAAGCAGAAACTACACTAGAAATTATTAGGGATAAACTTCAAAAAGAAAACCGAAATAAAGATGCCAAACAGAACGAATACAACCTGACTAAGAGCTTGGTTGATAGTTTGGAAGGTTTTCCAGAATCTATTAAGTATTTAAAAAAGCATGCTATATTGGCAAAAAAGGCTTTTTTATTGTCGGATGTATTGTTTTGCAAAGAAGATTACCGCGTTGCGCTAGAAAATTATTTAGAGCCTGTAATGAACCATTACGTGGTGGATGAATATAATGATGCAGTATTGGCCATAAACGCCCTTAACGACGCAAGCAAGGGGCGAGCAAATTTCTTCGTGCTAGAAAAACTGACGGAATCGAAAACCAATTATCCTGCAAAAGATGGGCTGGTCGCCGCCCTTTCTGTGGTTGAGGTAGATGAAAAATACCGGCCACTTGCAGAGTTGCTGCTCCAAAACGTTTTTGTTGTTGATGGATCACAGGAAGACCTGTTTAAAAACCCTGAAAACGAAGGAGTAACAATCCTTTCCAAAAATGGAAAATACAGCAAGACCAAGTTTACCCTTTCTGGCGGATCTGTTGGGTTGTTTGAAGGCAAACGGATTGGTCGCGCAAAGAATCTAGAAAATTTAAACAAAGAAATAAAGGCGCAAGAAAAAACAGTTGATGCTCATGACCAAGAAATTACCCTTTTACAAACCCGCATCAATCAGGTTAAAAACGACACCAAAGAACGGGAAATTATTGGCTTAAAAGAAACTTTAAACAAGCTTAATTCAGAGCAAATTTCTTTAAAAACCAGAAGTGACCAATATCAAGAGTTTATCCTCACTACCCAAAACCGAGAGAAAGACATTGTAAACCGGATTACACTTATAGAAAAAACGCTGACAGCTAAATTGCCGGCTCTAATTGTAGTCCAGCAGAAGCAGCAAGAAACGCATGGATTATTGCAACATAAACAGTTGGCTTACCAAGAAATTGCCGAACAGGTTATAACACTTGCGAGCAAATTTAATGAGGACAATTTAAAATTCCATCAGCAAAAAAATAAACATGCAGGTGTACAAAAAGACCTCGAATATCGCTTTGCGCAAGAAGAAAATTTAAACAAACGTTTAACCCAAAATCAAACAGCTTTAAACGAAGCTAAATTGTCGATCAAAAATACCGTTCAACATACCGATTTGGGCGATGAAGAGTTAGCAGCCATGTATCAACAGCGCGAAGAAACGGAAGCAGGGTTGGCCGAAGCCGAGAAAACTTATTTTAATAGCAAAGGGAATATTAACGAAGCTGAAACCGACATTACGGCGTTAAGAAAAAACAGAGAACAGAACGAGTTCTTACTAACAGAAATTAAAGACAAGAAAAACACCCTGAAACTGGAGTTAAATTCGCTTAAAGAGCGCCTTTCGGTAGAATTTAATTTAGATATTAAAGATTTGCTTGAGGGTGGGAATGAGACCAAAGACCAAAGAGCAAAGACTAAAGACCAAAGCAAAAAAGAGGTTGAGACTGAGGTTGAGAGCGAGTTTGAACTTAGACAAAAAGTAGAAAAATTAAAGCGCCAACTAGACGATTTCGGCGCAATTAACCCAATGGCTTTAGAAGGCTATAAAGAAATGGACGAGCGGTATACGTTTATCAAGTCGCAAAAAACGGATTTAATTGCTGCCAAAACAAACCTTTTGCAAACCATACAAGAGATAGACAATACCGCAAAAGAGAAATTTATGGAGGCTTTTTTACGTGCAAGAGAACATTTCATTACAGTATTTAGGTCGCTATTTAACGAAGAAGACAGTTGCGATCTGATTTTATCAGACGTTGATAGACCGCTAGAGGCCGACATAGAAATCATCGCCAAACCAAAGGGCAAGCGACCACTATCCATCAATCAGCTTTCTGGTGGCGAGAAAACACTTACGGCAACGGCACTTTTATTTTCGCTTTACCTCTTAAAACCTGCACCTTTTTGTATTTTCGACGAGGTAGATGCGCCTTTAGACGATACGAATATTGATAAATTCAACAACATCATCCGCAAATTCTCCAATCAGAGTCAATTTATTGTGGTATCTCATAACAAAAAAACCATTGCCAGCACCGATATTATTTATGGCGTAACCATGGTAGAACAAGGCGTTTCTAGAGTGGTGGCGGTAGATATGCGGGAAGTGGCTTGAGGGGATAGGCGGTTAGTTGGTTAGTTGGTTAGTTGGTTAGTTGGTTAGGGGTTAGTTGGTTAGGGGTTAGTAGGTTATTCAGACCTTAATTCGGTTATCTTGCTACTAACTACTTGATACTATGGAGGCCTAGGGTTGTTTAGTCGTGAGGTCGGTTATTTTGCTACTTGATACTAACTACTTGATACTATAAAGGCGTTGAGTCGTTTTTCGTTAAATCATTCTATCTTGATACTAACTACTTGATACTATTCTATCCAATAAGCTGCACTTCACGATAAAATAAAATTACCCGAAAAATCCAAATTCTCGCCTTCTCAAAATAAAAAACCCAAATCCTCCTGCTCCAATAAGCAAAAGCGGAACGTAATCGTCTATTGGACATTGTTGATAATAGGTTCCTTTTGTGCCACCTCTTGCATGACCGACACATCCAATAAAAGGTAAAGAGGTGTCCAAGACCCACTGGCAACCAGGATTTGGCGGACTGTTTGGCGTGTTCGAAAAAGTACCGCCCGGTGGATTAGTCTGATAGGTTAAGAGTTCGGGATAGCCTGGAATAAGACATCCAGAGTCTGCAAAAAGAAGATTTGAGATTAAAAGAAACGGGATGATTACACATAAGTTTTTCATAGAAGAGCATCAAAAACGTAAATTAAATTTGGATAAAACCCTAATATACAAATACTTTATTTAATTCAAACAACTATATTACATAAAATTACCCTTACCCTGAGCGAGCTAACCTTATCGCGAGTGAGGTGTATCCTGCCGCCGACAGAATGGAAAGCGCGGTTGTGGCGACATACAATATGTGGAATTGTCACATCGAGGTCTGATATATCTCGAAGAACTGACGTTTTGCTTTAAAATGGCTATAGCCAACCCGGGGGAATGTCCTCGCAGCTGGTTAGAGAGAAAAATACCTTAACTTAGAAACGGCATCTGCATTTTGGTTTTTTAACCAGAGAGATACAATCCTTGAGCTTCTTGATTAAAACGCCCAGTTTCGGATGAATGAAGTTTCAACTCCTAAAACAAACTCTTGCCTTTTTTACCCGAAAGTTTTTTTTATGTTTGTAACCTTACCATTACACAGAAATCGTATATGTCCCAAAAATATTCGTCTGCGCTACTCGCCCTTTTATTGTTTGCCATTTTATTAAGCAGCAGCTGCGCCGTGCGAAGCAAACAAAGCCTTTTTAACGCGCCCAGTGACATCGTTACCGATACTATTAGCCAAGTGTACGTTGTTAATGATCAGGGCTTAGGAGATTTATACTACAGAATTAAACCAAATGACTTGTTAGCAGTTCGAAACGTTCAAAATCCGGAATTTGGAGCTGTTGGTGGCACGTCAACATCTGGCGCTAACACTGGTGGATCTGGCACCACAAGTTCTTCAGCCCAATCTTTTGTGGTAGATTTAGATGGAAAAGTTAATTTGCCAGCAATAGGAAAAGTTGACGTAATGGGCTTAACAAGAAGAGAAGCCGCCGCAAAATTACAAGAACTTTATAAAGAAAAACTGTTGAAAGATCCAATTATAGAGGTAAATGTGGTTAATTTAAAGGTTACACTGTTGGGCGAATTTGCTAAACAAGGAAACTTTTTATTAGAAAAAGACAATACCACTTTGATAGATATTTTGGGAGAAGCGGGTGGAATAAATAAAACAGCAGATCCAAAAAGCTTAAAAATTATACGTGGCAATAGGGCCAACCCAGAGATAATTTATGTAAATTTAAACAACATTAACAGCTTAGCTAGTAAAAAATTAATCCTCCAAAATAACGATATTATTTACCTGCAAACCAGAAAATCTGCGGCGTTTAATGAAAAAATGCAATCCATTGGCAATTTTGTACAGCCTATATTGGTTATTGTAAATGTCGCCTTACTTATATTTTCCATTACAAAATAGTTATGGATACTCCACCCATTAAAAGTATTCTCGTAAATCAGCAGTTAAACTATTGGAAGGTTTTAAGAATTTTTCTTAGTAGATGGTACTGGATTTTAGGTTGCGTAATTATTAGTTTAACTGCCGCATGGCTCTATATCCGCACCATACCTCCAATGTACACAACGGGCGCTTCATTAAAATTAGACGAGTCACAATCTGACGCTTCTACTGACCCTAGTATGCGCAGTTATAGCCGATTTTATCAAAGCAATATACAAACTGAGGCCACCGTAATGCGTTCTCAAAATGTAATTTATAAAGCTATTGAACATTTAAACTATAAAATATCGTATTTTCTTAAAGGAAGAGTGCTCACCTCAGAACTTTACCCATCTATCCCTTTCAAAATCGCAATCATTTCTCAAGATAGTCTTAATTTTAGCCGAGCAACTTACTCCGTAGAGCCAATTGATAACACTAGTTTTATGCTAATTTCTAGTGATCATCCAGAAACTAAACTAAAGTTTAAATATAATCAGAATATTGCATTGGGCAATATGATATTCAGCATTAAAAGCAATATTCCAGATAAGGGAAATTATAGCTTCAAATTTAATGCAAAGGAAGATTTTTATGGTCGTGCAGCCGGCGGACTAAATATTTCTGAAGCAGAAAAATATAGTAATATCATGAATGTTACCCACACTGATATTAATCCTGTCTTTTCTTCAGATATCCTAAATGCTATCATTCAAGAATATATTATTAATGATGCAGAGCAGAAGAAAAGATCTGCCAAGCAGACGATTGCATACTTAGATAGCCAAATAGATTTTTTAAACAAGCAGGTTGATCAATCAGGAAAAAAGCTTTCCAATTTCTCTTCCGAGAGCACCATTGGTGATCCAGTTACAGACAAGCAGTTTAATATTGGCAAACTTACGGCCTTACAAACGCAGCGCACAGAATTGGAGTTCCAAAAGTTTTCTATAGAACAGTTAGAAGAACAGGTTAAGAATAATAAGGAAAAAATAAGGCTAAATTTAAATATTGACGGCATTACAAGTTTAGGTTTACCCATATTAATTTCGCAGCTGAACGGAGTTATTGCCAATAGAGAAGTTAAATTAAGCCAATTTAATGCAGACGCTGCCCCAATTAAGCAGCTAGACAATCAAATAGCAAACATCAAACAGCTTATTAATGGCAATATCAGTGCGCTTAAGCAACGTAACAAAAAAACCATTAACCTAGTTAATGGCGAATTGAATAAAGTGAGTGGGTCTTTGAGCCAACTTCCGGCTAAAGAGAACGATTTTGCTAAACTGCAGAACAATTACAATATAAACCAAAAAATGTTTTCTTTGTTATTTGAGAAAAAACTAGCTGCCCAAATTACATCCGCAGCAGTTACTCCTGGTGCAAATGTGATCAATGACTCCCAACCTTCATTTAGCCCCATTTCTCCTGTAGCTGGTCAAATTTATTCTTCCTATTTTATTGGCGGCATTTTGGCAGGTTTAGGCCTTATTGTTTTAGTTAGATTGATGAACCCCTACATTTACGATGTGGAAACTGTAGAAGGGCTAACAAGCATCTCTATTCTCGGGGTAATTTTAAAGTACGATCGCAAAAAAAATGGTGAGCGTAAACAGATTTTAGCCCTCGACCAACCAAAATCTATTTTTGCAGAATCCGTTCGATCCGTTAGAACAAACTTGAGTTTTTTAGCCTCCGACAAGGAAAACAAAATAATTTGTGTTACTTCAGAAATTTCAGGCGAGGGGAAATCTTTTGTAAGTTTAAATTTAGCCGGAACCTTAAGTATAATAGATAAAAAAGTAATTCTGATTGCTGCTGATTTAAGGCGGTCAAAATTACATAAAGCTTTTGGTGCTGATAACATCAGAGGTCTAAGCACCTATTTATCTGCACAGTCTGATCTCGATGAAATAATTAATCGCGACAAGGACTACACTTTCGATTATATAACCTCTGGGCCTGTGCCTCCAAATCCATCAGAATTGCTACACAGCAATAAGATGAGGGTACTTATCGAAGAGTTAAGAAAACGCTATGAATATGTAATTTTAGATACTGCTCCAGTTGGTTTAGTCTCAGATTCCATTCCGATTATTAACCAAGCAGACATCAATCTCTTTATTATCCGGTCTGGCATTTCGAAATTCAGCGCCGCATCTGTACCCGAACGGTTATCTAAAGAATTTGCTTTAAATAATATCTCTATCATACTAAATTCTTTCACTAATGAGCTATTACACTCAAACATACATACCAGCAACTATACTCAGAGTGGATCTGGCACATACTATTACTCTAATTATAATGGGTATAACAATAGCGGGTATTACGAAAATGAAGACAGAAAATGGTGGAAATTTTGGAAGCGTCGAGTTTAACCTAGTTACTTTTAGAAAGGGATAAGCTTAAAACTCTAAAATTTTATTCGTAATGGTAGATGTAAATTACAAGTGGTATCCAGTTTATACGCGTTCTAGAGCGGAGAAAAAAGCGAACCAAGAGTTGCTAGACAAAGGCATTACAACCTATCTGCCTTTAAAAAAGACGATTAAGCAATGGAGTGATCGCAAGAAAATTGTTGAAGAACCTTTAATAAAATCTTATCTGTTTGTGTATATTTCGACAAAAGAGTTTGCCGAGGTTTTAATGATAAATGGCATTGTTAGATTTCTGTATTTTTCTGGCAAAGTTGCTTCAATGCCCGAAAGACAGATAGAGGATTTGAAATTATTATTGGCAACTGATTCTGAGTTGGAAGTATTGGAGTTTGACATACAGCCCGGGGAAAAAGTAATTGTTAAGGCTGGGCCGTTTAAGGGTATGATGGCAGAAACTGTTTCAATACGCAGTAAACAACGTTTAATTTTACGTTTAGAAAATATGGGTGTAGCGATTAACATTAATACTTCTACGGCATTTGTAGCGCGTTTTTAGGTATAGTTATATCGTTATTACTAACAAGGGAAATTTTATTATACTTAAATATTTTTTCCCTTATTGTTACTTTTATTAGATTCATTCTCTTTGATTTTAAAGAGCGTGAATTTGGTTCTTATCAAAAGAATTGATCGGTTATTTTTTTAATTAAAATGTGACTGAGTGGGCGAAGCTGCGGGAAGTTGAGGCTTAACTCGACCTCGACGAAAATGTATTACAATTTTACAGAAACGCCCGTTTTGAAGTTAGAAATGGATTATGCTGTTAAAATATTCTCCCTAACTTTAAACTTACCAAAACAGGAAGATTACGCGCTGACATCACAAATACGAAGACCTCCAGTTTCTGTGTCTGATAATCTTGCAGAAGGATTCGGACGAGAAACAAAAATGGATAAAAAACGATTTTATGTGATGGGTTAGAGGCTCGTTATTAGAGTCAAAGAACCAATTAATTTATGGTCAAAACGTAAAATACTTTTCTGAAGATGAAGTAGAGCAACTGATAATTATGAACGAGAAAATTCATTTTGAACTCAACAAATTAATAAAGAGTCTAACCTAGGCCTTCGCCTCGGGCTCGGTCTCAACCTCAATCTCAATCTCAACCTTAACCTTAACCTTAAACCCAACCTTCCTTTGTGCCGAATAGCAGGTGTACTAGATAAAACAAACAATCAAATTCAACTTGATGTAAAATCTATGTGCGATAGTATGGCGCATGGCGGTCCGGACGACGATGGTATTTATTATAATGAGCAAGAAAAATTTGCTTTCGGCAATAGGAGACTGGCAATCCTAGATTTATCAAAAAGTGGTCATCAACCCATGTTTTACAATAACAATGAGCTTGTAATTACCTTTAATGGCGAAATCTATAATTACCTAGAACTCAAAGATCAATTAAAGGAAGAAGGATTTTTATTTTCCACAAAAACCGATACAGAAGTTATTTTAGCAAGTTACAAAGCTTGGGGAATTGAATGCTTTAATAAATTTAACGGCATGTTTGCTTTTGCGCTTTACGATGGCATCAACAAAAAAACTTATTTGGTAAGAGATAAATCGGGCATAAAACCACTTTATTACTACAGTAAAAACAAAAAACTGCTATTTGCCTCAGAGGTTAAAGCCTTTAAAACGGCTAACTATCAGTTTAAAGAAAATCCTGATTGGCAAATCTACTTTTTGGCTTTTGGCCATATTCCAGAGCCATTTACCACCTTTGCTGATCTGCTTATGCTGCCCAAAGCGCACTATTTAGTTTGGGATCATAAAGAAAGTTTATTTGATATTAAAAACTACAACCTGCCTCCTACAAAAAAAATAGATGCGAACAGAAATCAAGCAATTGATGCGGTATTTGCTACTTTAAGACATTCTGTAGAAAAGCAACTAATCTCTGACGCGCCAATAGGTGTTTTTTTGAGTGGAGGTATAGATAGCAGTATCATCACTTTGTTGGCAAATGATATTAAATCTGCACAGGGTAAACAACAAGATCTAAATACGATCTCCATCAACTTTAAAGAAGCTCAGTTTTCTGAAAAAATATATCAAGACATTATTTTGGAGCGCATTGGTGGAAATCACTCACAATTTGAAATAACAGCTGATATTTTTAATTCTAATTTCGAACGGGCATTAAATGCAATGGACCAACCTAGTACAGATGGTATAAACTCTTGGTTTGTAAATTACTTTGCAAAAGAGAAAGGATTAAAGGCAGTATTATCTGGCATAGGTGCAGACGAGTTATTTGGTGGCTATCCATCATTTAAAAGAATGAAATTTGTTAATCTACTCTCCCAACTTCCAAGTTTTATTTTAAGACAAGGCAACAGGTTTAAAGGAGAAATTTTTAAAAGAGCTTATTATCTCAGCTATAAAAATACCATCGGGCAATACCTTTTTTTACGAGGCATATTTAGCCCTATAGAAATTGCCAGCTTGTTAGGCTGTTCTTTAACACATGTTGATAAAATTCTACAATCAATTGATGTACACGCACCCATCGATCTTAATCCTAAAGAGAAAGCAAGTTGGATGGAAATGAATTTATTTATGCAAAACCAGCTGCTAAAAGACACCGATGCAATGAGTATGCAGCATGGTATTGAAGTACGTGTTCCTTTTTTAGATCAAGACTTGATACAACTTTTGCAAACCTTTGCTAGTAATGTTAAATTTTACGGCTCGAGGCAGAAACCCCTACTCATAGATAGTTTTAAAAATTTATTACCCAAAGCCATTTGGAACAGACCGAAAATGGGCTTTAGTTTCCCATTTGAATTATGGCTAAAAAACAATAATTTCTTCGATAAAGTTGAAACAAGCAACCAAGCCGCAAACGTAGTTTTTGATAATTTTAAAATTGGGAAAGTACATTGGTCTAAAGCTTTAGCACTTTATTTAATAAATAAATAAAAATACGTGCAATTTATTTTCAATTAAAATGCTCTTATTAACCCTCAAAACATTTAGTCTAACTGGTGGCATCGAAAAAGTGAGCAAAATACTCACTAAAGTGCTAAATGATAATAACCTAGGCGACAAAGTAGAAAGTAATCGTTCTTTTAAAATGCTGTCGCTTTGCGATAAAACTAGCGACTTAGATTTGAGATATTGTGCTGCAGAAAATTTTTTAGGTTTCGAATCTAACAAATTACGCTTTACTATAATGGCATTTAGAGAAGCTTTAACTTGTGAAACCATTATACTAAGCCATATAAATTTGCTGATTATTGCCGTTTTAATCAAGCAATTTTCGCCGAAGAAAAGAATAATATTAATAGCACATGGCATAGAAGTATGGCGAGATCTTAGTAAATGGAAAACTAATTTTTTACGGAAGCAAGTAGAGATTTGGGCGGTTAGCAATTTTACAGCAAAGGCTTTAATAGAAAACCATCATATCGATAAGAAATCAATTGTGGTACTCAACAATTGTTTAGACCCCTTTTTCAAATTACCCACAACCTTTGAAAAACCAACTTATCTCTTAAAAAGACATCTCTTAGAAAAGCAACAACCAGTACTTTTAACGGTAAGCCGATTATCGTCTGATGAGTTGTATAAAGGCTACGATTTAATAATCGAATCGTTAAAAAATATCTTGCCAACTTTTCCAGATTTAAAATATGTATTGGCTGGCAAATGCGATGTAAAAGAAAAGAAACGAATTTTAACACTTATTAAAAAGAATGAGTTGCAAGAGCAGGTATTGTTGTTAGATTTTATTTCGGATGATGAACTTGCAGATTACTTTTTACTTGCCGACCTTTTTATTATGCCAAGTAAAAAAGAAGGTTTTGGAATTGTTTTTATCGAAGCCGCAGCCTGCGGCTGTACGGTTATGGCTGGCAATCAAGATGGTAGTACAGATGCTCTATTAAATGGAGATCTTGGTATCCTTATCAATCCAGCTGATTTAAGCGAAATGGAAGCTTCCATACTCAAATTCTTAAAAAACAAGAAGAAAGAAGCAAATGCTAAAATGATCCAAGATAAGTGTATCGACCATTTCAGTTATACGATCTATAAAAACAACGTGTTGGAATTACTATCCAAAAAACACGCTTCGCTTCATTTATGAAAAAACTACAAATTTTTAAATTTTGACAGAAGAGAACGAACACGATTGGACAATCGAATCCAAGTCCTCCTTATTCGACCTAAGACTAAACGAAATATGGGCTTATAGAGATCTTCTATTGTTGTTTGTGAGGAGAGATTTTGTATCTTTTTATAAACAGACGATATTGGGGCCGTTGTGGTTCTTCATTCAGCCGCTGTTTACCACAGCAATCTTTACCTTCGTATTCGGGAATTTAGCTGGTATTTCTACAGATGGTTTGCCCAAGCCATTGTTTTACATGGCGGGAATTACGGCTTGGAATTACTTTTCTGATTGCCTAACTAAAACTTCTACCGTTTTTAGGGATAATTCAGGAATATTTGGCAAAGTATATTTCCCTAGACTCATCGTTCCCTTAAGTATTGTGGCGAGTAATCTCATTCGATTTGGAGTTCAAATGGTGCTCTTCATCATACTTCTTTTGTATTATTATTTCTCGGGTGCAAATTTTCATCCATCTGTTGCTATATTTTTATTCCCGTTCATAGTTATTCTTATGGCACTATTAGGATTGGGCACGGGAATGATCATTTCCTCCATGACAACAAAATATAGAGATTTGGCTTTTTTAGTCGGTTTTGGAGTACAATTATTGATGTATGGAACAACCGTAATTTATCCTTTATCAACCGCCATAGAGAAATACCCTAAATACAGCTGGGTAGTGCAATACAATCCCATCACGCCAATATTAGAAACCTTTAGATATGGTTTTTTGGGCGAAGGTAGTTTCAGCTGGGTCAGTTTAGGTTACTCTACATTGGTAACGGCAGTTTTGTTATTATTGGGAATTGTGATCTTCAATAAAACGGAGAGAACTTTTGTGGATAACGTTTAGAGGGGGTAGAGGGTTAGAGTTTAGGGGGTTAGTTGGTTAGGGGTTAGACTTATATCAAATAATTATGCATGTATATTCTTTTGAAAAACTTGATGTTTGGAAATTGTCGATGACCTTTAGAAAAGACATCTATCTTCTAACTGCGAAGTTCCCGAAAGAAGAAATGTTTGGCTTGACCAGTCAAATCAAGAGGTCATCAAGCAGCATTGGTGCTTGCCTTGCTGAAGGTTCTGGAAAAATCACCCCAAAAGATAAAGCTCATTATACTAACATGGCTTATACAACAACCCTCGAAACATTAAGCCATTTAATCGCAGCACTCGACTTAAATTATATAACAGAGGAAGATTACATTTTGCAAAGAGAAAAGATTGAGATTATTACCGTTAAATTAAGCGGTTTGAGAAATTCACAGTTAAAAAGCGGATAGAGGTTAGGAGGTTAGAGGTTACCAGGTTAGAGGTTAGAGGTTAGCCGTTTAGAGTTTAGATGGTTAGAGATAAGAAAATAATAGTTATATCAAAGTATTTTAAAACCTAACCCCTTCCTAACCGCTAACCTCTAACCTGGTAACCCCTAACCGCAAACTAACCCCTTCCTAACCGCTAACCTCTAACCACTTCCTAACCCCTAACCGCAAACTAACCCCTTCCTAACCGCTAACCTACTTCTAACCCCTAAACTCCTTTCTAACCCCTAAACTCCTTTCTAACCCCTAAACTCCTTTCTAACCCCTAACCACTCCCTAACCCCTAACCCTCTTGAAAACAGCCATTAAAGTACAAAACCTTTCCAAAGCTTATCAACTCGGACAAATTGGTACCGGAACAATTAGCAATGATTTAGCAAGATGGTACGCAAGTGTACGGGGAAAGGAAGATCCTTTTTTAAAAATTGGCGAAACCAATGATCAAAATACTAAAAGTAAAACAGACATTGTTTGGAGTTTAAAAGACATTAATTTCGAAATTGAACAAGGCGATGCGGTAGGAATTATTGGGCGAAATGGTGCAGGAAAAAGTACCCTACTTAAAATTTTAAGCAAAATTACTGCCCCTACTACAGGGAAAATTTCTGGAAGAGGCAGGATTGCAAGTTTATTAGAAGTTGGTACAGGTTTCCACCCAGAACTTAGTGGTAGAGAAAATATTTTTTTGAATGGTGCAATCTTAGGTATGCGCAAAAAAGAAATTCAACGCAAACTAGACGAAATAGTAGATTTTGCAGGAATTGAACGGTATATCGATACGCCCGTAAAAAGATACTCTTCTGGCATGTATGTTAGGTTGGCTTTTGCGGTTGCTGCACATCTCGAATCAGAAATTTTAATTGTAGATGAAGTATTAGCTGTTGGTGATGCAGAATTTCAGAAGAAGTGTTTAGGGAAAATGAATGATGTGAGTAAAGGTGAAGGTAGAACGGTGTTATTTGTAAGCCACAATATGAATTCTATCCAAAAGCTGTGTACCTCAGCTATACTGTTAAATAGTGGAAAGATGACGTACAATGGCTCGGTTAATAAAGCTATTGACAACTACTTAGCAGTGAGCAAAGCTTCAGAATCTATTTACAACATACAATTGCCCAACAACGCCAGTGAGCTACAAGGTTATGCAACACAATTACGAATAGAGGATGTCAATGGAAATTTAGTAATGGAAATACCCGTTGGGATGCCTTGGCAAATTGCTGTAGAATTTACCATAACAAAACCCGTTAAACACTTTATTATAGCAATAGGAATAACCAATAGTAAAGAAGTTAACATATGCACTTCTTGGAGTAAAGAGCAAGATTTTGAAATTGGAAAATATACGGCCGTATTTAAAGAGACTACTTTAATCTTAGCAAGTGATACCTATTTGCTCACTGTTGGTTTATCATCCTATGAAAGAAGTATACATTATTTAGAGAATGTCGCTTCATTTACAGTTTCCGATACGCTATACCCACAGATTGATAAAAGTATAATAAGAACAACGGGAACGGGATTGCTTTTAAACCCAATGAATATTAATATTTTAAAAAGAGATTTTGATAACTAAAATAAAGAATCGTTTTCATCGACTGGTAATAAAAAATAAAAAAGATATCCCCGGGAAGCTTTCCTATTCTCAATGCGGTGAAGATGTAATAGTAGAATTTATTTTTAACCAGCTTGGAATCTTTAAACCGAGTTATTTGGATATTGGAGCACACGACCCATTCTATTTAAGCAATACTGCGCTGTTTTATCAAAAAGGGTGTAGAGGAATAAATATTGAACCTGACCCCTATTTGTTTCAACAATTTCCTTTACATAGAAAAGAGGATATTAACTTGAACATTGGGATTGGAGATACCTATGAAACTATAGATTTCTATATCATGAATGTTCCAACCTTAAACACCTTCTCTTTAGAGCAAGTAAATTCATATAAAAACGAGGGAGAGTATTTTGTTAGAGAGATAAAAAAAGTTAAGATTAGTACGATACAGAAAATAATTATTGACAATAATGGCCTATTCCCAGATTTTCTTTCATTAGATGCAGAGGGAATTGATGAATTGGTAATTAAGAGTATTGACTATTCAAATAAGCCAAAGGTCATTTGCGTAGAAACATTATCCTTTTCGAGCTCAGGAAAAGGAATTAAAAATGAAGAGCTCATTAAATTCGTCGAGGAGAACGATTACCTACTTTACGCTGATACCTATATAAACTCAATTTTTGTATCGAAAGACATTTGGGAGACACAGGGAATATAAATGTTAAAGAAAATATACAGAGTTTTAAGGACTACGATCAAAGGATTTACACAAAAAAATAACATTGATATAAGTTTCAAAACAGACTTTGATCATTTCAACTCAATTGACAATCAAAAAAAACTTTCTTGTAATTGGGAAGATATATACCCTTGCCTATCGGACAATACAAAAACTACAAACTTCGATGCGCATTACATTTATCATCCCGCTTGGGCGGCTAGGATTGTTAAACAAATAAACCCCGAAAAGCATATTGACATCTCGTCAACACTACACTTTTGCAGTATTTTATCTGCGTTTGTTCCTGTGGAATTTTATGACTTTAGACCAGCACATTTGAATCTCAGTGAATTGACGTCCGGACAAGCAGATTTAACTAAACTTCCTTTTGAAACAAACAGCATTGAAAGTATTTCTTGTATGCATACCGTAGAGCATATTGGATTGGGAAGATATGGCGACCCTATTGACCCTGATGGAGATGTTAAAGCAATTAACGAATTAAAAAGAGTTGTTAAACCTACAGGGAATTTATTATTTGTTGTTCCTGTTGGCCGACCGAGAATTGCTTTTAATGCCCATCGAATTTACGCCCCAAATATGATAATTGATCTATTTGAAGGTTTCAAACTTGAAAACTTTTCTTTAGTAACAGATTCAAACGATTTTATAGACAACGCAACTTTAGAAGAAGGGGAAAAACAAAATTACGGGTGCGGTTGCTTTTGGTTCATCAAAATTTAAATGATCATCGTTAAACTTCAAGGCGGATTAGGTAACCAAATGTTTCAATATGCAACGGCTAAAAGTGTTGCTTCGCACTCAAAAGTTTATCTCGACACTTCCTTTCTTGAACAAAAAACTCAATCAAATGAATCTTTTACAAATAGAAAATTAGCACTTTCGATTTTTGAAAATATAAACCTAAATAAAGCAAGTAAACTTTTAACTTGGTTATTAAAAAACAAGTATCCATTAAAAAATATAATTTCCCAAAGAATTGTTTCGGTCTATCAATCAGAATTAAATGAATGGATAGACTTTAAAAGTTTAAAATTCTCACATCTATATATGGATGGATATTTTCAAAACGAAAACTATTTTTCAGAAATAAGAGACCAACTTTTAACAGATTTTAGTTTTCAGCAAGTTTCAGAAGCAAATACAGCTGTCGAGAAAAAAATTAGTTCAGATACGAATGCGGTGAGTATCCATATTAGGCGAGGCGATTATTTGAAACCGGCTATAAATGCCTTTCATGGCTTACTACCCATCTCCTATTATCAGTCGGCAATAAAAATGATAGAGGAAACTAATAACAATGTACATTACTATATATTCTCAGACGAGCCCGATTGGTGCAGACAAAATTTTAAGTTCCTTAAAAACTTTACCATTGTATCTAATGAACATATTAAAGATTGGGAAGATATGTACTTAATGAGTATTTGCAAACACAACATCATCGCAAATAGCAGTTATAGTTGGTGGGCGGCTTGGCTAAATAATAACCCTGATAAAAAAATAATTGCCCCAAAAAACTGGTTTGCCAAAACGCCTATAGATATTGTGCCAAAAGAATGGACAAAGATTTAATATCTATCATTATGCCTGCGTATAATGCAGCGCAGTTCATCACTCAAAGTATTAAAAGCGTAATAAACCAAACTTACAAAAATTGGGAATTAATTATTGTTGATGATGGTTCGGCAGATAAGACAGCAGAAATCATTAAAGCATTCAGCAATTCTGATATTAGGATAAAATACTTTTATCAAAAAAACGGCAAGCAGGGCAAAGCGAGAAACTTAGGAATAAAAAATAGTATTGGCAATTATATTGCTTTTTTAGATGCTGATGATACTTGGACAAGCGATAAACTTGCCGTTCAGCATGAAATATTATCAAAAAATGAAAACATAGATTTAATATTTTCTCAAGGATATAATTTAAAAAACGATGAAATCTCGAATTTGAATGTAACTATTAAAGCTCTTTGGAACATTAATAACATAGACGAATTTATCAAGCACAATCAAATACCAATTCTTTCTGTTTTGGTAAAGAAAAAGGCAATCGAAAGTGTAAATTATTTTAATGAAACTAAGAATATTCAAAATGCCGAAGATTACCATCTTTGGTTAAAATTGATAATTGCAAATTACACCTTTAAATCTATTGAAGACAGACTATTTTATTATAGAATACATACCAATCAGTCAACGTTTGAAAGCAAAAATTTAGAAGAACCGATTTTTTACGTCTATAAAGATATTTTCGAGAGTTACAATACCCAGCAAGTGCGTCAACCATTATTTAACAAAATAAAATGGTTAATTTTTAATAATAAATTTCACTCTAGATGCTTAGAATTTTTCATCAAGTATTTTAAATCAAAAAATATATTAATTTCTTTGTTTATCAAAACAGCATTCGCAAAACCAACATCTTTTAATAAGAAGGCGATTTTTCAACTGGTATCACTTTTCGGATAATTTCTTTTTCCCACAATACCGAAAAAAACAAATATTGTTAACATGCTCAGATTTATAATTTATTAAAATGAATTTAATTTCCATAATTGTTCCTTGCTATAATCAGGCTATATTTTTAGAAGAGACGCTGAAAATGGTGTTATGCCAAAGCTATTCAAATTGGGAATGTATTATGGTAAATGACGGTTCAACAGATGACACAGAGCGCATTGCAAAGCAGTTCACCGAAAAAGACAATAGATTTATCTATTTGTTTCAATCGAACAAAGGCTTGTCAAATGCGAGAAATACCGGTATTTTAAATGCAAAAGGAGAATTCATACAGCTGTTAGATTCTGATGATTTATTGGAAAAAAATAAATTAGAAGCAACATTAAATCTCTATCATCAAAAGAAAGATCCAAATATCGTCTATTACTCAAGCATGAGGTACTTTGAAGATGGCTTTCCAAATGACCTCAAAATTCTCGGAAGAGATAATTTCATTGCACATGTCGAACTTAAGGAGGAAGATGGCTTGGTTAGTCAAAAAGAAGTTATAAGACTCAGAAACCCTTTTGTTATTTCAGCTCCACTATATCCTATAGCCCTATTTAAGGAAGTAGGCAATTTTGATGAATCTCTAACTGCCCTTGAAGATTGGGATTTTCATATTAGATGTTCACTTGCAGGTTTTACATTCCATCATTTTTACGAAAAAAAGGCGCTTACACTTATTCGGCTACATAATAGTAGTATGATGAGAAATCAAAAGCTTTTAGATGAAAGTTTTTTTCAATTGATAGCAAAACATAATCTTAGGAAAATAGAAATTCCGAATAAAAAAGAATTGAAAGATTACCTAAAGGATTTTATTCCACCAATATTTTTGAAACTAAAACAATATTTATTAAAAAATTAGCCCAAGAGTGTCTAAAGAAAATAATCTAAGAGCAATTGCATTCTATCTTCCTCAATATCATCCAATCCCTGAGAATGATAAATGGTGGGGAAAAGGTTTTACCGAATGGACTAATGTTGCAAAGGCAAAACCACTTTTTAAGGGACATGAACAGCCTCGACTGCCTGCCGACCTTGGTTTTTACGACTTGCGTGTACCTGAAGTTAGGCAAGCTCAAGCAGATTTAGCCAGAACAAGTGGAATTGAAGGGTTTTGCTATTGGCATTACTGGTTCGGCAATGGTAAAAAAATTTTAGAACGCCCATTTAATGAGGTACTTGAGTCTGGCGAACCTGATTTTCCATTCTGCTTAGGTTGGGCCAATGAAACATGGACAGGAATCTGGCATGGCAGTCCAAAAGAAATTTTAATAGAACAAAAATATCCTGGAATAGAAGATTACACCAATCATTTTTATTATTTACTTAAAGCATTTAAGGATCCAAGATATATTAGGATTGACGATAAACCATTATTTGTAATCAATGCGCCTGAACAAATTCCAGATATTATTGAATTTACAAATTTGTTTAGAAGGTTATCTTTAGAAAATGGGTTAAAAGGGATATATATTATAGCCAACGTTGGAACAGAAGATTGGAATCCAAGAGAACATGGTTGCGATGCTGTTAATTTAATACTACACGGGAATTTATATAGAGGTCTACACGAACATAAAAATATACTCTTTGCGAAATATAAAAATCAGGTTATCAAACGTGCTTGGTTATCAAAATTGCATAAACTAGTTACGAAAAAACCTATCCAAACATATAATTATGGCAATATCGTTAATTTGCTTATCCCAAAAAAAAAACAAAAATACGATTTTTACCCTTGCGTCATACCCAATTGGGATAATTCTCCCAGATCGGGAAGTAATGCAATGATTTTTACAAATTCTACGCCATCTGCTTTCGAGAAACACTTATTAAGTGCAATAGAGATAATTAAGGATAGACCAAAAGAAAAAAGAATAATCTTCATAAAATCATGGAACGAATGGGCGGAAGGCAATTATATTGAGCCAGATCAAAAATTTGGAGATGCCTATTTAGAAGTAATAAAAAAACATATAAGAAAGCATGAACATGTGTAGATTATTTAATTATTAGAAAAAATAGTCCATTAACTAAAAACTATGGCTGTAGTTAAAAATCAGTTTAAAAATTTATGAGTTTACTCAAATCAATAATTAAAAATCAGTTAAAAAAAATATATCGGCGACCGCTGATTGTAAAGGATATTTCTTACAAAGATCAAGACAAGTTAACGGCTTTAAAGCGATTTGAGGGAACCGAGATTACATTTATGGATATCAATTTAAATGTTGTTGACAATACCACTTTTATTGCATCCTATTTAGAGATATTTAGAGATGAAGTTTACAAATTCGAAACCAAAAATCCAAATCCTATAATGATAGATTGTGGGGCAAATATTGGTTTGGCAACCATCTATTTGAAAAAGAAATATCCAAATGCTACAGTAATTGCATTCGAACCGGATCCCAGAATTTTTAACGCCATGCAGAAAAACATTCAATCCTTCCAATTGGAAAATGTAACCTGCTTAAACAAAGCAGTATCAACCACTGATGGCTTTTTAAACTTTAATGTAGAAGGCGGACATTCTGGCAAATTAAGTAATGACGAAAGTAATCAACATATAAAAGTTGAAGCGATACGGTTAAAATCATTCTTACAAAAATACCAAGCTATAACTTTTTTAAAAATAGACATAGAAGGACATGAAAAAGAGCTTATTCCTGATATAGCTGAAGAGTTAAAAAAAGTAGAATTTCTATTTTTAGAATATCATTCATTTTTAAATGAATCGCAATGTTTAGATGAGATATTAATGCACATTAAAAATGCAGGATTTAGGTATTACATACAAGAATCTTGTCCCAAACCCAATCCGTTTTTTGGACAAGAAATGTTCTCAAACATGGATTGTTTAGTCAATATTTTCTGCTATAGAAATTAGAATTTCTAAGAAAAAAGTCAATCGTTAAAGTGTACGACACTCCCATCCTCTTCATAATATTTAATCGGCCAAATCAAACACAACAGGTTTTTGATGAGATTAAAAAACAAAAACCAAAACAGTTTTTTATCGCTGCCGATGGGCCAAGAAATAACCATGAGCAAGACATTAAGCTTTGCAAAGCAACAAGAGCAATTATTGATCAAATAGATTGGGAATGTGAAATTAAAACTTTATTTAGCGAAGTAAATCTAGGTTGTGGATTAGCACCCGCCACTGCAATCACTTGGTTTTTTGAGCATGTAGAAGAAGGAATAATTTTAGAAGACGATTGTGTTCCAAACATCAGTTTTTTTACCTTCTGTGCAGATTTACTTGCTAGGTATAAAAAAAACGAAAATATAAAAATGATTTCTGGAACAAGTTTTCAACCGACATCATTAGAAAAAGACACATACTACTTCTCAAAATATCCACATGTTTGGGGTTGGGCAACTTGGCGAAGAGCCTGGACGGAATATAATTTTGACCTCAAGCAAGAGTGCGAGCAAGAAAGAGAAACCGTCATCGGCAAAACATTTAAGAATAAGCGTGAGCAAAAAATGTGGCGCAACAATATGAACATGATTATAAGCGGCTTGGATGCTTGGGATTATCAATTTATGTACTGGATGTGGAAAAATGAGGGCATTTGTATCACACCTTGGAGAAATTTAATTTCTAATATTGGATTTGGCTCGCAGGCCACGCATACGCACAATACCAATTCGAGTCAATCTGCTATGGAACAATTCGAAATTGGAGAAATTAAACATCCTAAGGTTATTGGCATAAATAAAAAGGCAGACCAGTATGAGCGTTATACGATTTTGTTGGAACCTCAATACCAACACTTTTACAATAGAACGAAATCTATTTTTAAAAGGATAAAAGGAATTCTATTTCTAAAGAATGAGTAATATGGTTGTAGTTGTCATTCCCATATACAAAGTTACGCCAAGTGATATTGAAGTACTTTCGCTAAAACAATGTTTAACCGTTTTAGATAAGCATAAAATCATCTTTATTGGCCCTAAAGAATTGAACTTTAGCAAATACCAAGAAATTTGCGAACAACATCACATCGATTTTGACATAAAATTATTTGATGATATTTATTTCTCAGGGATAAGTGGTTACAATAGTTTGATGTTATCTACTGACTTTTATAAAGGCTTTTTGAGTTATAAATTCCTTTTAATTTATCAATTAGATGCTTACGTTTTTAAAGATGAGCTTTTATATTGGTGCAATCAGAATTTTGATTTCATCGGCGCACCACATCAACCACATAAAAACAATGCAGGCGAGATACAATTCTTAAAAAGTTATTCTTCACTAATTTGCTTAACAAATCGATTTCTTAAAACCCAAAGAAAAATTAGTAATGTAGGTAATGGTGGATTTTCTTTAAGAAAAACTAAAAGTTGTTATCGGTTACTTAAAACGTTAAAAAAATCTGTTGTTAAATGGGGTGCAAATAATGAAGATGGTTTTTTTAAATATTGGGGAAATCTACTACATCCACTTTTCAGGCTTCCTTCTGATCAAATTGCACTAAGATTCTCTATAGAAGAATCACCATCAGCTTTACTATTAGAAATGAAGGGAAAATTACCTTTTGGTTGCCATGCCTTTGAAAAGCACGAGCCAGAGACTTGGCAAAAACACATAAATTTTAAAATAAAAAATTGAACATTACCTTACCAGATTTAAAACATTATAAAGCATCGTTCCAAAAAAAAGGATTGTTATTGCCGTTACCAATTGTCGAATTTAAACAAGATGGACTGATAAAATATCTGCCTGAGGTTGATAAAAATGGTTGGCCTTGGAATGAAGAAACCAATCCTGCTATTTATAATGAGAAAATAAATTGGCCAAAAATAACCATCATAACACCATCCTACAATCAGAGTAATTTTATTGAACAAACCATAAGATCTGTTTTATTACAGAATTATCCAAATTTAGAATACATTATAATCGATGGCGGAAGTACGGATCATACTAAAGAAATTTTAGAGAGATACAGTCCGTGGATTAGTTATTGGCAAAGTGAAAAAGACGGCGGACAAGGAAATGCAATCAATCAGGGTTTTAGCATAGCTTCTGGAGATTATTATGCTTGGATTAATAGCGATGATTATTATTTACCAAAAACCTTAAAAAAAGTAGTAGAAAAGTTCGAGCATACCCAAGCTCGTTTTGTTTATGGCTACGCACGCGAATTTCTAGTTAAACAAAATTGTTTTAAAAAGCTGAACAAAACCATTCGTTTGTTGGATTACACGTTAAGATTGCCAACACTTCCCCAGCCATCATGCTTTTGGGCAAATGACATACATCAACCTATTTGGGAAGATTTAAGCTGTTCACTCGATTATGAACTATGGTTGCGGATTGTTAAAGGAAATAAAAAAACCCAGATAAAGGAAGTTCTTTCTGTTGCAAACATTCATGATGATGCGAAGACTTCCGATCCAAAAATGAAAGAAGCATGGCATAACGACCACTTGTTAATTTGTAACAAAAATGCGCATGGACCAGTTCACAATTGGAAAACGATAAATCTCGTACATCGCGTTCGCCTTAAAATAAATCAGCTCTTTGAAAAAAATCATTAGACATCTACTTTTTATATATAATAAAATCTACTTTAAAACGCAGTTGGTTTTATTTAATAAAATAATTAAAAGTAAAAATGCTTGGTTAATTTTTGATAAGAGTAATGTTTCAGGTTTTGGAACGAACTTATTAAGAACATATTTTCCAATCTATAATTCAAAAACCGGTATCAGTTCTTTTTCTACAGCGGTTACAAAAAAAATGGAAACATTTATCAAATGTAATGATGGCCATATTTTCGAAACTGACATCCTTAAAGAAATACCTCAATTATTAGATTTATCAAAAGACGAAACAAACGCAACCCTCCCCTATTTAGATAATTATTTTTTCGGAGTTTTTGATGCATCCATTTTAAGTGCAATGATGCAAAACTTTAAACCCAAGCAACTGATAGAAATAGGTTCGGGCATTTCAACAAGATATATTAACTTTTTTAAGCAAAAATATAATCTAAAAACCAATGTAATTTGTATTGATCCTTTTCCTCGGGTTGATATTAAAGAAGTAGCCAATTCGATTTTTAATATGCCATTAGAAGAAGCTTTAGAAGAAAACATGTTTCAATTAAGCAAAGGCGATTTTTTATTTATGGATGGATCTCACTATGTTTTTCAAGGTAATGACACAATGGCTTTTTTCTTTAAATTGCTGCCTTCCCTTCCATCTGGAGTCGTTATTCACATTCACGATATTTACTTGCCTTACGATTATGAGGAAAATGTATCACCTCAGCTTTGGACAGAACAGTATATACTTGCCGCAATGATTTTAAATGACTTAAAGGATTTTAAAATACTTTATCCCGCATATTATGAAGCTTGCAACAATCAAAAAATTAAGAATGAGTTAAAAAATGTTGATGAAATTTTAGGAAATAGAAATTTCCAGAAAAGAACATCACATGACAAAGGTTTTAGCTTTTGGATGAAGAAAAAGTAAATTCAGGTATTCGATATGCGCTCCTTGTTCCATGCTATAACGCAGAACAATATATAAATCAATTTATTGAAAACATTTCGGCTTTGGATAAACTTTTTGATGAAGTTATCTTTTATGATGATGCGAGTACCGATGATACTTTTGAAAAAATAAGGTTAAAAGGATTTAAAATCCTTAAAGGCAAGTTAAACAAAGGTCCAGGATATGCAAGAAATGCACTTGCAAATGAATCAACCTGCGAATGGTTTCATTTTCATGATGTAGATGATGGACTTGACCCATTTTATTTGAATAAAGTTGCCAACATTGTCGAAAGCAAAAGTAATCTTGACGTTGTGCTTTGCAACGTAAATTGGTATGAAGCAAAAACGAAATCCCTTTTATTTAGTTGGAAATATTCACACAATCTTATCAATAAAAATGCTATAGCATATACCATATCAAATCCTATCGGTGGCATTAATGGATTATATAGAAAGGCCAAATTTATTGAAACGAATGGTTTCAACACCAACATTAGAATTTGGGAAGATGCCGATTTTCACGTTAAATTAGCTTCAAAAAACGCCTCATTTTATGTGGTTGAAGAAGTGTTGTCTTATTCGTTAAGGTATCCAAATACAGCCAGTCAAAATCAAAATTTAGGTTGGATAACTAGGTTAAACCTGTTAGATGAGTATTATAATTTGTTCAGTACTGAACCAGAAAGGAAAGCAATTGGCATTCAAGCTCAAAAGGTAGCGAGCACTTTTGTAATTTCAAGCAATATACCAAAAGCTAAACAGGCATTAAAATTAAGTGAACTGTGTGGCGTAAAAGTGCCTTACAATAATTCTAAACTTTGGAAATTAGTCAAAATAATATTACCTGCATCCGGAAGAGTCCATATGCGGTTATTACAATTAAAATTTGCATTCAGAAAAAGTAGTTAAAATAAAAGTTTTCGATAACAAACTCGAAGGTCTAAGAGGATTATGTGCAATTGTTGTGGCCATTTTTCATGTTTTTAGTTTCAACTTTTTTGGCGCATCAAAAGCATCTTTTTTTTGGCCAGTTATGCACATTCAATTTGCGCATATTGCAGTACTTATCTTTTTCATTATTTCGGGTTATGTTATTGGGGCAAGTCATTTTAATGAATCTTTCAACTTAAACAACGTAAAAAATTATTTGAAGAAAAGATTTGTAAGGTTATATCCAATGTATTTAATTTCATTGGCCATTTCAATAATCTTTGGATATTCTTTATTCTCAACACCGCAAATATTAGGTCACTTTTTATTCTTACAAGAGTTTTTTGTAAAAACCATTTCTAGTAACCCTGTACTATGGTCTTTAAGTTACGAAGTTTTTTATTATTTAATATTTCTTTGTCTTTGGGCAATTCATAAAAAAACAAATAATTTTTATTTAAACGCTGCCTTTATCGGTGTAGTTTTATGCTTAATTTTTTATTCAAATACAGCAATTAATCCACTACTAATTGGATGGGGATTTTGGCTGGTAGGTTTATATATTTCTAGTCTAAAAGATATTTCTATTGATGAAAAATTTGATAAAAAAGCCATTTTAGGTTATTTCTTAGTGCTTTTAGCAACTTATCAGCTTCAATCTGGAGGCTTCTTTTTGAGATTAATTAAATTATCTTCTGATGAAGAAAGACAAATTAATTTACCTGATTTGATTTTTATTCCGATATGTGCATTAATTGTTATCGAAATAACCTGTAAAAAATTTAAGAATGTTAACTTACTTAAGTTAGTCGTTTTCGCTATCCCGGCAATTAATATTATTGCACTTTTATACTTCAAACACGATATTTTAGGGAATGAAAATTGGGTTTATGTTGTAGCATTTTTTTTATTGAGCATTTTAATGTTGTTCTTTAAATCAAGTCCGTACAGTTTCGAAAAAATAAGTTTTTCGGGCCGAATGTCGTATGCAATCTATATATACCATTTCCCGATAGGTTTTTTTCTTTCTATATATTTAAGTAATCACTTAACAGGAATTCCCTTGTTTGTTATAGGCTTATTTTGTTGGGTGATTTTAACCATCGGCTTATCATATTTTACAGAAATTAAATTTCAACCTTTTATAAAAAAATTATTGTTGAAAAGCCATTCATAATCGTGTTTTTAAAATACCTTAAAAAAATAACAATCATTTGTTTTACCAAAAACCCCTATAAAATTAAGCGTTTTAAGGATTTGTACACAACAAAAATTGGAGTTGAAATTGATTTACCAGAATCTAATTCGTTTCAATTAACAGTATCAAATGGATCAATCGTTCATTATCCTAAACCTTGTATAATAAATCCTCATAAAAAGATGGATCGGTACATAGATGAGCAATTAAGATTCAACTACAAAGGTATATTTACAACCTCTAAACAGTGCCTGTATAGTTTATCAAACGGTTGTATTATTGGGCAATTGGGTTTGGCTTATGATATTAAAAAAAGAAGTTTTATTGATGAATCATCAAAAGAATGGATTACAAACCTTAAAGATTCTCCTTATGTACGTGCATTTAATTTATCTCCAAAAACATTTTTAAAAGGCATTACATTTTCCTTTCTTTCTTTGGGGGCTGATGGAGGTTTTTACCATTTCCTTTTTGAATCCTTAACTAAGGTAGCTCTATTCAAACCGCTATTAAAAAGTGCAGACCATTATTTATTTAATGGCCCTGCTACCGATTGGAAACTTAAATGGATTAATAAAGCCAATATTGATGTCTCAAAAATTATTTGGGCTAATGACGATGGACATTATCAATGCGAACAATTACTATTTACAAATAAGCTTATTTATGATCAACAGTTGAATAATTGGTGTGTCGTAACCTTAAAAAACACCTTTAGTTTAAATGATAATGAAGAACCTTTAACTAGCTCTGAAAAAATTATTTGGATTACAAGAAGAGGTTCTGGCTCAAGAAATATAATTTGGGAAGAACACATATTTAAACAATTCAAAAATATTGAAAGTGTTGATTTAACAACACTCAATGCGGATGAAACGATAGCCAAACTAAAAAATGCCACACATATTATCGCGCCACATGGCGCAGGCCTAAGTAACATTTATTTAGCAAAACCCAGAACAAAAGTTTTAGAATTATTTGAAAAAGATACCTTCTTTCAGCCCTGCTATTACAGATTATCGCATATTTGTGGACTAGATCACAAAGTGTTATTTGTCAATTTTAAGGACAAGAATGATGTTGATTTTGGCATAAATTTTTTTGGCAAAATATTTAAAGCGTTTACATGTTAGAGGAAGAATATTAATCAATTATGAGTAATTCTAAATTTTCTTTTTAAAAATATGGTTGAAGATCCAATTATAATTTATCAAACATCTAATGGTACCACAGCTATTGACGTAAAACTCAAAAATGACACGGTGTGGCTTACACAAGCACAAATGGCAGTGCTGTTTGAAAGAGACCAGTCAGTAATTTCTAGACACATTAAAAATGTTTTCAAAGAGGGAGAATTAGATGAAAAAAGCAATATGCATATTTTGCATATTGCTAATTCAGATAAACCGGTTAATACGTTTAATCTTGAAGTCATTATCTCCGTAGGTTATCGGATAAAATCATTAAGAGGAACTCAGTTCAGAATTTGGGCTAATAATATTTTAAAACAATATCTAATAAAAGGATACGCTATAAATGAAAACCGGCTTAAGGAACAAGAAAAACAATTGAAGGAACTTAAAAGTACTGTAAACTTATTAAGTAATGTTTTAGAAAACAAAAAATTAAATTCTGACGAAGCCACTGGTCTGTTAAAAGTTATTACAGATTATGCTTATGCCTTGGATATTCTCGATAAATTTGATCATCAAGAATTAAAAATTGAAGGAACTACAACAAATGAGTTATTTATTATAGATTATGTAGAAGCAAAAAAAGCTATATATGATCTTAAGGATAAATTTGGTGGCAGTTCATTATTTGGAAATGAAAAAGATCAGTCTTTTAAAGGATCAATTGCAACGATATACCAAACCTTCGACAACATTGATTTATACCCTAGTGTTGAAGAGAAGGCAGCAAATCTACTATACTTTGTAGTTAAAAACCATTCTTTTTCCGACGGCAATAAACGAATTGGTGCTTATCTATTTGTTTGGTTTCTCGACAAGAATAGTATTCTCTATAAACCAGATGGATTGAAACGTATTGCAGGTAATGCTTTAGTGGCATTAACCCTAATGATAGCCGAAAGCAAATCTCATGAGAAAGAAATGATGATAAAGGTGATAGTTAATCTTATAAATATTAAGAATTAAAAAAGAATATTAAATTCTTAACATTTTACAATGCGAACAAAAATAAGATGTTATTTGTCAATTTTAAGGACAAGAATGATGCTGATTTTGGGATGACTTTCTTTAGCAAAATATTTAAAGAGTTTATATGTTAAAATTTATCAGTTTCTTTTACATTCAAATATTAAGGCTATGTGACATTTCAATTAAAGAAAATGTAAAAATAGGACCAATGGTATTTATTTCGAAAGGGTTTAACAATGGTAAAAAAGGAAGTATTTACATTGAAAAAAACTGCGAATTATTGCAAGGCGTGGTAATAAAAGGTTATGGTGGCGAGGTCAAGGTAAATGAAAATACTTTTTTGGGAGAATATGTAATTATTTACGGTCATGGTGGGGTGGAAATTGGTGCGAATACACTTATTGCCATGCACACCTGTATTGTAAGTTCAAACCACACCATACCAAATTCAAATACCTTGATCAGATCTCAAGGTGATTTACTGCTTCCGGTAAAGATTGGAAACGATGTTTGGATTGGTGCAGGCGCAAAAATTTTAGGTGGTGTTACCATCGGCGATGGCTGTGTAATTGGTGCTGGATCGGTTGTCTCTAAAAGCTTACCGCCCTATTCTATTGCTGTCGGTGTTCCGGCAAAAGTTACAGGTTATAGAGTTTCTTAATATGATTTCAGTCGTCATCTCAACCTTTAATCCAAAGATCAAAACTTTACAAAAAACGATCAGTGGATTAAAAAATCAGACTTTAAAACTCGAAAATTGGGAGCTTATTATCATCGATAATAATTCAACACATCCTGTTGAAGTGGATTTATCTTGGCATCCAAATAGTAAAATTGTAAAAGAACCTAAACCGGGATTAACCTACGGCAGACTAAAAGGTTTTTCTTTAGCAAAGGGAGAAATAATCGTGATGGTTGACGATGATAACATTCTTAATCAGGATTATTTAAATAATTGCTTAATCATTTTTAATAATAACCAAAAGCTTGGCGCTATTGGTGGCAAATCAATTCCGCTTTTTGAAAGTAAACCGCCACCTTGGTTAAAAGATTTTTATACGAATTTAGCCTTAAGAGATTTGGGCGAAAATGAAATCATAGAAACCTGGAAAATGGAATATCCTGAAATTTCACCTATTGGTGCAGGTATGGGCATAAGAAGAATAGCACTTGATAAATACCTACAAAAAATAGCTACCGAAGTTAATATTACTACCGACAGAATAGGAAGTTCCTTAACTTCTGGTGGCGATAATGATATAATTCTTGAAGTTTTAAAAGATGGATGGCAAGTTGGCTATTTTCCGCAATTGAGTCTAAAACACATCATACCACAACAACGTATGACAAGTAGCTATATATCCAAACTTGTAAATAACACAAATAAATCGTGGGTATTACTTTTAGAAAGCCATGGAATTAATCCGTGGAATAAGATTCCTAAATGGACGCTGTCTTTGCGAAAACTGAAATCTTTCGTGGCCTATCAAGCATGGAAAAACAAAACCAATTATATAAACTGGCAAGGCGCATGTGGCTTGTTTGGTGGATTGGCCTCAATTAAAAATGCAGAGAAAGCATAATTTTACGCTTGATATATTAAGGTTTTTTGCTGCGTTTATTGTGGTGCTCTTTCACTTAAATCAAGTTATACCACATGTTGACAATTGGTACCGCAACTCCATTAAATATGGATGGCTGGGTGTACCGATTTTCTTTGTAATTAGTGGTTACTTCATTATACAATCTGCCGATTACACAAGAAGTATTAAAGACTTTTTAACCCGAAGATTTTTCAGAATTTTCCCAGCTTATTGGTTTAGTTTGTTAATTGTGTTACTTGCAGCTGTATTCCAAAAAATCTACATTGGCAGTAATGCAGTTCATAACATACCAAAAGATGCTATAAGCATTTTAGCTACATTGACGTTAACCACTTCGCCTCTAACTAAAATTGTCGGCATGAATTGGGTGTATTGGACTTTAACTTTCGAATTGTTTTTTTATTTAGTCATTGCTCTATCCATAATCGTCAATAAAAAGTGGAGACTTGGGTTTTTAATACTCGTATCAATAATCGCTCTCGTTTTACCAACACAAAAAATCGGATTTCTTTTCTTTTTAGAACAATGGTCGGCGTTTGGAATGGGCGTATCTATTTACTATTATTTTAAAAGTTCTACTGTTCAGTCCGTTATTTTATTCTTAATTCTATTTGCTATTAATAGCATCAACTTGATTTTAAAATTCCATTTTAGCCCCTACACAATGGTTACTTTGGCGAGCGCCGCAATTGTATTTTTAAGTCACTTTATTTCTATTAGAAGTAATATTTTTAGCAACTTGGGCAAGTTTTCATATTCTACCTACCTTATTCACGTTCCCATCGGCGTTTTCATTATAGGCCTGTTTGAAAGCGCCGTTGTAAAAGGCAATCCATATCTAAATCTTATTTACGATTTATCGGTTTATTGTTTTATCTGTATAATTTCATGGCTAATGTTTAGGTACATAGAAAAACCATCCATGGCTTTAGGTAAAAGAATTTCAGTGAAGCATTTAAAAAAAATGGGACCTATTTCGATTAAACAAAATGATGAAACGCCTAATTAGTTTAAATAGTAAAAGTATAGATTTTCAAAAAATCTATAAATTATTTCTTATAGGGAATCACAAAAAGCAAAACAAATTATCGCTAGGCATTATGTCAGCAACATTAGGCATTTATTTTGGCGCGATGCCTTTTTTCATTTGTAAACTAAATAAATTAACTACTTGACAAAAAATTTATTACAAAAAATTATAGATATCATTTATAGATATCCCACTTCATATTTACGTAAGTTTAACAGATTTGGCGGTCTTTTAAATTATCAAAGAATTAAGTTTTCGGAGAAAGCTATGATTAAGGCGGCCAAAATACTCCCTCCTGTCAAGTCATTTCCAACTGGTTACCCAATACATTTTCTTACAGGAAAAAAATTCATACATCAAACACTATTTTGCATTCATTCCTTGGCGAAGCATAATACAAATGAATATAAATTTATCTTGGTGGATGATGGAACTTTTGATCGTAAATTATTGTGTAGAATTAAGCTTCAATTGCCAGGTGTAGAAATTATTGAGACTAAAACAATAGAAGCCAATTTAGCAAAAAAATTACCACAAGATAAATATCCAAATATTAACCTCAAGCGGCAAGTCTATCCACACTTAAAGAAATTAACAGACATCCATACTCTTAACAGTAATGAATATAAGCTGGTTTTAGATTCTGATATGCTCTTTTGGGATAAATCTCCTGAAATTGAAAATTGGCTTAGAAAACCTACTGATGCAATTTGTATACAAGATTGCCAACAGTCGTATGGTTATAGGGAAACTACTATGGAGAAACTTACAGGAGCAGATATTCCAGATATGATTAATGTAGGCCTTATCGGTTTAAAAAGTGATTCAATAAATTGGGATGACATAGAGCTTTGGATTGGTGAGTTGGAGAATAGTGAAGGGACATCTTACTTTTTGGAACAGGCATTAACAGCAATGATTCTCTCAAAAAAAAAAGTTATTATTTTAAACAAAACAGCCTACATTGTTAATCCAGACAATAAAGCTATCGCATGTAAACAGGGTATTCTCCATCATTACGTCGATTTATCGAAAGAATTCTATTTAAAAAAAGCATGGAGGATCGTTTAATAAAAACACCTGTTCAATCGCTATGGATTGGCGGTGAACTTTCTAATGTCGAAAAATTATGCATTCAATCATTTCTAGATTGTGGTCATGATTTCCATTTATACACCTATCAGCAGATAAATAATGTTCCTGAAGGAACAACTGTATTCGATGCGAGAATGATTCTTCCCGAGGAAAAAATATTCCGATATAAAATAGGCTGGGCTAAAGATTCTGTATCTGGCTTTGCAGATGTTTTTCGTTTAGTTATGATTAAAAAGAATGGCGGTTGGTGGGTTGACATGGATATTATTTGTTTAAAGAAATTAAGTTTTGAGGAAGATCATGTTTTTTGTTCTAGCTTCGAAACCGAATATGGATCGTTGGTGAATAATTGTATTTTTAAAGCACCAAAGGATAGTTTATTTCTTGACTATTGTCTTCAAGAGATTGATAAGTTAGACTTTGAAACGATGAGCTTTGGGCTAGCTGGTCCCTTTTTATTTCAAAAAGCAATAAAGGAACTTTCACTCGACAAACTGGTTAGACCGTATTATGAGTTTAATCCTATAAGTTGGCGGTTTATAGCCGATTTAGTTCTGGGGAAAATGGCCACAACTGCGAAGTTAAAAGAAATCATCAGACCACTAATAAAGCCAAAAACAATGCAAGGACGTACAATTAATCAAAAATCTTTCACTTTACATTTGTGGAATGAAATTTGGAAAGTCGGCAATTTTGATAAAAATGGAACTTATGATTATCGATCAAAATTTGAGCAATTAAAAAGACTTCATAACATTACTTAGCATGAATGAAAAACTGCCCTTAATTTCAGTGTGCATTCCTGCGTATAATTCAGCTCAATATATAGTGCAAACAATAACATGCATTTGCGTACAAAGTTATTCAAATATTGAAATCATTGTCGTAAATGATGGCTCACAAGACCAAACAGAAGAATTTTTAGAATCAATTAAAGATGAACGATTAAAAATTTTTAATATCCCAAACAGCGGTGCATGTAAAGCAAGAAATTTTGCTTATGAAAAAGCGAATGGCGATTTCATTGTATTTTTTGATGCAGACGATTATGTAATGCCTAATTTTATTGCAACACAGTATGATGCAATCAGGAAGGATTTAAATTCGGTAGTATTTTCTGGATGGGGGCGTTTCCATAACAATGATCTGACCACTTTGAAAATTGAAGAAACACCTCGTGAAACCTTCACGTTCCTTAAGTGGATAAATACTTATTGGTACAATACAAAATCAATGACTAATCCTGGTAGAGCCTTAATTCCGAGAAACTTACTTGAAATTGCAGGCTTATGGAATGAAGAACTGAGTTTAAACGATGATTTTGAGTTTTTTACAAGAATTTTTAAAACTTCTGAGAAAATTATATTCAATAATGAGAGCTATTTATTTTACAGATCAGGTTTGGATAGCTTATCGAATAAGAAAGATTTAATAGGCTATAAATCCTACTATTCATCCACGTTAAAGGGGATTGAGTATGCATTAGAAAGTTTTAAAGGAGACTCGGATGTTGAGAAATCCTGCGCAAATCTATTACAATTATTCGTTTATAGTTCCTATCCCACTTATCCAGAACTTGTAATGAAAAGTGAAAAGCTTATTCAACAATTGGGAGGTAGCGATTTACCTTTTCCTTCAGGTAAAATTACAAATTTAATTACAAAGATAATAGGATGGAAATATGCAAAGAGAATTAGATCAGCCATTTAAAAAACTCAAAATTGCAATTACTGCTGATCCGCAAATACCAGTTCCTCCAACATACTATGGTGGTATTGAGAGAATTATTGAAATGCTTGTTGAAGGACTAGTTAAACAAGGGCATCAAGTTTCTTTGTTTGCACATAAGGAATCTGTAACTAAAGCATTGTTTTACCCTTATCCTAGCAAAACAAATGATACAGTTGGTACATTGAAAAATATGATTTTTGTGAATAAAGTTTTACTCACAAATCAATTTGATATTATTCATAGTTTTAGCAGACTTGCCTATTTATTGCCAGCATTATTTTCTAAAACACCTAAAATAATGAGCTACCAAAGAGAGCCCACTATTGGTCAGATTAAAAAGGCACATAAACTCGCCCGAAAAAATACACTGTTTTTTACAGGTTGCAGTAAGTACATTAGTGATAAAATTTCACCATTTGCAAAAAGTTACACAGTTTATAACGGTACCGACCCAGCAAAATATAGCTTCACACAACAGTTTGATAATGCTAAGCCACTTATTTTTTTAGGCAGAATAGAACCAATTAAAGGGGTTCATCTTGCTATAGAGATAGCTAATCGAACTAATAAGGATTTAATCATTTGTGGTAATATTAGTCAAGAACATCAATCCTACTTTGACGAAAAAATCTACCCATATTTATCGGAAAAGATTAGATATGTTGGCCCAGTAGATGATGAACAGAAGAAGAGGTTATTATCTAATTCCTGTGCGCTATTAATGCCAATAATTTGGGATGAGCCTTTTGGTATTGTCATGGTTGAGGCAATGGCTTGTGGCACTCCTGTAATCGGATTTAAAAGAGGTGCTGTACCTGAGGTAGTTGTTCAGGGCGTAAATGGCTATTACGGCAATACTGTCAATGAGTTGGTTGAGTATGTAAATCAGATTAAAAACATTTCTCGTACCACGGTTTTTGAACATTACATGAAGAATTTTTCCTCATCGGTAATTGTTGATGATTATCTGAAACTATATTATAAACTAATATCAAAAAGAAATGAGCCTTAAACTTATAATAGGCAGATTAATAAATAATTTCATCATCAAATTATATGATTTTGATTATAGATTATTGAATTTTATCCCAAATGGCAGATATCTTAATCTGGATTTAAAACGAGCATCTATATCAATAGATAATATTTTTGATGTTGGTGCAAATACTGGGCAAACTTCGTTGGGGTTTGTAAATTCCTTTCCCAAATCAAGAATATTTACTTTTGAGCCAGTAGCATCAACATTCAGTATTTTAGCAAAAAATACGACCAAATTTCCTCAAATTAAAAATTTCAATATCGCATTAGGACACGTACAGGAAAGATTATCAATAATCAACCAAAATGATTCAGAAACAAATTCACTTAAAAGCTTAGTTTCTCCTGATGATGTTAGTGCTATAATGATAAATGTATCTACCGGTACTTTGTTTTGTGAAGAAAATAACATTACGACCATTGACATTTTAAAAATCGATACTGAAGGGTTTGAAATGAATGTTTTGATGGGTTTTGATAAATTATTTCTAGAAGGCAAGGTTAAGTGTATTTATGCGGAAGTTGGATTTGACCGAAACGACAATTTTAAAACAATGTTTACAGATATAGAAGCTTACCTTAATAAATTAGGTTTCTTAACCTCTGGATTTTATGAACCATATCGATGGGGAAACACTAAACTTAGACTTGGTTTTTGCAATGTGCTTTTCATTAATACAAATTTAATTCAAAATTAATGGAAGCTAAACTTAATGATAATATTACTTTACAAATAAATCTATCTCCTGGGGATGTGGATTATGCAGAAATGACTGTTCCAGCATTACTGATGAAACACGCAAACATTAAAAATATATTGATTATAGCAGACTGTTGTCGACCTCAAAAAACAAAGCTTCTTGATCCCGATGTTAAATTTCCAATGCTAGAGTTTAACTTGAAAATTGATCGCCTAATTGGAATATGTAATGAATTTCTGGCAAATGGATTAGTAACAAAAGTATATTTTTTGAAACCTAACGATAGCATTATACCTCTTCTATCAAAAAAATATCTAAATAATATTTATCAGTCAACACATTCATCAGGCGGTACGGCAAATATGAGTTATTGGGCTGGGATAGAATTACCCGAAACACAGTATGTTTTACACTATGATGGGGATATGCTTTTATATCAAAACCCAACTTACAGCTGGTATGATGACGCCATTAATCATTTAAAAAATAATAAAGACTGTCTTATCGCCGTACCAAGGCTTTGCCCTAGTCTTGAAAATAACCCTAATTACCCTCCTTCGAAACACGAAGGACGACCTTTCACTTCAGAAAATGATTTTTGGAAAAATGATTGGTTTTCAACTAGAGTGTTTCTAATTGACAAAGTAAGATTATCAAACTTTCTCCCATTAGTAAGGGGAAAACTTATGCTGGAACTTTTAGTTAGGAAATATTTTAACAGAGCTTTTCCATTAGATCCAGAAATAATCATGTTTAAGTCAATTGGGGGGAGAAATGGAAAACGATTAATTATGAAAAATTTAAATGCTTGGGTACTGCATCCCAATAGTAAAGACAAGAACTTTATTAAACATTTACCTAAAATTTTAGAACTTGTTAAAGTGGGTAAATTCCCACGGGAACAAGAAGGGTATGAAGACATAAAACTTGACGATTGGATTAAATACATAAAAGTTAATGGTTAAAATTTTACACCGAATACCTATCCTGAGAACTTTTGCAAAAGTTATTGCAAAAAATATCATTCTTTCTCAAAAGTTCTATTCAGGCCGTTTATTTTTTAATGCTGTTGATCATTCTTGGGCTTGGACAGGCAATTTGAGTTTTCAGAAATTTGACAGTTATTTACAGGAGAGTATTATTGGTATGTCTTATCAAAATGATCGATACATTGATGTAGGATGCAATGTTGGAGGCATAGGACTTGCTGTATTACTAAACAATAAAACAATTAATTCAGTATTTATCGACCCAAATAAAAATGCTAACGCATGTCTTATTAAATCCCTCAAATATAATAAGCTGGAAAATAGGTGCACTTTAATAAATGCGGTAGCGGCCTGCACCAATGACATCATGAATTTTAATTCTAAGGGTTCAGTGCTAGGGCATGTTAGCGATAATGGTAAGGAAAGAATTAAATCAGTTGATTTTTGGGCGTTATTAGCGGGATTTAACAAAAAGGAAAAAATTTTAGTGAAAATTGATATCGAGGGTTTCGAAAGCAAAATTTTTAAGAAAAATTTTGATGAGTGTTATCTAGATAATGTGACATTTATAATTGAGCTACATCCTCAAGACTTTAATGGTTTAGGAAATCCGTTATTGTGTTTTGATAGCTTAATTAACATTGGATTTGAAGCGTATGATTTGAATGAAAAGAAAATAGTTAGCATAGATCCTGAGATTATCAATCAGGTCGTATTCAGAAAAAGTCAACTTGGTTAATAAAATTACGTTAATTTCTTCAGGCCAACCTTCTCTAAATCCTAGATTGGTAAAAGAAGCAGATACACTGATTTTGAAAGGATATGAAGTGACGGTTATTTACCAGTACTGGAACGAATGGGCAACTGAATTAGACAAAAAACTATTAGCTGAAAAGAAGTGGAAAGCAATATGTGTTGGAGGTAGCCCTAAAAAAGAAAAGTTAAAATATTTCGTAAGTCGTGTTTTTCAAAAAGTAGCCATTTTTCTATCTCCATTGACATTTGGATATTTTTCTGATTTTGCAATCACAAGATCTTCCTATTTTTTGTTGCGAGAAGCAAAGAGAACGTATGCTGATTTATATATAGCCCATAATTTAGGCGCACTACCTGCCGCAGTTAAAGCAGCAAAGAAAAACAAAGCCAAATGCGGTTTTGATGCAGAAGATTTTCATAGATTAGAAACCGCTAACTATGAACGTGGTTACCGTTTAAAAAAAGTGATTGAAGATAAATACATTACCAAAACCGACTACTTAAGCACAAGTAGTCCTCAAATCTCTAAATTATATAAAGATATATATCCCTCCTTAGATCCAAAAACTATCCTCAATGTATTTAATAAGCAAGATATTAAAATAACAGAACGAACTTTTGCAGGCAAACCAGTCAAATTATTTTGGTTTTCGCAAACTATAGGAGAAAATAGAGGACTGAATATATTATTCGATGCCCTAGCTAAAATTAAATCATCAGACTATGAACTTCATCTATTGGGAGACCCTGCAACAAATTTTTTATCACAATTAAATAAAAAAGTAAAGCCGATCTTACATACTCCAATTGATTCAAATGCGATTTTAAAACTAGCAGGTCAAATGGATATTGGCATTGCAAGTGAGCCAAGCTTTTCAATAAATAATGACAATGCCTTGAGTAACAAAATCTTTAATTATATTCTAGCTGGTTTAGCTGTCGTTGCAAGTGACACTGCCGCACAATCTTCATTGCTTGTTGAATATCCGACAATCGGAAAAATTTATAGCAAAAATTCGTCAACAGCTCTATATGAAGTTCTAAATTTTTATATTAAAAATCCTGATTTATTAGCTAAGACTAAGGAAAACAGTTTTCAATTAGGTCAAACTGTTTTAAACTGGGAAAATGAAAGTAAGAAGTTCATATCGATAATAGAAAAAACACTTTCCATTTGAAACGCGTCTTAATAATTTCGCCCTACTTCCCTCCTTCTAATGCTGCAGATATGCATCGAATTAGAATGAGTTTACCCTATTTTGCAACATTTGGTTGGGAAGCTGAAGTGGTAACCGTTGATGACAAATACAGCGAATTGGTTAAAGATGCCTTGCTATTGCGTGGCATTCCAAAAGAAACTATAATTCATTTAGTAAAAGCATTTTCTAAAAAATGGACTAGCAAAATTGGCTTAGGTAGTATTGCACTACGTTCGTTGTTTTTTTATAAGCGAAAGATTAACCAGATTTTGAAAAAAGAAAAATTTGATTTAATTTATTTCTCTACTACCCAATTTCCGGTTTTAATTTTGGGTACTTACTGGAAGAAAAAGTTTAATATTCCGTACGTAATAGACATGCAAGACCCTTGGCATTCGACCTATTATGACGATAAACCAAAAGCAGAACGACCGAAAAAATATTGGTTCTCTTATCGATTGAATAAATATTTAGAGCCCATTGCCATGAAAAATGTACATGGGTTAATCAGCGTATCAAACGCCTATCTCGACACGTTAGAAAAACGTTATTCAAATGTAAAAACCATCCCTAAGCAGGTTATTCCTTTCGGTGCATTTCAACCCGATTTTGATTTTGTTAAAGCGAACGCTAATTTATTTACGTCCTCCATCATTAAAGAAAAAGGCAGCATCAATTTCGTATATATTGGCCGTGGTGGTTACGATATGCAAGTTGCTCTAAAATTGTTATTTTCTGCTTTTAAAATTGGTTTGAAAGAATCTCCTGAAATATATAACAAAATTAGATTTCATTTTATTGGCACTAGTTACGCTCCAAAAGGCGAAGGTAAATTAACCATTAAACCGATTGCTGATGATATGGGATTAGCCAGCTATGTATACGAGCGAACAGACCGAATCTCATTTTATGAAAGTATTTACACCATGTTAACTGCAGATGTTTTATTAATTTTGGGTTCGGACGATCCGCAATATACGGCATCGAAAATCTACCCGTACATCTTGGCCGAAAAACCTTTATTGGCATTTTTTCATCCAAGAAGTAGTGCAGGGAAAATAATTCAAAACTGCAACGCAGGTAAACTAATCTCTTTAATTGATGAGAAAGACGAAAGTATAGCTTCGATAAAAAATTATTTAATAAATACCGCTCAAAATTTAGAAGCCCCAAAAACCGAATGGGGAGAATTTAATAGCTACACTGCAGAAAATATGACTAAAAATCAGGTTGAACTCTTTAATAAAGTAGTTAGTTAAAATGGAAGCATTTAAAAGAACTTTTGGATTTATAAATCAACATCCATTAGCTAGCAAACATTTGCTTAAATCATATTTTAAGTTTTTTACATGGCAAGTAAAATGTAGAATAAATAAAGAATTACAACCTATAAAATTTGTAGATCAAACCTATTTCTTGGCAAAGAAAAGCCTAACTGGTGTTACCGGAAATATATACACGGGCTTGCATGAATTTCATGACATGGGATTTCTACTGCATTTCTTACGTCCTAAAGATGTTTTCTTTGATGTTGGAGCAAATGTTGGCGCTTATACATTATTAGCTTCTGGAATTTGTAAATCGAAGTCCATATCGTTTGAGCCTGTGCCATCTACTTTTGATATTTTACTAAAAAACATCGAACTAAATAACCTCCAAAATTTAGTAAAACTCGAAAACAAAGGTGTTGGTAAAGAACATGGTCTTCTTAAATTTAGCTCTGATGAAGATACCACAAATCATATTATTGCTGAAAATGAAGATCATCATCATTTCATTCAAGTACCCATAGTGTCTCTAAATGATTACTTCCCAAATGTAAAACCCGCTTTAATTAAAATAGATGTGGAAGGTTTTGAGACAGAAGTGTTAAACGGCGCTCACGAAATTTTAAAAGATTTAAATTTAAAAGCCATCATAATCGAATTGAACGGGAGTAGTGGCCGTTATGGATATGATGAAACCCTTATTCATGATAAATTAATTGAGCTATCATTTATACCTTATCATTACGATCCATTTAAAAGATCACTTACAGCGCTTGACACTTTTGGGATTTTTAATACAATTTACATTCGAGATCTGGAGTATGTAGAGAATAGAGTCAAAAATGCTGAACCGTTCGAGGTCTTTAATCAAAAAATCTAAAGATTTCATTAAATATTTTCCTTAAAATCAACCCTCTAATTTCAAATTTCCATTTTTGGAATGATAAACAACACTAGTTTAATTACATCCCAAGATAGAGTAAATCCAAAAAGAATTGCTTCGGTTGATATGTTGAGAGCAATTGCTGCATTATCGGTTTGCCTATTTCACTTTAGCAATGGCAACCCAAACTATTTTCCAAATGGATTTTGGTTAAAAGAAGTTGGAAGCATCGGTTGGGCAGGCGTGCAGATTTTTTTTGTAATATCTGGCTTTATTATCCCGTATTCGCTTTTTGCAAATAACTATAAGTATGCTGATTACAAATTTTTCTTGTTAAGAAGATTTGCCAGAATAGAGCCTCCGTACTTTTGTGCAATAATAATCTGTTTGGCATTAAATTACCTCAGCACGTTATCCCCATATTTTAAGGGCGAACCCTTTAAGTTCGATTTCATAAACATTGCTTTACATTTCGGTTATCTAAATGCTTTCTTTAATCAAAACTGGATAAATCCTGCTTTTTGGACATTGGCAATAGAATTTCAATTCTACTTACTCATTGCTGCGCTTTTTCCATTACTTGTTCATTCTAAAGTTTGGATACGATACCTTGTTCTATCCGCATTTCTAATTAGCTCACTACTAATTAAAAATGGAGGTTTAATTTTTGGTTTTACCCCTTATTTTGTGCTAGGAATTTTAATCTTTTATAATAAAACCCATCTTCTATCTACCAAATATTGTATTTTTTTAAACCTCTTAATTCTTGCACTAATTTATTATAACAATGGGATAGTTCCGTGTGCATTTGCAGCTTTTGCATGTTTAAGTTTATTGTTTATCCATCATTATTCCAACAAATATCTGCTTTTCATTGGTTCAATTTCTTATTCGATATACCTTATTCACGTACCCATTGGAGGTAGAATTATAAATTTTTCGATGAATTTTGTAAAAGGTAATGAAGGTAGAAGTATGATCTTATTACTTGCTATATGTGTTGTAACAGTAATGAGTTACATATTCTACAAACTGATAGAAAAGCCTTCAATAAAACTTTCAAAATCAATCAGAAATGGGTAAAATTTATCATCTTGTCCTAAACGGTTTGTCATCTAGAACGTAGTGAGAGAACTAAAAAAGAAATTAATAATAATTCTAAATACTTTAATCTTCAATTGAAAAAACTCGCCGTCGTCATCACACATCCCATCCAATATTACGTTCCGGTCTTTCAACTACTGGCAAAAGCCTGCGATTTAAAAGTTTTTTATACTTGGGGAGATAAAGGAACGAAAGAAAAATATGATCCTGCTTTTAAAAAACTAATTCATTGGGATTTGCCACTGTTGGATGGATACAATTATCAGCTCCTACAAAATACTGCTAAAAATCCCGGTTCTCACCGTTACAAGGGAATTGATAATCCAGATTTAATACAACAAATTAACACCTTCAAACCCGATGTTATTTTAGTTTACGGTTGGGCTTATCAAAGTCATCTAAAAGTGCTGCGCTATTTTAAAGGGAAAATCCCTATTTGGTTTAGGGGAGATTCCAATTTAATAGATGAAAAAACAGGTATCAAACAGTTAATAAGAAGCTTGTTTTTAAAGTGGGTGTATAGCCACGTGGATAAGGCATTTTATGTGGGTAAAGCCAATAAAGCATATTACCAAAAATTTGGAATGCCAACGAATCAACTAATATTCGCTCCGCACGCAATAGACAATGACCGATTTGCTGAAGATAAGGCTAGGGAAGCAGAGGAGCTTAGAACAACACTTAACATTAAAAAAGAAGACATATTAATTCTCTTCGCAGGTAAATTCGAAAAGAAAAAGAACCCCGAACTTTTACTTAATGCTTTTATTAGGATAATGAAGGAGTCGGAAGTCGGAAGTCCGAAATCGGAGGTTAAAAGTGTAAAGTCTACAATTCAAAGTTTGTCGTACGAAGGCATGAAAAACAATGCCGTCGGCGACAAAACCTCTTACCCTTTAGGGGTTGTCCGAAGGATAGGGGTTCATTTACTTTTTGTGGGCAATGGGGAATTGGAAAAGAGTTTAAAGAAGAAAGCAGGGTTAGAGGTTAGGGGTTATGGGTTAAAGGATAATGAAGTCCTTCGACAACTTGTCCCGATTTCTCGGGAGGCTCAGGATGACAAAGGTATTGAAAGTCGAAGTTTGAGAGTTGAAGGTCTATCGTCTATCACTTCTCTAGCTGTAGTTCAAGCTGACCGAATAGAGAACAAAAATCCACATCTCACATCTCACATCTCTCGTCTCACATCTCAAAACATTCATTTTATGGATTTTCAAAATCAAATGCAAATGCCGATAATATACCAAGCTTGCGATTTGTTTTGCTTACCATCTAAAGGCCCTGCAGAGACATGGGGCTTGACGATAAATGAAGCAATGGCTGCGGGAAAAGCAATCTTGATTTCGGATAAAGTAGGCTGTGGATTTGATCTTGTTAACAATGATGAAAACGGATATAGCTTTGAATCAGGAAATGAAGCCGATTTAATCGACAAACTAAAGAAATTGTGCGCAGATAAAGATTTATTACGTAATATGGGTAAAATATCCTTAGCCAAAATAGCATCTTGGAACTTCAAGGCGCAAGTGCAGTGCTTTAGAACCGAATTAGATAAGATATGATTGGAGCAAACGAGCGATCGAAAACCATTGTACCGCTTTTCATTCCAGTAATTTTAGCCTACTTATTTAGCGGGATACCAGTTGCGTCTTACATAATCGCGTGGTTAGGGTCTCTATTTATATTTTATTGGACATGGTTTTCACCATCAGTATATGTTAACGAAGATTTGCCCATTTACCGGCAAATCATGCGCCCAATTTACCTAACTCAATTCATTTTCGCCGGCTTCATGTGTGTCACATCCATATTCTATTTTATGGACCACCTGGGCTATAGGTATTTTACCGAGGTTCAAAATGGACTCCAATTTCAAGGTTCTGAAAAAACATATTTAATCGCACAATGTCAAAGAATGAGTTTACTTGGCCATGCAGCAATTGTTACCGGTATTATTTTAAAGATTAAGAAAGAACCTATTCAACCTAAAAATTACACTTTTTATATTGGCCACAATTATTTAATTGGCTTGTCTTTAATTAGTTATGCAATCGGTTTTATTTGCCAGTATCTACCCGGACTTAACCAAGTTGCGCTGCCAGTTATCGCAGTTGCGATTAGCTGTGGAGCGGTTCTTTTTGTAAGAGGAGTGGTAGAAAAGAACTTGAATTATCTATTGGTTGGCTCTTTCATATTTATTGGCAATTTTTTAAATGCAAGCTTAAGCGGTTACAAAGAGCCGATAATTATCAATGTAATCATACTAGCTTGTTTGTTTTTACCTTATTATAAAAAAGCAATTATTTGGCTCGCTATACCGACTGCCTATCTTTTATTATACTTTCTCCCTACATACAATACGGTTGTAAGATCATCATGGAATGGGGAAGTATCGGCAGAAGAGGCCAGAACAGAAGCTTTTGAAACACTCTTAGGAAATGAAAATCAAGATGAAATTGAAGAAACAAATTGGAGCTTCTTAACCAATCGATTAAGTGAAATTGACATGTTTACAACCTTTGTAGCCTACGTTCCTGCACATCATGATTATTATGGCTTTAAAATTCTAGAAGATTCTTTTATGGCGTTAATTCCCAGAATATTTTGGAAAGAAAAGCCTAATATGGAAGAGGTTTCCATGGAAAGGGTTTATGAAGCTGGCGTTGCAAGTAGGTTTTCTTCTGTTTCTGCGAAAACTAGGCCAGTGGTTGATGCTTATCTAAGTTGGGGAGTTCCTGGCGTTTTTTTTACCATGTTAATTTATGGTTTGATTATGCAGAGCATGTGTAATTTGGCAGAAGAATTATTCGGCAGTTATGAGCTAGGTTGTGTAATTGTATTTAATAGCCTATTCCAACAACTATGGCGAGGAAATAATTTCGAATTTATGATTTCCAACTTTTTTTATAGTTACTTAATTATGCTCGCTTTATGCAAACTTCTTATCGTAGTTAAAATAATAATACCAAAATTTACAGTTAGTAAAGGTGGTTAGAGGTTTAGGGTTTAGGAAAATGAACACTATTATTTTATTTTGAAAATCATTCATATTACAGCTTCTTATAAACCAGCATACATTTACGGCGGCCCGATTATGTCGGTTGCAAAATTGTGCGAGGCCATTGCGGAGCAAGTAGCGAACAAGGAACAAGGAATAAAGAATAAGGAAGGTAAAGAAACAAAGACCAACGAGATACAAGTTTTTACCACAACCGCAAATGGAAAAAAGGAATTAAACGTACCAAGACGCGAGCCCCAGATGGTAGATGGCGTTCGGGTAACCTATTTTAAGAGAATTACAAAAGACCATACGCATTTTTCGGCGTCGTTACTATTGCATTTAAGGAAGGTGCTTCGACAGGCTCAGCATGACAACACAAAGATAATAGTGCACATCCATGCTTGGTGGAATTTAGTTTCTATTTTTAGCTGTTTTATTGCCAAATGGTTTAAAGCACCAGTTGTTTTATCGCCCAGAGGAATGTTAACGCATTACACCCAACAGAATAGGCATAGTCTAGCTAAGAAAATAATCCATCAAACAATAGGCAAAAACCTGCTCTCCTACTGCCACATACATGTAACTAGCGAATTAGAGAGAGTCGATATTCAGTCTATAATAATACCAAAAAGCATTACAGTGATTCCAAATTTAGTGGAACTTTCTCAGGGCGGTCATCCACCGTCTTCCGACGTTCGTGCATCATTTTATCGGAATGCGGAAACCACGGACGAAAAACGAAAAACGAACGAAGAAAAACAAGTCTTCAAACTAATTTTTCTATCCAGAATTGAGCAGAAAAAAGGTTTAGACTTTTTATTTGAGGGCTTAAATGCGTTAGAATTCAACTGGCAATTAACCATTGCAGGATCTGGAGAAGAGGATTATGTGGAAAGCTTAAAGGCTAAAGTCAAAAATTTAAAGCTTAACTCTAAAATCATTTGGGTCGGACAAATAAAAAATGAAGATAAATTTAGTCTTCTGGCTCATCACGATCTTATGATTTTAACTTCTTATAATGAGAACTTTGCAAATGTTGTAATCGAGAGTTTATCTGTAGGAACACCTGTTTTAATCTCAAATAAAGTTGGCCTAGCAGATTATGTCGAGCAAAAGGATTTCGGTTGGATAGCGCCCTTAAACATTGACGAGATAAAAAATGAAATCTTAAAAGCACATCAAGATGTTAAAAAAAGAAACTTTATTCGAGAAAATGCACCTAAAACCATAGTGATAGATTTTTCTGATGACCTTGTAAATCGCTACATTAAACTCTATCAGACCCTAATTTAGATGAACAAAAATTTCAGCTTTGTGATTTTAACTTTCAATGAAGAGATTCATTTGCCTAGATTATTAAGTTCGTTAAAGGAACTAAATGCTGCTACATATATTTTAGATAGTGGAAGTACTGATAAAACCCTAACAATTGCCTCCAATTTTAAGGCTGAAGTTAAGGTAAATAAATTCGAGAATCATCCTAAACAATGGGATTTTGCTTTAAAAGTTTTCGACATTCAAACGCCTTGGATTATTGGTCTTGATGCAGACCAAATGATAAGTAGTGAACTTTTTATGCTTTTACAAGGATTTAAGGATGATGCATACCTCAATATAAATGGAATTTATTTCAACAGGAAAAATTATTTTCAAGGCAGTTGGATACGATTTGGTGGCTATTTTCCCTTTTTTCAACTAAAAATGTTTAGAAATGGCATTGGCTATTCTGATTTGAATGAAAACATGGACCATAGATTTGTGGTTAAGGGCGAAACCACTATTTGGGAAAAAGGATATTTGATTGAAGAAAATTTAAAAGAGAACGATTTAAATTTCTGGTTGGAAAAACATGAGAAGTATAGCAATCTCATTGCGGAAGAAGAAATTGAACGAGGAAAAAAGTTGAGAATTCAGACTTTAAAGCCTCATTTATCTGGCAGCCCAGATGAACGGAGAGCTTGGTTTAAAAAAATATGGTGGAGATTGCCACTTGGTATTCGCCCCTATTTTTATTTTATTTATCGCATGATTTTTAAACTGGGTATTTTAGATGGCAAAATCGGCATCAAATTTCATTACCTTCAAGGCTTGTGGTTTCGACAACAGGTTGATAAAAAAATAAAATTGTTAAGAAAAATTGAGAAATCAGCTGTCGACATTAAAATTTAGAAACATTAACAATGAGTAAATTAAATTTTGGCAACGCGCAAACAGATTCTAACAAACAAGCAATTAAATTTATTCTAACTTTAATATGTTTGTATATTGTTTTCAGTCAAGGGAATCTATTTATGAATAGCGTAATGAATCCAGAAGCTAGGTTTTACAACTCGTATATTTCAGATCATTTTAACTATATACAAGGCTTAAAAAGCGCCTTGATAAAACCAGCTGCATCGATTATTCGATTATTTGGCTTTTATGTTATTTATAATTACCAAGATGTAATGGTGGTAAACGGCCCTCAACTACGCATTAATTACTCTTGTTTGGGCTTGGGCGTTATGAGCTTTTTAACAGCTTTTGTTCTTTCTTTCCCATCTACATGGAAATCAACTTTTAAGATGTTGGTGATTGGTTTGGTAGTTATCTACATACTTAATATTTTTAGAATTGCAGGACTGGGAATATTATTGGGTTTTTTTAAATCACAACGCCATAACTTTACCTACCATCATGAAATATTTAATGTTTTAGTTTATCTATGTGTTTTTGGGATGCTTTATATTTGGATTGGTAGAAAGCCAAAAGCTCAAAGCCTAAAGGTTAAAGCGGAAAGCGGAAAGCTCAAAGCAGAATCTAAAAAACGAAAAGAAAATTAGAAGATGCGTAGCTTCGTCCGAAATCATAACTGTGGGTTTCAACCCACAGACTATAAGTGAAAAATAAAAAGGTAAAAGCCCCTTTGGGGTTTGTGGAGGAATAAAACACTACATTTTGCAAGAAACCCATTTACATAAGAATTTTAATACCGGCGATTTTAAAATCGGAGCTTCTGTTATTAAACAGATTTTATGGTATTTCATCAACATTCTTTTTTTTAAGAGTCGACTAATTCCTTTTAGTGTAATTTTAGTTTTTATACTGCGCCTTTTTGGCGCCAAAATTGGAAAAGAGGTCCGAATAAAACCCGGAATTTATGTTAAATACCCTTGGAAACTAACCATAGGCGACTACAGTTGGCTTGCCGATTGTTATATAGAAAATTTAGACTGGGTGCATATTGGCAAAAATTGTTGTATATCGCAAAAGGCCATGTTGATAACAGGCAACCACAATTATACAAAAACCTCTTTCGATTTAATTACAAAGGAAATTATATTAGAAAACGGAGTTTGGGCTGGCGCCAACACTACAATAGCACCAGGCGTTACTGCCCACAGCCACGCGGTACTTTCTTTAGGTAGCGTGGCCACTAAAAATCTGGAAGCTTATTCCATCTATCAGGGCAACCCCGCCCAGTTGGTTAAACAAAGGACAATTATCTAGTCCCTATTAACCTTTATAATGATAGCCTGTTTTTGTTTAGCCACAAAATACAAAGCGATTCCCCCAATCAAAAGAAAAACTATATCACTGTCTATCGGACAAGCGAGTGGATCCACACCCACCACTGCATCTGGGTCACAGGGTTGGCCTGGATCGTTTTGCCTAGCAGAAAGATCTTGAAACGTAGAGATAATAATGATCATCATTAAAAGGGCTGAAAAAATACCCATATAAAGCTTCTTCATTCTTTGTATTTATTGTTTTATAAATTTGGATCGACCTATAGTTTTATTCGAGTTTGTTATTTCTATAATGTATACGCCTGGACTAAACTTGGCAAAATCTATACTTGTGCTGTCTCCAGTAAAGGCTGCATTGGTAACAACCTGCCCAGAAATATTATAGATACGTACGGTAGTCTCATTATCATAGATTTTGTTTAGCGTAATGTTCAATTTATTTATTACCGGAATAGGATAAACTGTAAAGCCCGTATTTGACAAAGGTAAACCATCATATTTAATGTTAATAACTGATGAATAGCTCGTTTGATCGTTAACATCTGTTTGAATCAACCTGTAATAATTATCTCCAATGTTCGGCTGCTTATCAATATAGCTATACACCTCTCTAGCATCTGATGAGAAACTCGTTAATGAATGGAAATTGATAGTATCTATCGATTTCTCTAAGGTAAAAACCACGGGTTTGTTCTCCACTCCAATTTTCCAGCCAACATTAATATGATCGGCTATGCCACTGCCATAAAAATTAGACAATGTGTTTACCATTAATGGTGTTTCGGCGAAAGCAACTTCAAAACGCCCATCGCGATATGTTTCTGGCACGGATCGATCTATCGAGAACCCATAAGTACTCTGCGTTGCAAGTTTTATGGTATCAACTTTAAAATTGTCAATAAGCAAAGCTTCATATTTTTTATCTAAGCTTGCTACTTCGGTTGCAATAAGATTAAAAGAGCCAGATAAATAACTTAATACCGATAATTTAATTTTTGTGTCTTTTGTAATGGCTGGATAATCATTTATAGCAAGTTTAATGTTATCTGAAGAGTAACTTGATAGGAAAGTTGTTCCATTACCACCCATATCACTTGCATCTTCAGCTCCGTCGAACTTTTCCTTCCCGCTTTCATTAAATTCAATCACTATATCATCTTGCGCAGTACTGTCTGCTTGGTTGATAAACAGCATTTTTAAATATTGAGGTTTTGAGTCAATCTGTTTAAAGTGCGAAGTGGACATTAAAAGAGTAGGCGCAGTTGGATTAGTAAGGAGTTGCTGATCAACTTTTGCACCCTCACCAAATGTAATAGCAGGGGCGCCTGAGAGTCTTTGTACAAAAAAACCTTGACCAGAAGCAATAAATTTCGATGCATTACCTGTAGATACACCGGTAGTTCTGTTATATGTATTGAAAACTTTAGTTTGAGGATTCAATACATTTATAAATGGTGTTAGATTTGTATAGGTAATTCCCGTAGAAGTAACATCTATTGTTGAAGGATATGGATTGCCCACCAAGTTATACCCGTCTGCCGTACTGCCGGTATTGGTATAGGTTAGCGCGGGCGAATATGAGCCCTGGTTTACAACGCCATTGTAAACCAACGTATTATCCTCCACTGGCAAAGAAGTACTGAAACGATTACCAGTAGCAGATCTCAATCCTCTAAAAAAAACATAAGCACCTTCTCCTACCTTAAAAATGTTTCCTGTTAAGGGTAAAGAAATGGGTGCATAATCGTATTGAGATACGGCGCCAGGAACAGGCTCATTATACCGATAAATGGTGGGATTATGATTTGGTGACCAATCAAATACCGTAGCACTGTTAGGATCTGACGCACCAATATTTGCGGCATCAGGACTGCCAGAAATATACATGTTCTGTTTGAGATTGAATATGTTGTAATTAAGAGGAACACCCGGTGCATGTACGGGAGAAGACATCAGCCTAAAGCCACGTCTTGCATTCGTGTTGCCACCTTTCATAAACCGCTCGACATAAAAATTACCACTAATGGCGCTACCCGCAGGTATTGAAGCAACAGATGCCGTTTGATTCTCGAATGACTTCAAGGTAAATTTACCTGTACCAATAACAGATGTGCTCAAGTTGCCCTTTATCAACGTTAATGTATTGTAAACATTTAAATTACTGCTTGCATTTATATTTATTGTACCGCTTGCAGAATTGTTTATAATTAAATTGCCCAAATTGCTGGTTGATGCATTTCCAAAATAGTCTTGTGTAGCTAATGAACCGTTAAAATTTAATGACGAGACTAGACTGGCGTTATAAAAGATCTGGCCGCTATTGTAAACATTACAACCCACATTTAATGTATTGCCATTAAGTGCCAGAATTGCTCCATTTGCTATAGATACACCATAAAAAGATTTTGAGGCAAAAAGCATCGGACTTTTACCTGTTGGAATTACTACAGAAACCTTTGCGGTACTAGCTGGCAACTCAGTTAAATTGATGGTGTTATTTGTAAAATTACCTAAGGCAGAAAAGTCTGTTGCCGAAGTTGCACCAGTAAAAGTATAGACTAAACCAGGGTAAGTGGAAGCCGCTACAGCGTCTGCCTGTAAGCCACCTAAAGGTAAAACAACAGATGGCAAAGTACCAGTAGTACCCGGGTTGTTTTGATTGCGATATTCAGACAATCCCCAATTTGCGTCTTTTGCTGTTTGAGAAACCCTGGGTTCATCAATAATACCATTGAACCAAAATGCATTACCTCCTTCACCCACACCAATGTTAAGCACTCCCCCTGCACTGGGCGCACCTATCCCTGTTCTAGTTTGCTGTGCAACACCATTCACATACATAGCCAGTGTGGTGCCGTTGTATACCCCCTGTACATAATACCATGTGTTTAATGCTGTAGTGAAAAATGGGCCTGTGGTATTCGGCTGTCCAAATCGATCTGGGTTGCCGTCACTCTGCATTTCTGGGTTAGTGCCGTAAGTTGTGTTGGTGTTAAGCCCCATTTTATAACCAAAACCAGCACTAGTTTGGTTACCAATTATTTTTTGATCGTCGAATGGTGGCGTAGTTGATTTTATATTAATCCAAGCAGATAAGGTATATGGAGATGAGGTAATGGCGTAGGCTGGACTACTTTGCACCTCAATTTTCTGAGTTGTGCCGTTAAAATTATAGGCAGTACCGATTTTACCGGCAACCAAGTTAGTAGCGGTCATGCCAGTATTTGTACCTACCAATCCAGCCGTTGCATCTTTTGTAGTTCCGGTATACATGTTTTCCTTAAAATGAAAAACAGTTTTATAATCAGACCATACGGTGGCTTCGTTGTTTGTACCAGGCGCTAATTTGCCAAATAGCATGTTAATTGCCAAGTTAGTTGCATTAGAAACAGAGGGCAGTTTTACCCAGACCAATAAACTTCCTGTTGCCGGATCATATTTATCAATGTCGTAAGGTAATGCGACACCGTCTGTGGTAGTAAAAGCAATGTCTGCACCGGTAATAGAAGTAACTTTACCAAAGGAAGTATTTCCTCCTGTCAAATCGCAACCATTGGTGGTTTGTTTTAAATCAGGATCTGTAATGCTTATTAAATACGGGAAATTGGTTTGCGTACCTGCAATTATATTTGTCGTATTTAAAGTGATGGTCTTTTTGTAAGCATATCCATTAAATAAAGCGTTATTAAATCCGTTAATCTCGGGAACAGAAATTTCTCTATTAAATATCTGTATATCATCTAACGAACCTGCAAAGAAAGGGCTAGTTGGTGCATTTTGCCATCCCCCTCCGAGAGCATCATAACCAATTCTCCAATATCCATCATGATTCTCAGCAGCTGTATTCGCATTTGTCCCTATCGAAACCCCATCCACATAAAATTTCATGCCAGTTCCTGAGAGAATCCCAATGGCGTTGTGCCAAACATTGTCGTTATAGGCGGTCGTACTGGCAATTATAGAAAAACCACCGTTGTAAATTCCAAAATAGAGCTTCCCATTATTGTCCATATAAACATGTCGATCATACTGCCCACTTCCGCCACTTTGCTGATTCCCAAAGCCAATTAATTTTCCGCCTTGAGTTGTAGTTGTTTTAAACCAAATACTTATCGAAAAGACTTGAGGACCCGGAGTTAGTATTTTAGTTGTTGTCGTAATGTTGCCCGTAGAACCATTAAAAGTGTAAGCACTATTCGCATTTCCAAAGCGATCTGTAGCAGGTGTAACACCACCGACAAGCGTACCGTTATTGTTATTTCCCGAAACGTCATTGGTAGGGGTGCCCGCAGCATCGTTAGCATTCCCGTTAAACGGATAAGCATAAGTGGCCGCTAATGCCATGTTTTGGCTTCCTGCTAACGGACTGCTTAGGGTTTCCCTTAATGCAAACACTTTCCAAAAGTAATTGGTATAGGCATTTAACCCTGTAGCTGCATATGAGGTAGCATTTGCAGCAGTTAGGGCTGCATAAGTATAGGTTGACCCACCATCTGTAGATTGGTAGATTACATAGCCATTCTCATCTGTTGCATTATCCACCCAGTTTAAAGTCATCCCAGTACTAGATACTCCAGTAAAAGTTAAAGATGTTGGTGCGTTTACAGTAGAACGAAATGAATAGGTTTGGCCTGCTACCGGTTTTGTGCTTATATTTGTAGTTGAAACTGTAGAGCTTGCAACGGCACCTGCAGTAGAATTGTTTAGAGAAAGATAGTTTGAATTGCCGATGGCAGTTGCAGTGATGCCAATAGAAGCACCCCCAGCATTTATAGCTCCGGTTTCTGGTCGATAAACAAAAGAAACTTTACCTGTAGCCTCATCCAATATAACTTGAAACGAAATTGCAGAACTAGCAGCCAAGTAGTTCCACCTTATAGTTAAATATTGACAGGTAAATAGTCTAGAGCCAACTGCGCCGGTAGTTAAATAAGTAAAATTTGCACCTGCAACAATATTTAGGTTATCCCATAATGGAGCCAATATGGGCCTATTAGTGCCGCCTGTAGCAGATAAATCATCAGTATTCAAATAACCCGCCGCCGTAATTGGACCACCTAAACTTAAAAGGCCATTTGTTCCTGCTGATATTGTAGTGTATTTAACACCCATGTACCAAAAATCGAAGCCGATAGGTATGTTATTAAAAGCACCGTCATCGGTTGTACCTAGTCCACCTGGTGTAGTACCCCCAACTAAAGCCGTAAATGTTCCAGCACTTGCCGTAAAACCATAATTTGTTATATTTTGTGCAGAAGCTACATTATAAACAAAACAAAACAACAAGACAGAAACAGCCCTACTTACATATTTAAAAAACAAAGAATTAAGCATACTTGGGACGTATTTAAGGTTTCAATGTAATTATTTCAAATTTACAACTTTTGTAAGCTAAAAAGAAACATATATACAAGAAGTATCGTCTTAATCAAACAGGCTAAAAAAACCATCCATTTTTTAATGAAAATTTGATAGAGGAAAATATCTAAAATTATTTAACCTTTTCCCATTAAAACATACTAGCAAAAATTTTGCTATTTATAATTAAGCCATAAATGCAAACAGCTATCCCAACTTTAACAAAGCTGTAAGCCGATAAAACATTATTTTTTTTTCTTATTTTTGAAAAAACAACATACATGCGCATCTTTACCGTCCCAATTATTTTAGTGCTTTTATTGCTTGTTATAACTGCTAAGGCACAGGTTCAAACTGATGGAAGCCAAGGCAACAGCATCTATACAGCTGTTCCTTTCTTGCTGATTACGCCCGATGCTAGGGCTGGAAGTATGGGCAATGCTGGTGTTGCAGTTGCTGGTGATGTAAACAGTTCTAGCATTAATGTAGCAAAACTTGCCAACTTAAAAGAACAATATGGTTTTGGACTATCTTATACACCTTGGTTAAAAAGTTTAGCACCTGATATTAATTTGGGTTATTTAAGTGGCTATTATAAACTAGACGATCGAAATACCATCGCCGCCTCTCTCCGCTATTTCTCCTTAGGAAATGTTCAGCTCTTAGACGAAAACCGACAAGATTTAGGCAGTTTTAAGCCAAACGAAATTGCTGTTGATGCTTCTTTTGTGCGTTCTTTTGGCGATGAATTTGCACTTGGCTCAACTTTACGCTTCATCTATTCTAATTTAGGATCAAGTCAGGTATCTGGAGGTAAGGAATATGCTGCCGCTAAAGCTGTAGCTGTTGATGTAGCGGGAATCTATAGAAGTCCGATGAACTTATTCAACACAGATGCAACACTTTCTATAGGTGCCAATATATCAAATATTGGAACAAAGGTAAGTTACTCGACCGGAGCAAGTCATTTTTTACCAGGTAATTTAAAACTTGGTGCGGCAACTACCTTTAATTTTGATGACAATAGCGATTTTACTTTTGCACTAGACTTTAACAAACTTCTTGTTCCCACACAACCTAATTATGATACCGATGGAAACATTACAAGTGGCAAAGATCCAGATCGTTCCGTTCCTTCTGGCATTTTCGGTTCATTTAGTGATGCGCCGGGAGGCTTTACGGAGGAATTGAAAGAAGTTGGCCTATCTACCGGAATTGAATACACTTACAACAAACAGTTTGCATTAAGGGCAGGTTACCAATATCAAAGTCCGACTAAAGGAAACGCCCGTTATTTTACTGTAGGTGCGGGTTTTAAGTACGATGTGTTAAATTTAGATCTTTCATATTTGATAGCCGATGCGCAAACAAGCCCTTTAGCAAATACATTGAGGTTTAGTTTGCTATTTAATTTTGGGAGTGCAAGCAAAATTTCGGAAAGTAAGTGATTGGGTTAGGCGGGTATTTGGTTAGAGGTTAGGTGGTTAGAGAATTAGGTGGTTAGCCGGTTAGAGGGTTAGCTAATTTGAATTTAAGTCAATTATCTTGATACTTACTACTTTATACTATAGAGGTGGTTAGCCTTTAAGTCGGTCATCTTGATACTTGATACTAACTACTTTATACTATAGAGGTGGTTAGCCTTTAAGTCGGTCATCTTGATACTTGATACTAACTACTTTATACTATAGAGTTGGTTAGGTGGTTAGAGGGCAGTTGGTTAGCCGTTAAGTCGGTCATCT
>NZ_JBEPPD010000019.1:0-71362 GCF_040547165.1 Pedobacter sp. UYP30 | reverse complement strand
GTTTAAGTGTTACATACCTCATAATGAGATAAATATACTGAATTTAAATTGTCAAAACAACAAAATACGACATTATTTTATTCTAATTACTTAGTTACCTTAAATCATTTTTCAAGGGCGAAATTTTTAGGTTTTCTCTGTCAAGACGAAGTAGCGCAATCGTTCTCTTTGGACGAAGGTAACTGGCAATTACAAAATATAAAGTTTAATTATGATTTCCATCATTACGGAGAAGATGCATCCTCGTTATTTAACCCCTTTTCTACTTTTATAATTAACGTTTATGAGGGGGGCGAGAGGAATAAATTTCCAGGAAAAAAAATAAGATCTTATACTATTGAGACTAATTCAAAAAGTAAAGATGTGGTCAATGTAAAGGTCGATTCTCTATATCTTACCACCAAGAAATTTTATATTTCTATCCAAAAATTATACATCCCAAAAAATGAAAGATATAATTTGGATCCCTCTGTTCATAAATTTGGTGATATAGCATTAAAAGCGGTTTATACTATAGAATATGAGCCTACCCTTTACCTCAACAGCAAGGCTGAGGAAACGTATGTTACGAGATCGGAATATACTGGGAAGTGGGCCGACATTAACAACGGTGCGATATCTATAAGCCCCACGCTTCTTAAATTTTAGCAATGAAGAGAGCCATACTTATCCTAATCTCAATTTTGGGGGTCTTTAGGTGCTTTGGGCAGCGCGAGCTGAGCATTTCGGTAAGAAATAAAGAAAATAAAAGAATTCCTTATGCATTGGTCATCTTAAAAAATGCCGAATTTGCATTTAACACAGATAAAAAAGGCAACTCAGTCTTTTTTCTAAAAGATAGCCAAATCGATACGCTTTTAGTAAAGGCGCAAGGTTTCGAAGATTTAACAGTGTCCATTCCAAAGGAAGGCAAAGATTTGATAATCAACCTAACTGAAGAAACTCATCCAAATCTAAAGGCAGCTCGCCGTAACTCTGCTAAAGTTAAACCTTCCGAACTGAACGGCATTGATAAGGATAGCGTATTCTATTTCATCGGCCTTGGCAAAAGGTACGAGAACCCCAACTATCTCCAATATGCGCAAAAATTTGTAATCGAAAAAGCTGGCTCAGCGTTAACCAGTGTTACGGTCAATAGACTAGTACTTTTTCTTAGGAATGATGGTTTTGATGCCGATTTGAAAAGGGCAATGTTTAGGATAAGGTTGTACACACTCGATTCGCTTTCGGATACACCGGGGAAAGAATTTTGTAACGAGGTAATACAAGTGGTTGATACGGTACAAAAAGTGGTAAAAATAGATTTGTCGAAATATAAAATTACCATCCCAACAGCTGCCTTTTTTGTAGCAATAGAGGTTTTACGAATACCTTATAATGAACAACTTGTTCTGCTAAATAAACATGGAATCGCTTATGATGCTCCCCCTCATACCTTAGATCGTGGTAATATTTTTCAACCGTTTATTGGCCTCTTACCACGTGGGAAACAAAACGGAGCGTGGGTGTTAACGATAAAAAATGAATGGAAACAGTATAAGTATTTTCCCGATAAATCAACAAACTTCGCAATTTCAGCAACTGTTGTTCCTTAGCACAAATTAAACTTACATAGCATTTAATGTTCTGGAAATATGATTCTTCCTAAGGTTTTTATGCTTAGCCTAGTACAATATTAAAGCACCTCTCTAATTTTCTTCTGGTTTCCCACAATCCAAATCACGTCGCCATTCTCAAAAACAAATTCAGAAGAGGGGTTTAAAATCCGTTCATTGCCACGTTCTATTCCTACAATAAGTGCTTTTGCTCGTTCTCTTATACCTGCATTTTTAATGCTCTGACCAAATACCGGAGATTCTAAATGTACTACCACTTTTTGCAGTTTCATCTCCTTTTCTGGAAACTGCGTCTCGTCTTCCTCAGGCAAATCTATTTCTAATAGGGCTTTAACTTCTTCAAGCTGTGTATCTGTTCCAATAAGTAGTAATTTATCATTTGGATAAAGCATTTCATCTCTTCCAGGTGTTGGGATGGTGTTTCTTCCCCGCTCTATCATGGCAATGTTAACGCCATATTTTTCTCTAATCATTAAACTAGAAAGCGTTTTTCCCACTACTTCTGATTCTGGCGAAACCTTAATTTCTGTTAAATGCGTATCCCAAGGAAGTATGGACGGACGTTGCGCTTCTCTATCGTTTAAATTTAACATAAACCGTTTTTCCAACTTATCGTAAAAAGATTGGAGTTTTTTAGAGAAAATTATCATACCGATAATCATCAAAGCTATCGCAATTGTGCCGCTGATCCATGTATCAAAAGATTTATAAATTAAGAAGGCCACAAAAGCAATCCCCAATAAAACCCTAAAAAGTTCTATGGCAACTAGAGGGCCGCGGGTGTATTTTTTATTTAACCAAAGGTGAGAATAGGCTTTTTTTTCCACCCTTCTAAAAGAAAGAGCCCATAGAAAAGGCGCAATTACAATAAAAGAAGCCACCACTCCAACTATTTTTGCTTGGACAGAATTACTTATGTGGTCTTTTAAAAAAGGCTCTAAATATCTAAAAGATAAGGTAATGATAAAGGTAATGAGCACTCCGTGAATGATGGTGTTGGTTAAATACCCGCGCAATAGAAGACGCCAGTCGCTCAATTTAGTAATGCCTTCTGTGCTAGAGCTGTAATTGTCGATGGCTTTGAGCCACCGCCTTGGTAATTTTTTGTTTAAAAAATTATAAAAGGGCTCTGAGAGTTTCATTAAATACGGACTGATAAAAGTGGTGATGGCCGATGCAGCGACAGCGATTGGATATAGAAAACCACTGGTAACTTTTAAACTCAATCCTAAAGAAGCAATGATGAAGGAAAATTCTCCAATCTGCGCCAAACTCATACCTGCCTGAACTGATGTTTTTAGTGGTTGTCCAGATAAAAGCGCCCCGAAAACGGTACTGGTTACCTTCCCGAAAATAATTACTAAACTTACAATTATAATCGGAACTGCATATTTTACCAGCATCGCTGGATCTATCAACATTCCAACAGAAACGAAAAAGACGGCCGCGAACAAATCTTTTACAGATTTTGTTAAATGTTCTATGCGCTCTGCCTGGGTAGTTTCTGCTAAGATAGAGCCCATAATAAATGCGCCCAATGCAGGCGAAAACCCAACCCGATCTGCCAAAACAACCATCGTTAAACACAGCGCTAAAGAGACAACCAACATGGTCTCGTCATTCATCAGCTTTTTTGTAGCGTTTAAAAAGGATGGGATAATGAAAATACCTGCTAAAAACCAGAGAACCAAAAAGAAGCCTAGCTTTAAAATAGAGAAAAACATTTCGGTTCCGGCAGATTGCTGGCTTACCGCCAAAGTAGAAAAGAGCACAAGTAACAAAATGGCTACTAAATCTTCTACTATGAGTACTCCAAAAACCAGTGCGGCAAACTTTTTATGTTTTAAGCCCAGCTCTTCAAAAGCCTTAATGGCAATCATAGTGGAGGAAATAGATAGAATACCGCCCATAAAAAGACTGTCCATATTGCTCCAGCCAAGCGTTTTTCCTACCAGATAGCCGGCGCCCATTAAAAACAACACTTTAACAATTGCTGTAATAGACGCAGAACCGCCCACTTTTACCAATTTTTTGAAACTGAATTCTAGTCCTAAACTAAAGAGCAAAAAAATAACGCCAATCTCGCCCCAAATGTTAATGCTCTTTAAATCTGTAACTGTGGGAAAATAGTCTAGATGAGGGCCAACAATTAATCCTGCTAGGATATAACCCAAAACCAGAGGTTGCTTTATCCGCTTAAAAATTAGCGTTGTAATTCCTGCTGCGGCAAGTATTAAGCCAAGATCCGAAATGAGATAGGGTAAGTGCATGTTGCGTAAATATAATTAAAAATAATTGAGAGGGGCGAACTGGAAATCAGAAATCGGAAGTCAGAAATCAATCCGATTCGTTTTGCAAGAAAGCGGAGATTAGATAAAGATGTTAGCTACTAGATATGAGGATAGGATTAAAGGGGGCAGGGCAATGTCATTAACTTAAAGAAATCGTTTGTCAGTCAGAGCCTGTCGAAGACCTTAAAAAAATCCAAAAACCAATAAAATGGTTGTCCTTCGACAAGCTCTGGATGACACCATTTTATTGGTTTTTCCTTAAGTTAATGACATTGTGGGGGCAGGGAGGGAATGCAGAGTTTTTGAATCTAAAATAACTGGGCTAATGGCCGCTGATGCTTCACTTTGAATTCGTTTCAGAGTCTTTCAATATGCGAGTAATTAGAAAAGATGCTGAAACGAGTTCAGCATGACAGATCAGTCTGAACGTTAATCTCAACCTCAATCTCAGCCTTAACCTTAATCCCAGCCTCAGCCTTTATACTCAAGTGCAAAGTATTCCAACGTATTTTTTTTGTCTAATTGGAGCTGTACTTTAAGGTTTTCTAGGCTGGTGAATTTTTCATCATGACGCAGAAATTTTAAGAAATTCATTGTGATCTTTTGTCCGTAAATTTCTTTGTTAAAATCGAAGATATTTACCTCGATATTTCTGGTCATTCCATTAATGGTTGGCCTTTGGCCAATGTAAGCCATACCAATAAAGGTTGAGGGTTTAGGGTTTAGGGTATAGGGCTTTTGCAGTTCGCTTCCAACCTCCGACTTACGACCTCCAACTTCCGAACCCATTTCTACCGTAACCGCATAAATACCGTCGCTTGGGATAAGCTTGTAAGTTTCTTCTACAAAAATATTTGCGGTAGGAAAGCCAATGGTTCTACCAATTTTATCGCCTTTAATTACTTGCCCTGATATAGAAAAAGGATAACCCAAATAATCGGCTGCCAAACTTACATCTCCCGCCAAAATGGCCTCTCTTATTTTAGAAGAACTAACGGCCACATCGTGGATGTCTTGTTCTGCAATCTCTTCTAGGGTAAAACCGTAATCTTTACCCGCCTGCTTTAGGTCATTTAGATTTCCAGATCTATTTTTGCCAAAACGATGATCGTACCCGATGATGATTTGCTTGGTGCCTATGTTTTTAATCAGGATATTTTTAATGTAATCTGCAGGTGTTTGGTTAGAGAAATCGCGGGTAAATGGTGTGATAATCAAATGATCGACACCCAGCTTTTCCATCATTTCTGCTTTTTCGCTCAAAGTAGAAATCATTTTTAAATTCTGATTCTCGGGGTCTATAATCATCCGCGGATGCGGGAAAAAAGTTAAAATGACACTTTCAGCGCCTTGTTTGTTCGCCGAATCTACCACTTGCTTAATGATTTTTTGATGACCGATGTGTACGCCATCAAAAGTACCAATGGTTACCACAGCATTTTTTAGGGCTTTAAACTCCGATAGGTTATGATAAATTTTCACAAGAAAACAACAAGTTTAGTTTATAAGTTAATGTGGCTTTAGAACATAAGTAGATAGTTTTTGTTTCTATGGCCTTAATGTTCAGGTGATTTTACGGCTTCTTTTGTTGCTTTTAAATAAGCAACAAAATCTTGTACTTCAAAAGCGTTGCTCAATAAAAAGTTGCCGCTACGGGTTCGCGTTAGTTTGCTTAAATAAGCTCCGTTATCTAGTTTTTTGCCAAAATCAGAAACAAGTGAGCGGATATAAGTACCCTTGCTACAAACCACTTTAAATTCTATTTCTGGAAGATTAATGTTGGTAATCTCAAACTCGCTAACGGTAACATATCGAGGTCTGAGTTCTACTTCTTCTCCCAAACGGGCTTTTACATACAGTCTTTCGCCATTTATTTTTACAGCAGAGTGAGCTGGTGGATATTGAACAATTTCTCCTAAGAAATCTTTTCTTGCGTTAAGAATATCTTCAGAACTGATATTGGCAATATCGAAGGTTTGACTAATCGCCGTCTCCAAATCGAAAGAAGGCGTGGTTGCACCAAGGGTCATGGTGCCTACATATTCCTTTTCCTCTACCTGGAAAGTGTCTATTTGTTTGGTGAGTTTACCCGTACAAAGTATAAGAAGGCCGGTTGCCAAGGGATCTAAAGTGCCAGCGTGGCCAACTTTGAGCTTTAAAGGTTTAAGTGAATTCCTAATTTTGCCTACCACGTCAAAAGAAGTCCACTTGTAAGGTTTATTGAAAAGCAACAGTTCGCCTTCTGCAAAATTAAAGTCTTTAAGAAATTTTTCTTCGATCAAAATGTTTTTCTGCAAAAATAAAGATTAAATCACTTTTAAATCGTGACCCATCAACAACATCACAATAATAACAAGCCCAACAATTATTCGATACCAACCGAACATTTTAAACCCATGCTTGGTTAAGAAATCTATAAATGCTTTAATCGCGATAAGCGCAACTACAAATGCAATTACATTACCAACAATTAGTAGGTTTATTTCTTTGTGGCTAATCGTATAGCCGGCCTTATAAAAGTCTAACATTTTCTTGGCGGTAGCCGCGAACATGGTTGGTACAGCAAGAAAGAAAGAAAATTCTGCGGCAACTTTTCTATCCAGTTTTTGGCTCATACCACCTACAATGGTCGCTGCCGAACGCGAGGTGCCAGGAATCATTGCAATACATTGAAAGAAACCGATTTTTAACGCTGTCCAATAATTTACATTTTCTTCTTCGTGCACAGTTGGATTGTTAAACCATTTATCTACAAACAACAAGATAATGCCGCCAACAAATAGCATTATGCCAACCGTAAGCGGGCTTTCTAGCAATTCGTCTATCAGGTTGCTAAAAAGCAGTCCGAAGAATGCTGCGGGCAAGAAAGCTACAAAAAGTTTTAAGTAGAAATCTAACGTTTTAAAAAACCTTTTAAAATACAATACCACTACCGCCATAATAGCGCCCAACTGTATGGCAATGGTAAAAAGCTTTACAAATGGATCGCTTGCTATGCCCATTACAGATGAGGCAATAATCATGTGGCCAGTGCTAGATACTGGCAGAAACTCTGTTAATCCTTCTATAATGGCCAGGATTATGGTTTGAAAATAAGTCATGTGTTAAATATGCGCGGAAAAAAGGGTTAAAATAGGCGTAATAGTACTTTGAAACTTTTTTAAAATTAAGCATCAAAAATTAAAGGAGTATTAAAACCCCTTTAGCAAATTTTTCAATTATGGTAATTACAAATTTTTATCTTTTTAAGATAGCGTAAACCCCAAAAGCAAACCCTGCCAACACCACCATTGGGGCCAACAGTGTTTTTCTGAAATCGTAAATATCTGTAGTTCCCATCATCAATATAAAACCAACTACTACAATGCCAATTGCAATGAGAAGTAATTGGTAGTTTTTTTTACCGAATACTAAACTCGGGTCTCCTTGCTCCTGCTTTGCAGGGCTGTATTTTTTTTCTATCATTATCTATATAGATTGTAAGATTTTAAACGCAAATATCTGCTTACGGCAAACCAAGTGCTTAAGCCCGTAATTACTATGCCAATAATAATCAAAAGTAAAAATACAAAACCAAACTCGGTAGGGTTGTTAAGTATTATTATTTCTGGTATTTCTTTGCGGGCGTACATTAAAGTAACCAACAAAATAATAATGGCTATAAATGCGGCGATTAAACCGTGTAGTGCGGCAAACAATAGAAAAGGACGTCTAATAAAGTTTTTAGTTGCACCAACAAGCTGCATACTTTTAATTAAAAAGCGCTGCGAATAAATGGCCAAACGGATGGTATTGTTTATTAACGCTACCGCTATTACAAGTAGAATTGCTGCAAACGCCAAAATAAAGAGGCTAATGGTGCTTATGTTTTTATTTACCATATCTATTAAAGAACTTTGGTAAACCACCTCTTTTACTAAAGGGTTTTTTTGAATTTGAGTTTTAAGCGTCTCTATACTTTTAGTGTTGGCGTAATCTGCTTTAAGGTAAACGTCAAAAGTTGAGGTAAGTGGGTTATATCCCAAAAAAGTCACAAAATCCTCACCTAAATCTTTTGTTAAATTTCTTGCGGCAAGTTCTTTGTTTACGTATTGGGTTTCTTTTACGGCGGGGTTTGCTTTCAGTTCTTTTTGAAAAGCAAGCACATCTGCATCTTTGGCGCCCTCATCTACAATAATATTTAAAACGATGTTTTCCTTAACATAGTTGGACAGATTTTTTGCGTGTACTAGAACCAAACCAAGTAATCCCAACATTAAGAGCACCAATGCGATACTGAAAATGGTAGAAATATAAACCGTCTTGGTTTTTCTGGAGGCGTCACTTACTTCAAATTCTTCCATGTGTTTATCTTTATTCTGCGAAAATATAAATTATAGACGGATAAGTCTAAACAAAACAATAGAGTTTGCAATTTTAACCCCGATTAGGCAGGTTTAGTTCAAAAAGGCTTCTTTAATTCTAAAACGGTACGAAATTTGAGAAGCCGACGTTATTAAATTAAACAAACATAAAAAACCATTAATGAAAAAGCAAAATACCCTACTTGTTATCCTATTAACAATCGCTACAAGCTTTGTTGCTTGTAAAAAAGATACCACCTCATTAAAATCGCAATTGATTGGTAAATGGAATGTTACCAAAATTGAGGGAATAGATTCGCCCGTTGACGATTATTTTACTTTTACCTCAAATGATAATGACCAAGTGGAGCGAAACTTGGGCACTAATACCACAATTGGAACTTATATTGTGGTGGCGAACACCTTCAACATGAGTTTTTCTGACGGTAATTATTATTGTACTGATGTAATTCTTGATGGAAATACTTTACAGTTTAACGCTAAAAATGATAAAGATAATACAACGAGTACGTATTCTTTAACTCGTTAAAGAGGATATAAAGATATTATAAAGCACCTTGGATGACATTTCAAGGTGCTTTTTATTTAACTCCAATTCCAATTGTAAAATTTCTTTGATTTTTTTGGGCGTTTACACCATCCCGCACGTGCGGGACTGTAGTTTTTTTCTGCCGATAGCAGAAAAAAAGCAGTCGCTGCAATCGTTAACGCTAGCGAGTTGTAAATAGCAAACAGTTTTCAGCTTTCAGTGAGCAGCTTTCTGCTTCGAGCTTTCAACTTGTCACTTTTCTCCGTTTCCTAAAGCGCCTTAATTTCTCTAATTTTGCCCTTCAAAAAAAATATCCCTATCAATGGATTACCAATTTAGAGAAATAGAGCAAAAATGGCAAAAGTTTTGGGCTGATAAGCAAACTTTTAAAGTAGAAAATTCTTCAGATAAACCAAAATATTATGTGTTAGACATGTTTCCTTATCCATCTGGAGCAGGATTACACGTTGGCCATCCGCTCGGTTACATCGCTTCAGATATTTTTGCTAGATATAAACGGTTAAAGGGTTTCAACGTGCTTCACCCCATGGGTTACGATTCTTTTGGTCTACCAGCAGAGCAATACGCCATACAAACTGGTCAACATCCGGCTGTAACTACCGAGGCAAATATTGCCACTTATCGCAGGCAGCTAGATCAAATTGGTTTTTCTTTCGATTGGAGTAGGGAAGTGCGTACCAGCGATGCGTCTTATTACAAATGGACACAATGGATTTTTATGCAGTTGTTCAATTCTTGGTACAACGTAGAAAACGATAAGGCAGAAGACATAACCACGCTTATAGAAAAATTCAATGCAGCTGGCACAGCCGATGTGAAAGCAGTTTGTGATGATGATATAAGGACTTTTTTGCCAAGCGATTGGGCAACATTTACTCAGCAAGAAAAACAAATAGAACTTTTAAAATACCGCCTAACTTATCTAAAGGAAAGTACCGTAAACTGGTGTGCTGCTTTAGGAACTGTTTTGGCCAATGATGAGGTTAAAGATGGTTTTTCTGAACGTGGAGGTCATCCTGTAGAACAGAAAAAAATGATGCAATGGAGCATGAGGATTACCGCTTATGCCGATAGACTATTGAAGGGATTAGATACCATAGATTGGCCCGAGCCAGTAAAAGAAATGCAACGCAATTGGATAGGAAAAAGCGTTGGAGCGTCAGTAAAGTTTAAAGTTGAAAGTTTAAAGTCGAAAGGAATTACTTTGAACCCTGAACCTTCAACTTTTAACTTTATCGAGGTTTTTACCACCCGTGTTGATACCATTTTTGGTGTTTCTTATTTGGTGCTTGCGCCAGAGCATGAATGGGTTGTGAGCCTAACCACGCCAGAGCAACAAGAAAGCGTACAAAAATACATTACAGATACCAAGAAGAAGTCGGAGCTAGACCGCATGGCGGATACAAAAACCGTTTCTGGTGCATTTACCGGTAGCTATGCTATCAATCCGGTAAATGAAGAACTTGTGCCTATTTGGATTGCCGATTATGTATTGGCAGGATATGGAACTGGCGCAGTAATGGGCGTGCCAAGTGGCGATCAACGCGATTGGTTGTTTTCAAAACATTTTAATTTGCCTATTCCACAGATTTTGAGTGGACAGAAGGATTTAGACATTCAAGCAGACCCAACCAAAGAAGGAAAATATGTCAATTCTGGTTTCATTAACGGAATGAGTTACGCCGAAGCGATTCCTTTTTTAAACAATTGGTTGGAAGAAAACGACGCAGGGAAAGCAAAAATTAATTACCGACAAAGAGACGCTGTTTTTGGCCGACAAAGGTATTGGGGAGAACCTATCCCGGTGTATTTTGCAAACGGTTTGCCGTATTTAATTAAGGAAGAAGAGCTGCCATTGGTGCTTCCAGAAATAGATAAATATTTACCAACCGAAACTGGAGAGCCACCTTTGGCGCGTGCAGAAGGTTGGGCATACAAAGCCCCACCCCAGCCCTCCCCAGGGGGGATGGAGCCGAGCGACGCCTACCGTGCTAAAGCAGACCCAGCGTATTATGGAAACTTAAAAGATAACGCAAGGCAACATCGTAAAGAACCAACGGATGCTGAGAACGTATTGTGGCAATTCTTAAGAGGAGACAAAACTGGTGTTAAATTTAGGAGACAGCATCCTGTCGATCGGTATATAGTTGATTTTATTTCTCTTAGGAAAGGCTTAGTAGTTGAGGTAGATGGAAAATATCACGATTCCATAATTGAAGAGGATAAGCAGAGAACAGAAATGCTGTCGCTCTATAATTATGAGGTTATTCGATTTAAGAATGAGGAAGTTATAGAAAACCCTGAAGGCGTAGTTGCGCAAATTGAACAGAAACTTGCTTCTATGCATGATTTAAAAGTCACACAGACCGAGGAAGGAGTTGCAAGGGATAAAGTCCTCCCCACCGGGGAGGATTTAGGTGGGGCTTATGAATTAAGCACCATGCCAGGTTGGGCAGGAAGCAGTTGGTATTGGTATCGTTATATGGATGCAAACAACAACGGCGCTTTCGCGGATAAAAAAGCGATAGATTACTGGCAAGATGTTGATTTATACATCGGCGGTATGGAACATGCCACTGGCCATTTGCTGTACAGCCGTTTTTGGAACAAGTTTTTAAAAGATTTGGGTTACGTAAATAAGGAAGAGCCTTTTAAAAAGCTGATTAATCAAGGGATGATTCAGGGGAGGAGTAGTTTTGTTTATGTTTATAGGCTAACTCAATATAACGTAGGTGGAGCTCGGGATTCTGAAGGAAAAGATAATGTAGTAGGATTTAATCTAAATTTATTCATTTCTCACGAGCTGTTTTCTAGTTTCCAAAAATTTACAAAAGATTTTAGTCAATATGCTAGCTTAAAATTTACAAAAACTGGTGTTTATTATGGAACTAATGAACAGGTTCAATTTAACGAAGAAAATGAATTTTTAGAAGAGTTAAGATTATTACTTATTAAGCATTTGGGTCAGTTTGGAGTTCAAGAGGTTTCGTTATATAAAAGTTCTTTCCAAGCTTTGCATGTTGATGTGAACATGGTAGAAAATGATGTTTTAAACATAGATAAGTTTAAAAAATGGAGACCTGAATTTGAGGATTCTGAGTTTATTCTTGAGAACGGTAAATATATTTGCGGCGTTGAAGTAGAAAAAATGTCTAAGTCAAAATTCAACGTGGTTAATCCCGATGATTTGATTGAACGTTATGGCGCAGATACTTTGCGCATGTATGAGATGTTTCTAGGCCCGTTGGAGCAAAGTAAGCCCTGGAATACCAATGGCATTGAAGGCGTATTTAAATTCTTGCGCAAGTTTTGGCGTCTGTTCCACAACAACGAAAACTGGGATTTTAACGTTTCAGATGCCGAGCCAACAAAAGCAGAGTCAAAGGCGTTACACAAAATCATCAAAAAAGTGCAAGACGACATTGAGCGGTTTTCGTTCAATACTTCGGTATCTAGCTTTATGATTGCGGTAAACGAGTTGACGGATTTAAAATGCAATAAGCGCAGCATTCTGCAAGATTTGGTAATTGTATTATCACCTTATGCACCACATATTTGCGAGGAACTTTGGACGCTTTTAGGTAATGAGAAAGGAACATTGTCTTTTGTGGAGTATCCAATTTTTAATCCCGCTTTTTTAGTCGAAGATGAATTTGCGTATCCTGTATCCATTAATGGTAAGATGAAAATGAACCTTCAATTGAGCTTAACTTTAACTCAACCCGAAGCTGAAGAAATTTTATTGGCCGACGAACAGTTTCAAAAGTATTTAGATGGCAAAGCCATTAAGAAAATCATTTTTGTAAAAGGAAAGATTATTAATGTGGTGGTTTAAAGTCTTGAACTGTGGGGAATACTTACTCACAAGTTTACATTCAAACAGTTTTTGCTGTAAAATATAGAAACGCAGTAATTGACTTATCGTGGAAAAAAGATTTGATTAAAGTAATTTCCAATCTGATTAATGAGACAGGATGCAAAACTTTAATTGTAAATGGGGTTGAAGACCACTTGCATTGTTTTTTTGTATTAAAGCCAAGTTTGTCTATTTCGGATTTAATGCAAGGAGTTAAGGCAAAGTCTTCCAAATGGATTAATGAAAATCATTTGACGCCTGAACGGTTTGAGTGGCAACGCGGATTTGGCGCTTTCAGCTACAGCAAATCTCATACTGATGCGGTGTATCACTATATCGCAAATCAAGAAATGCATCATAAAAAGGAGAGTTTCAAAGAAGAATACACAAAATTGCTAGATGCATTTGAAGTGGATTATGATGAGCGGTATTTGTTTGAAGATTTGATGTAGGGATATTTGTCTATTTTCTAGGGTTAAAACCCTAGGATATTAGCTCGGTCGTGCCGATGGCACTTTTTACAAGCTCCATCGGAGCGGCCGAACTCATAACGTCGGGATTCATCCCGATGCATGAAAGAGCGAAAGTTGTCTAGAATCTTAAAATCCTAGGATATGAGTTCGGTTTAGTTTGCTCTGTAGGAGCGGCCGATTTCATAACATCGGGATTCATCCTGACGAGAAACAAACTATGGTGCCTAGGGTTAAAACCCTAGGATATTAGCTCGGTCGTGCCGATGGCACTTTGAGTTGTAGCTCCATGGGAGCGACCGAAATCATAACATCGGGATTCATCGCGATGACACTAATCAACCAACTCGCCGTGCCGCAACTTGCTGTGCTTAAAGCCGTACATAAAGTAGATTACCAAACCAATAATTAGCCAAATGCCAAAACCAATCCAGTTAGAAATGCCAAGCTCGCACATCATGTATAGGCAACTGAGCAAGCCTAGTACAGGAATTAAGCTCAGGTTTTTCGTAACGCAATAATAAGAGATTACTACACAGATAAATAAAAATATCCACATCGGTATTTTGTGTTTAAACAATCCCCAGCCACTTTCATAGCGTTTTTCGATGGGTAGTTTAGAAGCCGATATAAATTGCTCATACCGTGTTGGAGGCAGGCTACTTAGGTAAGATTCTGCATCAACAGATCTGTCCAATCTAATTTTTGGATTTGCGCTATTGACAATCTCTTCTTTCAGCACTTTTAATTCGTGGTTGTTTAATGAGGTGACCAAACTGATGGTTTCTACCGTTCTTGGCGTATTGAAGATGAACTCTTTGGTTTGCTTGCCAAATTTTAAAAAGCCAAAGGCGATGGAAGCAACAAACAAAACAGGGATGATAAATTTACTATTTGCATAAGGGATTTTAAATTTCCCACGCTTTACATCTGGCTTGTTTTGTAAAACCAAAACCCCTGCACAAACCAATACAAACGCAAACAGCGTACCTATAGAACAGAGGTCGGTAACGATGGTAAGATTCATGAAAAGCGATGGAACCGCCACCACAAATCCCACCACAATAGTTGCAAAAGAAGGTGTTTTATACTTTGGATGAATTTTAGAAAACCGTTTTGGCAACAAACCATCTCGGCTCATGCTCATCCAAATACGTGGTTGCCCCATTTGGAAAACCAATAATACACTCGCCATTGCGAAAACCGCACTTACAGCAATAATGCCGCTCATTAGTTTTAAGTTTATTTGATCAAATACAAATGCTAGCGGATCGCCGACGCCCAATGTATCGGATTTAACAATTCCGGTTAAAACCAAGGCAATTGCAACATATAAAACAGTACAAATAATAATTGCCCACATCATGCCACGTGGCAAATCTCGCTGTGGATTTTTACACTCTTCTGCCGTAGTAGAAATGGCATCGAAACCGATATAGGCAAAGAAAACTGCCGAAACTCCTTTTAAAACTCCAGAAACGCCGTTTGGAGCGAAGGGATGCCAGTTTTTAGTATCTACATAGAAAACACCAACAGACAGTACCAGTAAAATTACAGCGAGTTTTATAACCACCATGGCATTACTGGCATTTCTACTTTCTCTCATGCCCCGATAAACCAACCAGGTAATTAAAATAATAATTCCTAAAGCTGGCAAATCTGCCACTAAGTGGAATCCGCCAATAGTTGGTGCAGCCAGCCAAGCGCTATTTGCAAGTGCAGTTGCAGGATCAAGTGCCGTTAAGTTTTTTCCTGCATTTATTAAAGCTTGCGCATGTTCATGGCCGTTAGATGCTGTTAAATAATCCATGGTCATGTAGCTCGGAATATTAATTCCATCAATCCCCAGTGCCGGTATTCGAATAGAAGAGAGTAGCCCTGTAAAATAATCTGACCAAGAAATGGCCACGGTTATGTTACCAATGGCATACTCCATAATAAGCGACCAACCTATTATCCAAGCTACCAATTCTCCAAATGCCACATACGAATACGTGTAGGCGCTCCCCGAAACAGGAACCATAGACGCGAACTCGGCGTAGGCAAATGCAGCAAAACTACACGCTAAAGAAGTAAATATAAATAAAAAGATTACTGCGGGGCCGCCATCTGCGCTGGCTTTGCCTATGGTGCTAAAAATCCCTGCGCCAATAATGGCAGCAATACCAAAAGCGGTTAGGTCTCTTACGCCAAGCGTTTTTTTTAGTGAATTTTCGTGGTCGCCGTATCCATTGGCCGCATCTTTTAATATTTTGTCAATAGATTTCTTTCTAAAAAGATTGTCGAACATCGATGGTTTGGTTCTTGTGTTTCTCAAACATAAAAAATATCGTGTAAAAACAGGCATTGTTTGGAGTATTTCGTTTGCAATGGTTACAATTCGACTACAAATTTAAAGGCTTCGCCGCTCGCCTGTCTAATCCTATGGATAATGTCATTAAAAGAATTAGGGCATATTTTTGTTTCGTAAAGTGGTATTTTTGCAGCCCATTTAACCCATCGAGCAATTTTTCGGAGGGCAAATCTGAAGAGAGAAATCCATGCAATCAAGTTTAACAAAAGCGAAAGAGAAAAATATATCGATGGCAACGTTGATATCCTTTGGCTTAATTCCACTTTCTGGCTTTGCTACCGATATTTATATTCCCTCGCTACCCACCATGGCCGGCCAAATGCGGGTAAGTGATGTAGATGTACAACTTACTTTAAGTATATTTTTAATCAGCTATGGCGTATCTCAACTTTTTATTGGGAGTGTTTTAGATAGCTTTGGACGGTATAGAATAGGATTATGGTCCTTAGTTGTTTTTGCTCTGGCAAGTCTGCTCATTGCAAATACACATAATATTTATTTTATCTACTTACTTCGTGTAGTACATGGCATTACGGCAGGTGCTATAGTTGTTGCCAAGCGTGCTTACTTTGTAGATAAATTTGAGGGCGAAAAGTTAAAACATTACCTAAGTTTATTTACCATCATTTGGTCTACCGGGCCAATTGTTGCGCCATTTATTGGGGGTTATTTGCAAACTGCATTTGGTTGGGAGTCTAACTTTTATTTTCTAGGCGCTTTTGCTGCGGTTTTTGTGGTTTTAGAAATCCTTTTCGGAGGTGAAACGCTCGTTTATTTTACTGCTTTTAAATTAAAAAGCATTGCGCGTATCTATTTAAATATGATAAAAACTACAAGCTTCAGTTTGGGTATTGTGATGCTTGGTTTGGCATATTGTATGGTAATGGTTTATAACATGACTGGCCCGTTTATTATTGAGCATCATCTAAAATTAACCCCAATAGTTGCCGGATACAGCTCGCTAATTTTGGGCTTTGCTTGGATGGTTGGCGGCTTTATAGGAAAAGCAACCATAAATAAGCCGTTTTTTAAACGTATGGCAGCTAATATAGCGCTGCAAGCTGGCTTTGCGATTTTGATGATTATAAGCGTGCATTTTATAAGCAATTTATATTCGATGATTGCTTTTGCTTTTATCATTCACATCTGTGCTGGCTTCACTTTTAACAATTATTTTACTTTTTGCTTGTCAAAATTCCCAAAGAATGGAGGCATTTCTGGTGGTTTAACCGGTGGCATTACTTATGTAATTGTTTCTTTTTTAAGTTATGGCATAGTTAGTTTAGTACCCGCAAAAGATGAACTTAATTTAGGTTACAGCTACCTCATTATGATTGTGTTGTCTAGTATAGTGATGTTTTTGATATTAAGATTTAAAAGGAAAGATGAAAGGGAAATCGGAGGTCGGAATTCGGCAGTCGGACATTTATCTTGAAAACTAAATTACCTAAGGAACAAAGAGTAAGGAGCAAGGAATAAAGATAGGGCGATTTTTTCTTTTTTCTATTTCCATTACGCTAGCGCTCCCGATTGAAGCGGCATACTTTCTTTGGCTCTTTTTGCCAAAGAAAGATATAGTGGAAAGCGGGCAAAAGCGCCCAAAGCATTTAAAAGAAACTAACACAATTTTTGCTCGGGGAAGTTCTCTCTAAACCCTAAACCCTAAACTTTTAATCTAGCTTGGCCAGCTCTGTCTTTTGCTAGATGATGTTATCCTAAGCCACCATCGGAAATGCCTAATTGGCGTTCTTTTTTAGCCATTCTACCCGTCTTTGATCTGGCAGATGCTTTACCTGGAAACCTTCGAATTTGGCATTAAAGCCTTTTCCATCTGGGCTGGCAGCCATTAAACCAACCATAACAGGATGGTTATCTTGAAGATTTGCGTTTCGCAACAGCAAATAAGTTTTATCATCATAAGAATAGAAAACTTCTACAGCGTCTAATCTTCTAACAGCTTTGATCCACAAAAAATCAGGAGTTTTATCTAAGGTAGTTACACTCCAGTCGCTTGTTTTATGGGTTACAACGGTGCTTAGGTTGTATTTTCCATCTACAAATTCAACTCCTGTTTTGATATAATTTTCATGGTCAATCCTTATCATTAGTCCCATTTGATCAAAGCGAGCTTTATAGTCGCCAGTTATCTTTACTTTAACTTCAAATTCGCCACCGTACGTGGTATAATAAAATGGTGCGTCATCTACCGTGAAACCGTAGTGAGAAATCCGCCAATAATCGGTTTGCGGTGTTACAAACATGCTTAAGGTCTTGTTTTTTATTTCCCATTGTTTCGGCTCGTTAAACCACTGCATTTTTTCTAAGGTTTGGGCAAATCCTATTTGCGCCATTGCGACTGTAATGATGCTTAAAATAATTTTTTTCATTTGTTTTTTGAGTTAATAACCATAAAAGTATTAATTTAACAAATGTATAACACTGCCAAGTAGCGGTCAATGCTGATTAATAACCATACCCGATGAATATTTTAAGTGCATTAAATGAAAAGCTTTTATCTCAGGTTTTTAGCGATGATAATGATAAGCAGATTGGTTTGTCTCACTATCGGTATATGGCGTTTATGTATGCTCAAATAGAGAACTCAATCGCTGTTCTTAGCGATATGAAAGCAAATAGGAGCTACATTTATCATGGCGGTATAGCTGAAGAGTTGGGTCTTTCTCGGCGGCAAGAGTCCGAAGAAATAAATTCGATTTGGGAAAGAGAAATATTAAATCGAATCCATCCAGACGACCTTATGGATAAGCATTTGCTTGAACTACAGTTTTTTAATATGATAAGAAACATGCCTTTGGCCGAAAGAGACAATTATTACGTGAGCAGCAAAATTAGAATGCTCGACCAAATGGGAAAGTATATTTTAATTAAGCACCGTATGTTTTATGTTTCTAATTTGCCAAATGGAAGTCTTTGGCTTGCACTTTGCCTCTATAATTTTTTGGATGATGATTTTGCGGTTCAAAAGCCACATCGCTTAATCTTAAATTCTGCTACGGGGGAAATTATAAAGCCCGACAATCAAAAATCGGTTAACCTTTTATCGCCACGAGAAAAAGAAATTTTAAAACTCATAAGAGTTGGAAAAATAAGTAAAGAGATTGCAGGTTTATTATCCATTAGCACGAATACGGTAAATAGGCATCGCCAGAATATTTTAGAAAAATTAATGGTAAAAAACTCTCACGAGGCTTGCCGTATTGGAGAGCTAATGCAGCTGATTTAACATTTTTTAAAGATTTAGTTGCAGATCGCGTTCGTTGGGCTCATTCGTCAGTTGAAACTATGCAACTTTGCAAAAATTCAGTTTCTATAAATTTTTCCCATCGTCCTCGCGAGGTACGAAGCAATCTCGCCTTGCTGGTGCATTAAGATTGCTTCGTACCTAACAACGATTTTCTTCTAATCCAACTTCGCCAGTTCTTCTTTTACAAAATCTGCCAGTTCCTTTACATACTCAGCACTAAAATCAAACTTTATTCCGGCAGTTTCGTAAATTTCGTTCATCGGTTTGGTGTAGCCTAAAGATAATGCAGCCAAGTATTGCTCTAATGCTTGTGTAGGATTTTCTTTGTAGTTTTTCCAAACGGCAATTGCCCCAAGTTGTGCAATGGCATATTCTATGTAATAAAATGGTACTTCAAACAGGTGCAGTTGTTTCTGCCAAACGTTGCCAAATTGTTGTTCGAAATCTGTCCAATCAACAAAGCCGCCACCAAAACGTGCATAAATTTGCTTAAAGGTCTCTTCTCTATCTGCAGCATTATGCTCCGGATTGGTATAAATCCAGTGTTGAAATTGATCTATAACGGCAACCCATGGCAGCGTTTTTAGCACATCTGCCAATTGTTCTTTTTTGGCGCGCTTTAGTTCTGCGGGATCGGTAAAATACACATCCCAAAAATCCATAGAAATCAGTTCCATGCTCATAGAGGCAAGTTCTGCAACTTCTGATGGACAATGTTTAAAATCGTTGAGTTCTAAATTTGCAGTTAAAAAAGTATGCACCGCATGGCCGCCTTCGTGCACCATGGTGGTTAAGTCTCGCAAAGAGTTTGCCGAATTCATAAAAATAAATGGTGCGCCGGTTTCTGCCAATGGGTAATTGTAACCACCTGGTGCTTTGCCTTTTCTACTTTCAACATCAAACAAGTTATTTGCTTTCATGGCTTCAAGCTTTTCGCCTAGTTTTGGGTCGATGGCATTAAAGCAGGCGATACTTTTATCGATGAGCTCGGCACCATTGTTAAATGGTTTCAAAGCAGATTTCCCGCTGGTGCTTACATCCATATCCCAAGGGCGCAGTTCTTCTAAACCCAATGCTTGTTGACGTTTTTCTGCCTGTTCTCTCAGTATTGGCACAATTTCTTGCTCTATGGCATTGGCAAAATCGTAGCAATCGTGTGCGGTATAATCAAAGCGCCCCAAAGCCTGGAACATATAATCTCTATAGTTTTCGAAGTTTGCATTAAGGGCAACCTGATTTCTTAATTTGACAAGCTCATCAAATAGTACATTTAGATCGTCTTTGTCAACCAATCTTCTATTTTGAATGGTTTTCCATGCATTTTCTCTAACGCTTCGGTCTACATCTTTTATAAAAATTGAGGCCTGCTCTAGTGTATATTCTTGGCCATTTATTTCTACCGACATAGCGCCAGTAATGGCTTGGTATTTTTGTTGTTTTACTTGTAGTTCGGTAAAAAGTGGAATATTTTCTTCGCGATAAAGTTGTAAGGCTTTGGTGATGCCTCTTTTATAAACGAAGTATTTTTCCTCGTCTAATTCATCCGCGAAAGCATTGTCTACAAATTTTTTATTTAGCTCATTTCCCAAAGGAGATATTTTCGGTTCAATTTCGGTGGCGAAATATTGAAAATCTTTAACCAATTGCTCATTTGCAGTATTGCAGCTCATTTTAATGTAACGCCAAGCAAAATCTTCTTCTAAAGCAGCTTCTAATTCCGAGCGATTTTGAAGCCACTTTTCTAACTCAGTAACGCTATTTATATCTCTTGTTGTAAGTTCATTTAAAATTGGTTCTAAGCTTTCCCAAGTCATGTTTAAATTTTCGGGAATATAGTTGCGTTGTTTTTTTGCGATTTGCATGGATAAATGGTCTAGATGAAAAATTAACTAAAGTTTTTTAATAGGGCGTCAATTAAGAAACAAAGTGCAAAGATAACGGAAGCCATGCCATTTGTAGTGGCAAAAGCCCGGTTTACCTTGCTTATGTCGGTTGGTTTTACCAATAAATGCTGATAAATTAATGCGCTACAAAAAAAGAAAACTCCAATATAGTAAACCCAGCTAAAGGTGTTCGGCATTAAAAAAATTGGTAAAATTACACAGGCGGCAGAAAGTACATGGAGCAGTATTGAAACATTGAGGGCGTTTTTTATTCCAAGCGTAGATGGGATAGAAAACAGTGCTTCTTCTCTATCGAAATCTTCATCTTGTAAGGCGTAAATAATATCGAAACCACTTACCCAAAAAAGCACGGCCAAAGAATACAATACTGGGACCAGCGCAAAATGACCTGTTACTGCAATATAAGCGCCGATTGGAGCAAGAGATAATCCCAGCCCTAATACAAAGTGACAAAGAGCCGTAAATCTTTTGGTGTAACTGTAAAATAAGACCACAAATAGGGCAATGGGAGAAAGGAAAAAACAAAGCCTATTGATAAAAAACGTGGCAAGTATAAATAACGCACAATTAATAATTACAAAGGTTAAAGCTTCGTTTGCAGAAACCTTGCCAGCCGGAATATCGCGCATTTGCGTTCTGGGGTTTTTGGCGTCGATGGCTCTGTCCAAATACCTGTTAAAGGCCATGGCAGAATTTCTGGCAAAAACCATACAGAGCAACACCAGAATTAGTTTTTGCCATAAAAACGGACTTTCTGTGGTGGTTACCCCAAGAAAAAAGCCAATCATGGCAAAAGGTAACGCAAATATAGAATGTGCAAAAAGCACCAGCGAAAAATATTTTTTCATAAACAGTTAATACTGAGAGAGCGATCACTAATTTTATCGAGCGTCATTTTTAATAATCAATAATTGGCATTGCAAAATCTTTATTTACTTCGTGGATAAAACTTAACACCTCGTCTTTACCCGTGCCTTTTTCTGCAGAGGTTACAATGGCTGTTGGGATTACCTCAAACCAATCGCCTAATTTCTTTTTAAAAGCGCCAACATTTTTGCCAGTAATGCCAGAACCCTGTTTATCGGATTTTGTAAATAGAAGCGTAAATGGAATTTGTTTTTCGCCAAGCCAATAACAAAATTCTAAATCTATTTGCTGCGGCTCTAATCGGCTATCTATCAGTACAAAAATACATTGCAAGCTTTCTCTTTTCGTGAGGTAGGCTCGAATAAATTTCTCCCATTTTTCTCTACTCGTTTTAGATGCTTTTGCATAACCATAGCCGGGTAAATCTACAATGTACCATTCCTCATTAATTAAAAAATGATTGATAAGCTGCGTTTTGCCCGGCCGTTGAGATGTTTTTGCCAAGCCGTGCTGGTTAACCAACATGTTTATTAACGAAGATTTACCCACATTAGATCTTCCTATAAATGCATACTCTGGCTTATTAGGAATTGGCAAAGCCGATACTTGTGTGTTGCTGCAAACAAAACTTGCCTTTTTAATAATCATTTTACAAAGGTAGAAATTTGTTTTTACTGTAATGCCGATCAATTGCTAGCTAAGTTTAGCAATAATGTAAATTTTGGAGCTTCGGCGCTCGGCGCTCACACTCCTCTAGTTTTTCTTTATATTTGCGATGTGAATGGCAAAAAGCTCATATGGGTGTCGAGGATAAAGTTTTGGTAAAACTGCAACCTACACTTTATTAAACAAATGCTATAGCCAACTCGTTGGGATTGGCCTAGCAACTGTTTGGAGGGAAAAACGTCTAAAGCAGCTTGCAAAAACCTTACGAGTTATTGCAGCGAAGAGGATTCGCAGCCGTGGGCTGGAATTAGGTAAAGGGAAAGGCCTCGAATCATCGACATTAAACAGCTTGGCGAATTTTTACCCAAATGGGTGCCAGCCTTGGTTTTTTTGTTAATTTTTATCAAGAAAAATTAAGACTCCCGTCCGGATAGGACAGCGAGAGGCAAAGGGCGGGCAAATTTTAAATTACTTAACAATTGAGTCAAACTTATCTTTGGCAACAAGCATGAAACAACAAATTACACCATATCAATTAGAGAACGCAACCAAAAAAGACCAGGTTGCCACCATGTTTAACAATATTTCTGGCACCTATGATTTCCTAAATCATTTTCTATCGCTCGGTATAGATATTTTATGGCGAAAAAAGGCGATTAAAGAGTTGGTATCCATACAACCCAGAGTGATGTTGGATGTTGCTACAGGTACCGGCGATTTTGCATTTGAGGCCATCAAAAAACTCAAACCCGAAAAAGTAGTTGGCGTAGATATTTCTGAAGGGATGCTGAATGTTGCTCGAGAAAAAATTATCCAACGAAACCTGCAAACTGTTTTTTCTGTACAGCTTGGAGATTCTGAATGGTTGCAGTTTGAAGACAATACCTTCGATGCCATTACTGTTGCTTTTGGTGTGCGCAATTTCGAAAATTTAGAGAAAGGGCTTGCCGATATGTACAGAGTATTAAAGCCCGACGGTAAAATTGTGATTTTGGAGTTTTCGAAACCCAAGGTTTTTCCGGTAAAGCAAACCTATCAGTTTTATTTTAAACAGGTTACCCCATTTTTTGGAAAGGTTTTTTCTAAAGATAAACGTGCTTATGAATATTTGCCAGAATCGGTTGCAGCCTTTCCAGATGGCGAAGACTTTCTTTCTATGCTGCAAAAAATTGGATTCAAAAGCACTAAACAGCAAGAGCTTACTTTCGGTATAAGCTCTATTTATGTAGGCATAAAATGAAGAAAAAGTTAGCTTTTCTCATCATTGCCATCGGCACGCTTCATCTATCTGCCAAAGCGCAAAATTGGTCTAATGCGGTAGACGATGAAGATTGGAGTTTTGGTTATGTTTTCCAATATATATCTGCAGAATATAAGATTTTAAAGAATCCAAATTGGCGAGAACGATATTTCGACCTTACAGATGAGTCGCCTTTTCCGGTAACTCAATCCATAAACGCGATTTCGAGCCCCCCGAAACCCGGCTTTGGGCTTGGCTTTTTGATTTCACGGCGGATTACTGAAAACTTTCAGTTGCGCGTTACCCCATCCTTAGTGCTCTCTGATCGTATCGTTAGGTATGATTACGAAACTGCGGAACCAATTACGTTTGAAAATGGGCAGGTGCGGAATTTCGATGCCACTATAGAAAAAAAAATTCAAGCTACTTTATTTGAACTCCCCTTATCATTAAAACTTCAATCTAATAAGGTAAATAATGTTAGGGCCTACTTTCTGGGTGGAGCAAAAATGTCTTTTGACCTTGCTTCTAAAAAGAAAACATTTGATGACGGCGAATCTCCATTAAATAAATATTTAAAGGTAAACAAGAGTTTTTTCTCTTACGAGGCAGCTCTGGGTATGGATTTTTATTTCGAATACATAAAAGTTTCTCCAGAAATTAAACTATCCTATACCCCTAATGATGTGTTGCAACATAGCAATACCGCTTTTGCTACACCAATAAATAAATTAACGCAAAGACAGCTTACTTTTAGTTTGATTTTTCAATAAACTAGGAAATCAAAAATCGGTTTTAACTGTTGTTTCGTCAATTACATTAAAGAATAAAAAATGGAAAAAATAGCATTAGTTACCGGCGCAACCTCTGGAATAGGTGAGGCTTGTGCACATATCTTCGCCCAAAATGGTTTTAACCTTATTTTGCTAGCTAGGCGTAAAGAACAGTTGGAAAAAATTTCTCATCATTTGGCAGATAAATACGATGTAAAGATAATTTCTATTGTTGCTGATGTGAGGGACGAAAAAAACCTCAGCACCGAGCTAGAAGCCATACCAGAAGAATGGAAAAAAGTAGATGTGTTGATAAACAATGCAGGTTTAAGTCGCGGATTGGACCCTATTAACAAAGGGAAGATAGACGATTGGGATACCATGATAGATACCAACGTAAAAGGGCTTTTGTACGTTACAAGGATTGTTTCTGCATGGATGGTTGGGCACGCGAACGGCCATATCGTTAACATTGGATCTATCGCAGGTCAAGAGGTTTATCCAAACGGAAATGTATATTGTGCAACCAAACATGCTGTAGATGCGCTAAGTAAAGCCATGAGGATAGATTTGTTGCCGCATGGAATCCGGGTGTCGGCAGTAAATCCGGGAATGGTAGAAACAGAATTTTCTATGGTGAGGTTTAATGGGGATACTGATCGCGCCAAAAAGGTGTACGAAGGTTTAGAACCGCTCATTGCCGATGACATTGCGGATGCGGTTTGGTACGTAACCAGCAGACCAAAGCATGTAAACATCAACGATATTTTGGTAATGCCAACGGCGCAGGCCACGGCAACGATTATAAAGAGGAAAGAAAATTAAACGTTTTAACTTAAATAACACTAGAACAAAAAATGATTTCAACAACAATAGATCAAGAAATAAAAGCCGCAATGTTGGCAAAAGACAATGCAGCTTTAAGAGGCCTTAGGGCTATTAAGGCAGCGTTATTAGTGGCCAAAACAGAGAAAGATGCAGCTGATCTTAACGAAGAAGGCGAATTAAAGATTCTTCAAAAACTCATTAAGCAGAGAAAAGAATCTGCAGATATTTACAGGGCGCAAAACAGAGAGGATTTATATCAGGTAGAGGCAGAAGAAATGGAAGTAATTAGCCGGTTTTTGCCAACGCAGATGTCTAAAGCAGAGATAGAAACGGCTATAGATGAATTTATTAAACAGACTGGCGCAACAAATATGAAAGACATGGGCAAGGTAATGGGCTTGGCTAACAAACAGTTGGTAGGCAAAGCCGATGGGAAACTCATCTCAGAAGTAGTAAAGGAAAAATTAGGATAACGTTCCCGTTGTCTAAGTATATTGCACTTCTTTAATGCCCGAACTTTAAAAAAAAATCTCCTGTTTTGCGAGCTGCTGTTTTTCATTGCTTTAAAAGAAAAAACAGGATTAGATGCAATAATTTAAATTTACTCTACTACCTTAGTAGCAAATACTAGTAACATATCTATGAAATACCAAATTATCGAAGAAGACGGATTTAAATATGTGGAGGTTGGAACTGGAGAAACGTTGGTATTGCTACACGGACTAATGGGAGAGTTGAGCAATTGGGAGAATGTAATTGATCATTTTAAAAACAATTATCGCGTACTGGTGCCTATTTTGCCAATTTATGAACTACCTGTTTTAACTTTGGGAGTCAAAGCGCTGTCTAGGTATGTACATAGGTTTTTAAAATTTAAAAATCTTAGTCAGGTGGTTTTGATAGGTAACTCACTAGGTGGCCACGTTGGTTTAGTTTTTACCACCTCTCATCAAGAATTTGTAAAGGCTTTGGTGTTAACAGGCAGTTCTGGATTATACGAAAATGCTTTTGGTGGCTCTTTTCCGCGGCGCGAAAGTTATGAGTATATAAAAACGAAAGTAGAGCTTACCTTTTACGATCCCACAATTGCTACCAAGGAATTGGTAGATGAGATTTATGCTACAGTAAACGATCGGTCAAAGGTTATTAGAATTTTAACACTTGCTAAATCGGCCATAAGACACAATATGTCGAAAGAACTTTCTAAAATTACCATTCCCACTTCCTTAATATGGGGCAGAAACGACACCGTTACACCGCCAGAGGTGGCAGAAGAGTTTTATTCCCTGTTGCCAAACTCAGAATTAAATTGGGTTGATAATTGTGGCCATGTGCCCATGATGGAACATCCCACTGTTTTTAATGAGTATTTAGATAAATTTTTAAATAGGATTTTACTTAAATAATGTTTGCTGAAGAACTTATATCAAATCAAATTCCGTCGTTAAAGCCAGAGCAAACTGTTCAGGTTGCCCTAGATAGGTTAAACGAGTTTAAGCTTAAACACCTCGCAGTTGTAAACAAAGGTGTGTTTTTGGGTTTGTTAATGGAAGAAGATTTGCTAGAAGTTGCGGATCATTCAGTCAAAGTGGTAGACATACCTTCAACTTTGATAAATGCTTTTGTGCTGAGCGCTGCACACACGTATGATGTGATTAGATTGATGAGCCAAATGAAGCTAACCGCCGTGCCTGTGCTTGATCAACAAAAAAAGTATTTGGGCGTAATTTCTATAAACGATGTTATCGATGCCGTTGGAGAACAATTTGCTGTAACCGAAACAGGAGGAATTATTGTGTTAGAAATTGGTAATCGAGATAATTCTTTGGCGCATATTGCCCAAATTGTAGAGGCAGATAACGCACAGGTACTGTCTTCATCGGTAAACGCTTTTGCAGATACAACGCGTTTAGAATTAACGCTTAAAATAAATAAAACAGATATTACCGGACTTGTAGCCTCTTTTGAAAGATATAATTATCATGTAAAAGAAGTGTACAACAACATCAAAATAGATGATGGAAGCCAAGAGAGGTTCGACTCTTTTATGAACTATTTAAATGTTTAAGGCCATTTTATGAGGATAGCAATTTACGGAAGAAATTTCAACGACACGGTTTTGCCTTATGTTCAAGAAATTTTTGACCAATTGGAGGGTTTTAAAATTTACCCGGTAATTTATGCCAGATTCAAGCATTTTTTGCAGGATAAAATTAACTTGCCAAAAAATACAACCGTTTTTCATAACAATAAAGAATTAAAGGCTCAAGCAGATGTATTGCTTACACTTGGTGGCGACGGGACTTTGTTAGATACCCTAACGCTCATTAAAGATTCTGGCATACCAGTAATAGGAATAAATTTTGGGCGCTTAGGTTTTCTGGCAAGCGTTGGTAAAAACGAGATTAAAAATGCACTAAACGAACTGATTAAGGGAGAGTTTACCCTAGAGAGCAGGTCGTTATTGACGCTAGAGTCTGATAATGGGCTTTTTGGCGAAGATAATTTTGCACTCAACGATGTAACCATCCATAGAAGAGACACATCGGCAATGATGATTATTCACGCCAGCATGAACGGTGAGTTTATAAATTCTTATTGGGCAGATGGCTTGATAATTGCCACCCCAACAGGTTCTACAGCGTATTCTCTAAGCTGCGGTGGGCCTATTATTTATCCCGGTTCAGAAAACTTTGTAGTTACGCCAATTGCTCCTCATAACCTAAATGTTAGGCCGGTTGTGTTGCCCGATGCAAATACCCTTTCTTTTGAGGTGGAGGCAAGGGAATCTAAGTTTTTGGTGTCATGCGATAGTAGAACGGTAACTGTAGAACGGTCTGTGAAAATTACTTTAAAACGTGCTTCTTTTGGCCTAAACCTCATACGTTTAAACAACGAGAGTTATTTGAAAACGCTGAGAAAAAAATTACTTTGGGGCATTGATACCCGGAATTATTAGCATGGCAAGACTAAAAAAATTATTTTTGTTAATGCTGTTTTTTTTAATAACCAGCCTTGTTTATGCGCAGCCGCGTTATAGCAATTGGGAGCTGGGGTTGGCAGCAGGTGGCGCCGGCTATATGGGCGATTTAAATCAAAATAACCCATTGTTGTTGAGCGGTATATCTGCAGGATTATATGTAAAAAGAAATTTTTCAGAATATTTAGGCGTCCGCCTTAATTATACTTTTGGGCAGATCGCTGGTAAAGATGCAAATTCTAACAATGCACAATTTAGAAATAGAAATCTGGCTTTTAAAACAGGGATGAATGAATTGAGTGCCATTGGCGATTTTAATTTTTTTGGCTTTGGATTAAATGGCAACGAGCGCAGGTTAACCCCATATATATTTGCTGGTGTTGGCCTACTCTTGTTTGACCCAACTGTAAAATACGATGGAACTCGTTACAAGTTGGCCGAACTGAGAACAGAGGGGCAAGATAAACCGTATTCTAGAAAGACATTAACCATTCCTTATGGCTTGGGTTTAAGATATCAGCGCAACGGCGGATTTAGCGTTTTTTCTGAAATTGGGTATCGAACCCCAACTACAGATTATTTAGACGATGTAAGCGGGCTTTACAGCGCAAGCCCAGCATTGGTAAAGAATGGCGAAGAATTTATTAACTTTTCAGACCCATCCCTAAACAAAGCTGGGATACCAGGAACGCAACGAGGCGACTTTAGAAAAAGAGATACTTACCTATTTGTTAGTGTTGGCATATCTATTACCTTTGTTTCCGCAAAATGCTATTCTTTTTAAATAGTTTTTGTAATTCGAAAAATGGGATTTAAAGAACAAATAGACGTTAATCGTTTGCCGAAACACATTGCTATAATAATGGACGGCAATGGCAGGTGGGCAAAAAATCAAGGTAAAATGCGCATTTTCGGTCACGAACAGGGCGTCTTATCTGTAAAAGATATTGTAGAGGGCTGTGTAGACGTAGGCATAGAATTTTTGACACTTTATGCCTTTTCTACAGAGAATTGGCATAGGCCAAAAGAAGAAGTAGATGCATTGATGCAAATTCTTATCTCAACCATAAATAAGGAAACAGAAACGTTAAATAAAAATAAGGTTAAGCTAAATGCCATTGGCGACATAGAATCGCTACCTCAAGAATGCATAGATGATCTAAACGAAGCCATGGGTAAAACTGCCCATAATACAAAATGCACGCTTACCCTGGCCCTAAGCTATAGTGCAAAATGGGAAATTTTGGCCGCAACCAAAAAAATTGCCCAATCCGTAAAGGAAAATACACTTCAAGTTGACCAAATTACCGAGGAGTTGTTTGCATCTAAACTTACTACGGTAAATATTCCAGATCCAGAACTAATGATTAGAACGAGTGGAGAGCATAGAATTAGCAATTATCTTCTATGGCAAATGGCCTACACCGAGTTTTATTTTACCGATGTTTTGTGGCCAGACTTTAGGCGTAAAGATCTTTTCGAGGCCATTGTAGATTATCAAAAACGCGAGCGCCGTTTCGGAAAAATTAGCGAACAATTAAACTAATTTTTCTTTTAACACTTTTTAACAAGCCTTTAAACTAACTTAGCGCCATGTTTATAGCATGAAAATGTAAAATGGATGCATGCCAAACGAACGGCAAAAACCATCGTTTAAAAAACATTGCTATCTTCGTGCCTTTTACCGAACAACGTATTTTAATGAAAAGAATATTTCAGGTTTTTATCCTTTTAATTTTTGCCCTACCAGCGTTTTCTCAAATTCGCCCATCAGGCCAAGCTCCTGCAACCCCTTCTTTAAAAGTGGGTAATTTAGACATAGATTATTTCAGTCCGAAAGAGTATATTATTGGTGGTACAAAAATTACCGGCACTAAATACCTCGATAAAGATGTGCTGGTTACTTTATCTAAATTAAACAAGGGCGATAAAGTAGTGTTGCCTGGTGAGGCAACGGCCGATGCGATAAAAACACTTTGGGCGCAAGGTTTGTTTGACGACGTTAAAATTAATGTAGATAAAATAGTAGGTGATACCGTCTATTTTGACATTGCTGTTGTGGAGCTTTCTCGCTTAAGTTCGATAGATCTTAAAGGTGTTGGGAAATCGACTAAAACAGCGCTTCAAGAAAAACTAAATGATAAGCCGGGCAAAATTGTAAACGATAACCTTTACAATACCACCTCTGGTATTATTAAAAAATACCTGTTAGATAAGGGCTTCTATTTTACTAAGATCAGTTACAGTACCCGCAAAGACCCAAATGCAGAGAATAGTGTAGTATTAGAGGTGAATATTAATAAAGGCCATAGGGTTAAGGTACAACATTTAGATTTTACCGGAAACAAAGAATTTTCTGCGGCGAAACTTAGAAAATTCTTAAAAAACCCGAAACAATTTGAATGGTGGAGGTTTTGGGGTTCTGGTAAGTTTGATAAGCAAAAATATGAGGAAAATAAGGTAAAGATGATCGCCAAAATGCAAGATAAGGGCTATTATGATGCCGAATTGCTTAGCGACAGTATTTATAAATACAACGACAAAAAGGTAAATATTCTGATGAATGTTTACGAGGGAAACAAGTATTACTTTGGAAAGATTACTTGGGCTGGAAATGCCATCTATCCAGATAGTGTTTTAAGTAAGGTGTTAACGATAGAAAAAGGAGATGTGTTTAGTGAGGAGCGACTAAGTAAGAAATTGAACGGTGGTGGAGAAAACGGTGGAGACATTAACAGTTTGTATACGGATAATGGATATCTTACATTTAATATAGATCCTGTTAAAAACGTTTACAAAGACACGGTTGATATAGAATTACATATAGCAGAAGGACCACAATACACCAACAATAGAATTGGCGTTACCGGAAACACCATTACAAACGATAAAGTGGTGTTGCGAGAAATAAGAACAAAACCTGGGCAGAAATTTAACAAATCTGATTTAATACGTACAATTAGAGAAATTGGCCAGCTCGGTAATTTTAACGAACAAAAAACCAATCCTAAGGTAGATCCGAATACTGCTGATGGTACTGTTGATATAACCTACGAGGTAGAAGAAAAGCCATCAGATCAAATAGAACTTTCTGGAGGTTTTGGTGGTGGACGTATTATCGGTACATTAGGCCTAACCTTCAATAACTTCTCTTTAAAAAATCTATTCAACGGAAGTGCTTATCGTCCTTTACCAAAAGGCGATGGACAAAAATTGAGTTTAAGAGGGCAGACAAACGGAAAATATTACCAATCGTATAGCTTTTCTTTCTCTCAACCTTGGTTTGGTGGAAAAAAACCAGTAAGTTTTGGGATAAGCGCATTTACTTCTTCGCAGAATGTACCGGCCAACTATTATAACCCAAACCAAGAAAGCCCATTAGATCAGAAAATTCGCTTAAACGGTGTTACAGTAAGTTTGGGTAGAAGATTAAATTGGCCAGATAATTATTTTCAATTGAGCCATGCGTTAAGTTTCCAACAATATATTCTACAGAACTACAACGGCTTTTTATTTAGCACGGGTACTTCATACAACATCAACTTAACACAAGAAATAAGTAGAGATTCGAGAGATTCACCAATATTTCCAAAATCTGGTTCATTGTTAAAGTTTACCATCCAAGCAACGCCACCATATTCGTTGTTTAATAAAACCAATTATGCAACTGCGTCTGATAAAGAACGGTATCGTTTTACAGAATACCATAAATGGAAATTCGATTCTCAATTCTTTCAGCGCGTAGCAGGAAACTTAGTAGTTAAAGCACAAGCTCAATTTGGTTTCTTAGGCCAATATACAAAGGCAGTTGGCCAATCGCCTTTCGAGCGTTTTAAATTGGGTGGCGATGGCATGCAAGGCTTCGATTTCCTTCAAGGATCAGAAATTATAGGAATGCGTGGTTATACAAACAACTCGGTTATCCCGGTAGGGTCTGACCCAAGAATTGCCCAAAATTCTGGTAGCCCGCTTTATGCAAAATATATTTTAGAAGCTAGATACCCGGTTATTACTAGCCAACAAGCTACAGCTTTTGTTCTGGCATTTGCAGAAGGTGGTAACACTTGGAATAAGTTTGGCGACTTTAATCCATTTAACATTCGTCGTTCGGCAGGGGTAGGAGCTAGAATATTCTTACCTATATTTGGTTTGCTTGGTATAGATTATGGTTATGGCTTTGATAAAATTCCTGGTGTTAAAGATGCCAATAAAGGGCAATTCCAATTTAGCATAGCACAACAATTAGGTGGACTTTAAGAATTTGTAAGCTTTTGGCATAACTTGTGTAAGAGAATTAAATAGATTTGCCTAGCACTTCTAATTGTTTTACACACATAACATACACTCAAATGAAAAAATATCTTTTTGTAGCCTTCCTGCTTTTTAGCTCAGCAGGGGCTTTCGCCCAAAAATTTGCTTATGTAGATTCAGAGTATATTTTAAAACAGATACCAGAATATGCAGCGGCGCAGAACACGCTCGACGTTGCCTCTAAACAATGGCAACAGCAGGTAGATCAAAACTTTACCGATATTGATAAGATGTACAAATCTTACCAGGCAGATAGAGTTTTGTTAACCGATGATATGCGGAAACGTCGTGAGAACGAAATCATAGAGAAAGAAAAACAAGCAAAAGAATTTCAGAGAGAGAAATTTGGTCCAAGCGGAGAATTGTTTCAGAAACGAGTTGAACTGCTCAAACCCATTCAAGAACGGGTATCTGATGCAGTAAAAGAGATTGCAAAATCTAAATTCTTGGATTTTATTTTCGACAAAAGCAGCGAATCTACTATGATGATTTACGCAAGTACGGGATATGATCTTAGTAAAGAAGTTATTGTTAAATTAGGATACAAACCCGGTACAAATAATTAGTATATTCGCCCCTTAAATTTTAAAAAGAAAACAACACAACCAAAGAATAATAGAAATGAGAAAATTAATTAACGTATTATTTGTAGCCGCTGTATTAATGCTAACAACTAATATGGCAAGTGCACAACAAAAATTCGGTCACCTGAATTCAGAAGAAGTATTTTCTAACCTTCCAGAAGCGAAAGCCGCCCAAGCTACCTTAGAAACTTTAGGTAAAGCAAAACAGGCAGAAATAGATGGGATGGTTAAAGAATATCAAACCAAGATGACGGCTGCTCAAGCTTTACAAAAAACCCTGAGCGAAGCCAACAAAGAAGCAGTTGGAAAACAATTAGAAACTGCAGGTGCAGAGTTGCAAGAATTAGAAAAACGTGTTACAGATGCACGCACAAAAGCGTCTCAAGAAGTTAGCACTAAACAGGGTGAACTTTTTCAGCCCATTCAAACCAAAGTGGCTACCGCAATTTCTGCTGTAGCTAAGGATAAAGGTTTGGCTTACGTATTTGATATTGCAAATGGCCAAGGAGGAAATAACTTGGTTTATTGGGAAGGCGGAGATGACATTACTGCTGCGGTTAAAACAAAGCTAGGCATTTCGGCTACCGCCAAGGCAGCAGCACCAAAGAAATAGGGCGTTAAATATTGCTTGAATTTAGAGAACAGGTCTAATTAATATTAGGCCTGTTTTTTTATGACCTGGTTTCAGCGCCGTTAAAAAAGGATTTCTAATGCTGTTTAAAAGATTTATCTTTGGTTTTCGTGTAAACATTAGAAAATATGCTACAAAATGCGCCCATTGGGATATTTGATTCTGGGTACGGAGGTTTAACTGTTTTTAGAGCCATTGCAGATAGGTTGCCTGCGTACGATTATATTTACCTTGGTGACAATGCCCGATCCCCGTATGGCGATCAACCTTTTGATGTTATTTATAAATATACATTAGAGTGTGTAGATTGGCTCTTTTCTCAGGGCTGTGAGTTGATTATTTTAGCTTGCAACACGGCATCAGCGAAAGCGCTAAGAACCATCCAAGAAAGAGACTTGCCCTTAAAGTATCCAAATAAAAGGGTGTTAGGGGTAATTAGGCCTACGGCCGAAATTATAGGTGGTTTTACAGAAAGCAAAAGTGTTGGCATTATGGGCACACGCGGTACAGTAAATTCTGGCTCTTATTTGTTAGAAATTCAAAAGTTTTTCCCCGAGTTAAACGTCTTTCAGCAAAGTTGCCCAATGTGGGTGCCTTTAATAGAAAACAACGAGTATTTACAACCAGGCGCTGATTTTTTTGTAGAAGAATATTGTAGCGCTTTACTTGCGCAAGATGAAGCAATAGATTGTGTGCTGTTGGCCTGTACGCATTATCCCTTGCTTTTGCCAAAATTGGAGAATTTTTTTCCTTCAAACATTAAAATTTTATCTCAGGGAAGTATTGTGGCAAATAGTCTGGCCGATTATTTAGCCCGTCACCCAGAAATGGAAAAAAGGCTGAGTAAGACACGAGAAAAGAAATTTTATACCAGTGGAGATTTGTCGAGTTTTAACCAACATGGCTCCCATTTTTTTGGCGAATTAATCACTTCAAACAAGGTAATTTTGGATTAGAGAAAGATATGGGGAAAGTGGTGCGTTTTACGTGATAAGTTTTAAGTAAGCAAGCAAACGACTCTACGCCCCAACACCTCCACGACTAAACATCTCCACGCCTCAACACCTTCACGACCAAACGTCTCCACACCTCAACCAGAACTAAAAACCATACTGCTGTAAAAACGTTGTTTTGGTTAGGTTGTAAAGTTTTAAAAAGATACCTTTGCGGCTCTAAAACCACAACATGAGTGATCAGATAAAACACGAATGCGGAATTGCTTTTATTCGGCTACTGAAACCACTTTCTTACTACCACCAAAAGTACGGCACCGCACTTTATGGGTTAAACAAGTTATATCTTTTAATGGAAAAACAGCATAACCGAGGGCAAGATGGCGCCGGCATTGCAACCGTTAAATTAGATATGAAGCCTGGGCATAGGTACATTAGCAGGTATAGAAGTATGGCTCCTAATGCAGTGGCGGACATTTTTGAATATGTGCAAAAGAAATTTGTAGACATTCAAGAAAACCAGCCAGAGCTGATGCAAGACCCAGAGTGGCTTAAAGCGAATGTAAGTTTTATTGGTGAAGTATTGATGGGACACTTGCGGTACGGTACCCACGGGAAGAATAGCATAGAAAGTTGTCACCCGTTTTTAAGGCAGAACAACTGGATGACCAGAAATTTGGTTATCGCGGGTAATTTTAACATGACCAACGTAGATGAGCTTTTAGAGCAATTGTACGAGCTTGGTCAGCATCCAAAAGAAAAGGCAGATACGGTTACGGTTTTAGAAAAAATTGGGCATTTTTTAGATGATGAGAACCAGGAGTTGTTTGATGCCTACAAAAAGGAAGGCGATGACAATGTAACAATCACCAAGAAAATATCAAACAACTTAAACATTGCAAACATTTTGCGCCGTTCTGCCAAAACTTGGGATGGCGGCTATACCATTTGCGGTATGGTGGGCAATGGCGATTCTTTCATCATGAGAGATCCTGCCGGTATCCGTCCAGCCTATTATTATTACGATGACGAGATTGTGGTTGCTGCTTCAGAACGGCCTGCGCTTCAAACGGCTTTCAATATCCAGTTTAAAAATGTAAAAGAAATAGAACCTGGCCATGCCTTAATTATTAAGAAAACAGGTGAGGTGAGCATGGAGCAGTTTCGCGAGCCCACAGAGAGGCTTTCTTGTTCTTTCGAGCGCATTTATTTTTCTAAAGGTAGCGATGTAGAAATTTATAGGGAACGTAAAAAACTTGGCCAGTTGCTTTGCGACCAGATTTTAAGTGCTGTAAAGTACGATTTAAAAAATACTGTCTTTTCTTTCATTCCAAACACGGCAGAGGTTGCTTTCTTTGGAATGGTAGAGGGGGTGCATGAATATGTGCGCAATCATCAGAAAAAGACGATGCTAGAAAAGCGTAATGAGCTGAGCGACGAAGAGATAGACGAGTTGTTGTCTATAAACCCACGGGTAGAGAAACTCGCGGTAAAAGACGTTAAACTCCGCACCTTTATTGCGCAAGATGCAGATCGCGGAGAAATGGTGGCCCATGTGTATGATACAACTTATGGCATTGTAAGAAATATGCAAGATACGCTAGTTGCGTTAGACGATTCTATTGTGCGAGGCACCACGTTAAAGCAGAGCATCATTAAGATTGTGGATCGTCTGCATCCCAAAAAAATCATCATTGTTTCTTCTGCACCGCAAATTCGCTACCCAGATTGTTATGGCATAGACATGAGCCGTATGGGACAATTTGTAGCTTTTGATGCAGCAATTCAGTTGCTTACCGAACGTGGGATGTGGCAATTAATAGAAGATGTGTACCAAAAATGCATCGAATCTATGTTGTTGCCCAAAGAAGAAATTATAAACCATGTTAAAGAAATTTACAAGTCGTTTTCACCCGAAGAAATCTCTAAGAAGATAGCGGAAATCATTACTCCAAAAGACACGGTAGCCGAAGTAGAGGTAATCTATCAAACCCTAGAAAATTTGCATGTTGCCTGCCCCAAAAACAAAGGCGATTGGTATTTTTCTGGAAATTACCCAACTCCAGGCGGTAATAAGGTGGTAAATAGGGCTTTTATCAATTGGAAAGAAGGAAATAACCAGAGAGCTTATTGAGGTTTATACCGAGGTTAAGGCTAAGACTGAGGTTGAGGGTCGAATTGTTTTGGAGCTAGTTGAAAGACTTAATTCCTTATTCATACCGCGTTATTGCGAGGTATGAAGCAATCTCTGTTTAACTTGTAACGAACAAAGGCACGGAGCAGATACGAGTGTTGAGGATTGGTGGGGCGTACTAGGACAACGAATAAGGAGCAAAGAAAAGAGTCTAAAGCCACACGCTGAAAGACTAATGCGAAGGAAAAAATTAGTCGTTTTACGGGATAAGTCTAGATTCGAAAATTTAGAGTTTCTCACAATAAAAGATATGAGGGAAATTCCCTTCTTTCAGAGGGGTTGTCGCAGACCGGGGTATTTAATTAGCATAATCTATAAGATTAAGCGCAAATTTTTATTTGGTTTGACACCCAATAAAAAGTCTAAATGGACTTTTCTAAAACAATCTTATTTTGATAGCTCAATATTTCATCAAGGTCTCTTAAAAGCGCAGTCTGCGATAGCTTTTGCCTTTGGCTTTAAATTTGCGCCAGAAGAGGTGTTTCGTACAACTCAAAACGTACAACGTATCACTTCACTTAGCCTAGTAGAACTTTAAATAAGTCTTTACAATTAGCCAAATGGCAAATAGAATAATGATAACTCCGGCTATTTTGTTAAGCTTTTTAAGTGCGCCTTCTTTAATTTTGTACCTCAATTTACTAGAGAAATAGCACTTGCCGCCATCTATACTTAACTGGGTTGCCATCGCAATAAACAAGCACAGCAACTTTTCGTCGAGCTTGTTGTTTAGCTTTACAGAAATAATTCCGCTAACAATAATCCAGAACATAAGAGTAGAAGGCGTAAGGATGCACATCAAAAAACCCTTTATCAAATAGCCGCGTTTGTTTATTTTCTCTAACCTGTTTTTATAGTTTACCGTAAGTTTAGATACGAGATAATAAATGCCTACGGCAAGTAAAAAAACGCCACCAATAATACCTACATATTTGTCAAACTCAGCTTTGTATTCAAAAAATTGCGTTCCAAAAAGTACAATGGCAATTAAGATAACATCGCTTACAATTACCCCGATAGCCAAGGAAAAACCAGCTTTGAAACCTTTTTCTATACTGGTCTTTATCATGGCAAAGAACACCGGGCCAGTTAAAAAGGACGAAATTAACCCAGCACCTATACCCAATAAAATGGCTTCGAACATTTACTGTTTCTTTTGTTTAAGTGCGAATATGCAATTTTATAGCTAAAAACATTAATTTTTATTTTAATAATTACGTAACAGATTAAACGATTTACGTTTTTTTTATCTAAGTTTATCGGCGTAAAACCTTTATATAAACCATGAATTCAGACCAAACACAGACCAAGTGGGCACAGTTTATTCCATTAGCTACAGTTTTTTTCTTTTGGGGCTTCGTAGCGGCCAGTAATGACATTTTAATTCCCGTTTTTAAGCAAGCTTTTAATCTATCCCAGGCAGAGAGCCAATTGGTGTCGCTCGCTTTCTATATTGCATATACCGTGGGCGCGCTCATTTACAACGGTATCTCGGTAGTTATGGGCAAAGACATTGTAAATACCTTGGGATATAAAAATTCCTTAGCGCTCGGGCTGGGCATCTCAGCATTAGGAACGCTATTGTTTTATCCGGCTGCAAACCTGCATTCTTTTCCTTTAATGTTATCTGGGTTATTTATAGTTGCGCTTGGTTTTTCTTTACAGCAAACTGTAGCAAATCCTTTAGCCATTGCTTTAGGCCCACTAAAAACAGGATCACAGCGGCTAATTATGGCAGGAGGTATCAATAATTTTGGTACTACCATTGGCCCTCTAATTGTCAGCTTTGCCATTTTTGGGTCAGTAGGTACAGGTAGTACTACGATTAGTATAGAAAGCGTTAAAATTCCATACTTGGTTTTGGGTGTTGCATTTTTAGCGGTGGCGGTTTTCTTGAAATTCTCTTCATTGCCAGATAAGCCAGCTTTGTTAGAAACTGAAGATAAAGATGTCAAAATAAAGGGCTCTGCACTAAATTATCCTCAACTGGCTTTGGGTATGGTCGCCATCTTCTTGTATGTAGGTGTGGAAGTTTCTACAGCAAGTAATTTACCTGCTTACATGGAAACAAAGTTAGGTTTTGACATTAAAGATATTGCGCCGTACGTTTCGTTGTACTGGGCTAGTTTAATGATTGGCCGCTGGACTGGAGCTGTGGAGGCTTTCACAAATGACATGACTAAACAAAAGATTTTAAGGTTTGTTGCACCTTACTTGGCCTTTGGTGTATTCTTACTTGTTAACGCTATTGCCAAACATGAGTTAAGCCATTTTTATATTTATGCACTAGTCATACTTGTGTTAATTGGGGCTGACTTTGCCAGCAAAGGAAATCCTGCACGTATGCTGGTTATATTTTCTGCATTTGGTATTTTATCAACAATGATAGGTATGACTACCTCTGGGATGGTAAGTGTTTATGCTTTTACGAGCGTTGGATTGTTTTGTAGCACGCTTTGGCCTTGTATCTTTACCCTAGCAGTAAGCGGACTGGGCAAGCATACCAGTCAAGGAAGTAGTTTCTTGATTATGATGATTATGGGCGGTGGCTTAGTTAGTTTTTTCCAAGGTTATATTTCAGAATTTACCGGTATCCAATACAGTTATTTTGTTGGAGTAATTTGTTTTAGCTATTTAGCGTTTTATGGCTGGCGTGTAGCCGGTCTGCTGCGAAAACAAGGGATCAGTTTCGATCAAAAGGTTGCCGGCGGACACTAAGAATTTAAGTTAAATGTATAGCCACGGATAAATGCCGTGGCTTTTTTTATTATGGAGAAGCCAAGTTTCGATTTAATCTATATGAAGTTGGCCATGGAATTGGCCGACCGCTCGCATTGTGTGAGGGCACATGTGGGCGCTGTGCTTGCCAAAGACACGCGCATAATATCCATTGGCTACAATGGGCCACCAGCGGGTACGCACAATTGCGATGAGGAATGGCCAAACGATGGTTGTGCTAGAGATAGCAAGGGCAGTTGCTCTTTGGCCTTACACGCAGAGCAAAATGCCATTTTGTATGCAGCAAAAAATGGTGCTAAAGTAGAAGGGGCAACCTTATATACTACGCTCTCGCCTTGCATAGCCTGTGCAAGACTAATTCTCTCCTCTGGGATTAAATTAGTTTATTATTCTAAATCTTATGCTGCGTATAAAGGGTTGCAAAGTGATGAAGGCGTAGATTTTCTACAGAAATTTGGGGTAGAAGTAAGGCAGTTAGTTGTTTAGGCGTAGCGTTTTAGTTGTTTAATCGGCAATCCCAACGACTTAATGACTCCACGAGACAACGACTCCCCGCATCAACAACTCCCCAACTCCAGCCTTCACCTGAGAAATTATTTATAAAATCTCCCTGCAAATTGGTAGCTTTGCCCATGCTTGAAAAAATCATCATCCTCGATTTCGGTTCGCAGTATACCCAGCTGATTGCACGTAGAGTGCGCGAACTAAACGTTTATTGCGAGATTTATCCATTTAACAATATACCAGAGTTTGATGACTCGGTAAAGGGCGTCATTCTGTCTGGAAGTCCATATTCCGTTAGACAGGCCGATGCCCCGCAAGTAGATTTATCTGCTTTTCATTTAAAATATCCTGTACTGGCTGTTTGCTATGGTGCACAGTATTTTGCCCAGCAAATGGGTGGCGAGGTGCAACCATCATCTATAAGAGAATATGGAAGGGCAAAGTTAACTTGGTTAAATCAAGAGAATAAGCTTTTTAAGAACATCCATATAGATTCTCAGGTTTGGATGAGCCACGGAGATACCATTAAGCAGGTGCCTGCCGAGTTTGAACTTATTGCAAGTACAGATAACGTACAGGTAGCGGCGTTCCAAATTAAAGATTCACAAACCTACGCAATACAATTTCATCCAGAGGTAACCCACAGCATAGAGGGCAAAATATTGGTAGAAAACTTTTTGGTAGATATTTGTGGTTGCAGCCAAAATTGGACTTCTGCAGCCTTTATCGAAACAACAATAGCAAATTTAAAAGAGAAAATAGGAGACGATAAGGTAGTTTTGGGATTATCTGGCGGGGTAGATAGCAGTGTTGCAGCGGTGTTGCTTCACCAAGCAATAGGCAAAAACTTACATTGTATATTTGTAGATAACGGCTTGCTACGCAAAGGAGAATATGAACAGGTGCTGGATCAATATAAGCACATGGGTCTAAATATAAAGGGCGTAGATGCAAAAGATCGGTTCTTAAGTCAGTTGGCAGGCGTCAAAGACCCTGAATTGAAACGGAAGGCGATTGGCCGTGTTTTTATAGAGGTTTTTGATGATGCTGCGCATGAAGTTAGTGGTGTAGAATGGCTTGGACAAGGCACTATTTATCCAGATGTAATAGAATCTATCTCGGTAAACGGACCTTCGGCAATGATAAAATCTCACCATAACGTTGGTGGCCTACCAGATTTTATGAAACTGAAGGTTGTTGAGCCACTTAATACTTTGTTTAAAGATGAGGTAAGGCGTGTTGGAAAAACCTTGGGGATTGCAGACGATATTTTAGGCAGACATCCTTTCCCGGGACCAGGCTTAGCGATTAGGATATTGGGCGATGTTACTGCCGAGAAAGTTGCAATTTTGCAAGATGCCGATGCCATTTATATAGCAGAACTAAAGGCTGCAGGCTTATATGATAGAGTTTGGCAGGCGGGAGCTATATTTCTGCCTGTGCAGTCTGTAGGTGTTATGGGAGACGAACGAACGTACGAAAACGTTATTTGCCTGCGTGCTGTAGAATCTGTAGATGGGATGACAGCCGATTGGTGTCATTTGCCTTATCCCGTGTTGGGGAAAATAAGTAATGAAATTATAAACAAGGTTAAAGGAATTAACAGAGTTGTTTATGACATAAGTTCTAAACCACCTGCAACAATAGAGTGGGAGTAAAATATGCTCGCTCTTCAAATTGAATGATGAATCCTTCTTGCAAAAAATTAATAATGAAGTTTAAACTAATTTATGTTTTATTTATAGTTGCAAGCATGCTTTTTGCGGGCTGTTCCTCAAAAATACGTCCTACAAAAAAAACCAAAACACCGCAAACTACTAAGGAAACAGAAAAAGCTACTGAAGATAGCAACGATAAGAAGCCGAGCAAAAAGCGTTTTACAGAAGCAAATGTGTCATTGTTGATTCCATTCGGTTTGAATAGGATAAATTTGAAAACAGCTACTAAGGCAGACGTAGAACGGCATGCAATGCCCATAGATTTTTATCAGGGATTTAATATGGGGATTGATTCGGCTGCAACTTTTGGTTTAAGTTTTAAACTAAATGTATTCGACACCGAAGATGACCAGGCTCATATTGCCACATTAGTTAAAAACCAAGGTTTTATAAATAGTGATTTGATTGTTGGGCCAGTTTTTCCAAAGGAAATTAAAGCCGTAACCGAGTATAGCATAACGCATCATGCAACCATCATTTCTCCATTGGCAGCTTCAAACCCTGTAGATTTTAACAATCCAAATTTGGTTTCTATTGCAAGCAGTTTAGATCAACATGCCACAAAATTGGCCGAATACATTTCAAAACACTACGAGCCTGCAAATACCATTGTGGTGTTAATTAATACCAAGAAAACCGCTGATGAAAATTTTGCGGCGCCAATTAGAAATTTTTTTAAACAGGCATCAGGAAGTCGATTTATTCTACAGGAATATCCTTCAACCTATGCTTTTGAAAGAAATATGGTTAAAGGAAAAAAATATGCAGTAGTGGTAACATCTGCCGATAGGGCTTTTGTTTTGCCCACCATAGAAAAGTTGTTTCGTTTAAAAAATAACCCTCGAACAAAGTACGACATCAACCTGTTCGGCCATCCTGTTTGGTTGAAGCAAAATTATCCGATAGATCAGCTCGAAAATTTAAACACCATTCTTACTAGCTCTTATAAAATAGATTACAAAAGCAGTAGTGTTGTAAAGTTTATAAAGGGTTATCGCGCTCGTTACGGTTTCGAACCTGGCGAATATGCGTTTAAGGGATTTGATGTTGGTTTTTATGTTGGAAGATTGTTGGCCAAACATGGTGCCGATTACCGCGAATACATCACCAAAGATTCTTATAAAGGTTTGCACAACAGTTTCAATTTTGTATACAATCCAAAAACTGGCTATGTAAATACCCACGTAATGTTGTTGCGTTATCATAATTTTTCTCTTGAGGTTGTAAACTAACCAATGTCATCTGTTATGTTTATTTCAAATTTGATTCATGAAGTTAGAACATCAGCTTAGAGCATTCGATCAAATCTTGGCCGCGTATGATGGCCTAATGCCTTTACATCGTTTTTTACCTGTTTATTACAGGAAAAATAAACAAATGGGCTCGTCAGATAGAAGATGGGCAACCAGGTACATTTACAGTTTTTTTAGATTGGGGAAATCCTTGAGATATTTAGCGGTGCATGAAAGACTTGCCGTTGCCGATTTTTTGTGCCACTGTGATCTGAGTTTGGTTGTCGAAGGTAATTTGCCAGCTCTTATAGACAAGTGTTCTTTACCTTTAGATGAGAAGTTGGCAATCATTGCATCACAATATGCCGATTTTGATTTGAGCGATGTCTTCCCATTTAATGCAAAGCTTTCAGAAAGCCTAGCAGCTAATGCTTTTTACAGCTCGTTTTTTGTTCAGCCGAAATTATTTATTCGTGTGCGAGAATCGGATAAGACAGGTGTGTTAAATCGCTTAGAAACCGGAGAAATTGCGTTCGAACAGATTACTTCTACAACTTTAGCATTTTTAAATGGCACTAAACTAGATCATGTGCTAGAAGCCGGAACTTATCAGGTGCAAGATTTTTCATCGCAACAGACTGGTCTTTATTTTAAGCCAGTAAAACACGACAAGTGGTGGGATTGCTGTGCGGCATCTGGCGGTAAAAGCTTACTTCTTCATAGCCTAGAACAAGAAATAGATTTATTGGTAAGCGATCTCCGTCCGCAGGTTTTAGAGAATTTAGAAACTCGCTTTCGCCTTGCTGGGTTGAAAAAATATCAACGGAAAGAGTTAGATCTGCTAGTAAACAACGCGCAGATTTTACATCATTATCAATTTGATGGAATTATTGTAGATGCACCCTGCACCGGCTCTGGTACTTGGGGGCGAACGCCAGAAATGCTCAGTTTTTTTGATGAAAATAAGATTGCTCAATACGCTAAAATTCAGAAAAGTATTCTTACAAATGTGTCGAAATATTTAAAACCAGGCAAGCCTCTTATTTATATAACATGTTCGGCATTTGCAGAAGAAAACGAACAAATAGTAACATACTGCGTAAATAACCTGTCGCTAAAATTGGAGCGCATGGAACTTATGAAAGGATATGAACAGGCCGCCGACACCATGTTTGTTGCTAGGTTTATTGGGGAAGAACAATAAAGGTGCAAGTTAAAAACTTTGCAAGTTGAGCATATCACTAACCTGCCATTAATGTTTCTTTAAAAAAAAGGATTCCAGTCTATTTTAACCAAATTTATAAACTTTCGTTTATTGTGATTTAGTTTTTTTACTCGACATAAACAAACTTTCTTCGTGGACGCAATTTTTTAAAATGGTTTCCAACTTACACACCTGAGATGTGTTTTGCTTTTTTGATACAATTTTCGAAAGGCCATTTATTCCGAAAGAACTATTTTTCAAAATTAATGTTTAAAGGATAAAAATCGTCATGGCTAAAAAATCTAAGAAAAGTAATTCGAAAAAGGAGACAAAAAAATCTAAGAAAAAAGCGAAGAAAAATAAATTAGGCGTTAAAAACTCTTTAGTAAACAACATAAACGCACGTAAGAAAAAAGGCGTATCGCGAAGCAAGAAAAAGAGCAAAGTAGATAAGAAATCCTATAAGAAACTAAAAAAAGGCTGGAAAAAAAGGGAAAGAACTCGAAGAAAAAAATAATCGTTAAAAAGAAAAGGCCTCCGCATGTCGCGAAGGCCTTAATGTTTTTTATTATATCTCTGGGTACTCTGGTTTAGGTGGGTCTTTTGGTTCAACCGTTTTACCAGTTTTGCCCAATACAGAATGCTTTTTGCTGTATGTGAAATATATTACAAAGCCTATAGCCAACCAACCGAGTAACCTTAACCAGTTAGACCAATGCAGTCCGGCAATCATCGCTGTACAAGTCAAAATTCCCATAATGGGTACAAAAGGTACCCAAGGTGTTTTGAACTCTCTCTTCATGTTGGGTTCTGTTTTACGTAAAACCAGCACAGCTATACAAACTAATATAAAGGCAAACAAAGTTCCAATGCTGGTCATATCTCCAACAATGTCACCAGGAACAAAACCAGCAAAGAGCGCTACCAACACCAAGATCATTAAACTGGCTTTGTAAGGAGTTTTAAACTTTGGGTGTAGATCGCTAAACATTTTTGGCATTAACCCATCGGTACTCATAGAATAAAACACCCTACTTTGGCCTAAAAGCATTACCAATATTACAGAAGAAAAGCCACCTAAAATAGCAATGGTTACTAAGGTTCCTAACCAATGATAGCCCGGCATATAGACGTTTATTGCCGCTACTACAGAAGCTTCTTTTCCACTGGTTCTAAAGAACTCTACTGGAGCGAGGCCAGTTAAAACATAAGAAAACAACACGTACAATATTGTACAAATGACAAGAGATCCCAAAATTCCAATTGGCATAGCTGTTTTTGGATTCTTCGTTTCCTGAGCTGCGGTACTAACGGCATCAAAACCTATAAAAGCAAAAAATACCGTGCCTGCTGCACCCAAAATCCCCCAAAAACCTCCATAATTAAAGGTTAATCCTTCTCTATCTGTATATTGAGTTGCCTCCGGGATAAAAGGAGTATGATTAACTGGGTTGATGTAATTCCAGCCAAACCCGATAATTAATATGACAATGGCTACTTTAACAATAACAATGATTCCATTAACAAAAGCAGATTCTTGTGTTCCTTTAATTAAAAGTAAACTTATTATGGTTACAATGAATAAGGCCGGCAGATTTGCAATACCGCTCACTCCGTCTACGCTAGTTTGAAAAGGAGAGTGGCACCATTGATAGGGGACGGGGCTCACATGAAGTACTTCAACCAATAAATTGTTAAAATATTCTGCCCAGGCAATACCAACAGTCGCGGCACCTACCGCATATTCTAGAATTAAATCCCAACCAATAATCCAGGCCATTAATTCGCCCATGGTTGCATAAGTATACGTGTATGCACTACCCGCAATTGGAATAGATGAAGAAAGTTCTGCGTAGCACAATCCCGCGAAAGCACAACCTAAGGATGCGAGTAAAAATCCGTAAGTTACAGATGGCCCTGCATTCTGTGCGATAGCTGATGCTGTACGTACAAAGAGACCTGCGCCAATAATAGCTCCAATTCCCAAGGCGACCAGCGATCCGGCTGAGAGGGTTCTTTTAAGTGATTTTTCTGATTCCGAAGCTTCCTCTAGTAAAACTGCAATTGATTTTTTTGCAAATAAGCTCATATAGTTTTGTCGGTTTTAGTTTTCGATAGTTTCAAACGTAAATAAAAAAGTTGGTAAAAAAAATAGGGATTCTCTATTGAGCTCCCTATCTGGCAAGTTTCTTGCAGTTTTTTCCTGGTTTTTAAGTAACTGAATTGGTTGTTTTGCTCTTAATCTATTTTTGCAGATCCAACCTCTACCTTGCTTGCAACAACTTGTTTTTTGATGATAATTGTTTTAGCGGTTGAATTTGGAGAAACAATTTCAGTTTTAATTTTCACTCCTTCTACCTTTACATCACTTTTTACAGCAATATAAGGGGCGATAACCAGCGACACGATAGACATTAGTTTGATTAAAATGTTCATGGAAGGACCAGACGTATCTTTAAATGGATCGCCAACAGTATCTCCAGTAACCGAAGCTTTGTGCGGTTCTGATTTTTTGTAGTGCATTTCTCCATTAATCATTACACCTTGCTCAAAAGATTTTTTTGCATTATCCCAAGCACCACCTGCGTTACTTTGAAAGATCCCCATTAACACACCGGTAACAGTTACACCTGCAAGCAAACCACCCAAAACCTCTGGGCCGAAAATAAAACCTATAATAATTGGCGTAATAAGTGCAATTGCACCAGGCATCATCATCTCTCTAATAGAGGCTTTGGTAGAGATGGCAACGCATTTATCATATTCTGGTTTTGCCTTATATTCCATAATACCCGGTATGTCGCGGAATTGGCGGCGAACTTCCTGGACCATGTCCATGGCTGCTTTACCAACTGCTTGTATACAAAGCGCAGAAAATATAAATGGAATCATTCCGCCTACAAATAAGCCTGCCAAAACTGGTGCTTTATAAATATCTATGGAAGAGATGCCAGCAATGCCTACAAATGCAGCAAACAAGGCCAAAGAAGTAAGCGCTGCAGAAGCAATAGCGAAGCCCTTTCCGGTAGCTGCAGTAGTATTTCCAACTGCATCTAAATTATCCGTACGTTCTCTCACTTCTGGTGGCAGTTGACTCATTTCTGCGATTCCACCTGCATTATCTGCAATTGGGCCAAAGGCATCAATTGCCAGTTGCATTGCTGTGGTTGCCATCATACCCGCGGCTGCAATGGCAACTCCGTACAGGCCCGCAAAATGATACGAAGCCATAATGCCACCTGCCAATACCAAAATTGGAATTACCGTAGATTTCATTCCTACAGCTAAGCCGGCAATAATATTTGTGGCATGCCCGGTAGATGATTGTTGAATGATTGAATTTACCGGGCCTTTTCCCATTGCAGTGAAATACTCTGTTACCACACTCATTATGGTGCCAACAACTAGCCCAACTAGAATAGCGTAATATACGTTTATGCTCGAAAATTCATAACCTCTTAATACAAGTGTATCTGGCAACATCCAGGTTACTATAAAATAGCAGGCAATTGCGGTAATTAGAATAGACGACCAATTACCAAGGTTTAAGGCATTTTGCACGCTAGAATTTTCGTCTTTTATGGTTACAAACAAGGTTCCGACAATGGAAAACAAAATGCCAAGACCGCAAATTACCATAGGCAATAGAATCGGCGACATGCCGCCAAACTTATCTGCCGATTTTAAGACAACCTCTTGTCCTAAAACCATCGTTGCTAGAATTGTAGCTACATAGCTTCCGAATAAATCTGCGCCCATACCAGCCACATCGCCTACGTTATCTCCTACATTATCTGCAATGGTTGCAGGGTTTCTAACATCATCTTCTGGAATTCCGGCTTCTACTTTTCCAACCAAATCGGCACCAACATCTGCTGCCTTAGTGTAAATTCCTCCGCCAACGCGTGCAAATAACGCAATAGATTCTGCTCCAAGTGAGAATCCAGTTAACACCTCGATAGCAGTTCTCATTTCGCTGCTATCTACGGTAACCACGTTAAAAACTTTTAAGAATATGATAAACAAACTTCCCAAGCCTAAAATAGCCAATCCTGCTACTCCTAAACCCATTACCGTGCCGCCAGTAAACGACACTTTCAATGCCTTTTTTAAGCTCGTTCTTGCTGCATGAGTGGTGCGCACATTTGCTTTTGTGGCCGCTCTCATTCCAATATATCCGGCTGTTGCCGATAAAACTGCGCCAATGATAAACGAAATTGAAATGATCCAGCTAGAATGCATAGCTATTCCTTTAATTTCGGTAATGGAACCAGAGTAGGCTAAAAGCGCAGCGGTAATCACTACAAAAATACTAAGCACACGCCATTCGGCCTTCAAAAAAGCCATAGCTCCATCGGCAATGTAGCCTGCCAGTTCTTGCATAGTGGCATCGCCCGCATCTTGTTTGCTCACCCAAGCGCTTTTAAAGAGCATTACCAGAATACCTACAAGTCCAAGTGCAGGAATGGTATAAATTAAATTCTGTTGTAAAAAATCCATAGTTAAATTATTGTGTAATATTTGGTTAAGGTTATTTTCGAAATCATAAAAGGTAAAAAATATTAAAGCTTTTTTTAAGAACGATTGCGTTGATCAAGGTAACTCGTTTGTTATTTTAAGAAAGCTTAGCAAGGTAATAAATTATTTTACTAGAGCTAGCAAATCTTACAAGGGGCAAAATAAATTATTTTTTATAAATTTTTGCCCAAAAAGTGAAATGATTAAATTTTTAAATAATTTAGCACAAACCAACAACCAATGGAAAAGCAATCTGAAGAACACTCTTTTGTACGTGCGTTAGGCCTCTTTGACGGCACAATGCTGGTAGTCGGGTCTATGATCGGCTCGGGTATATTTATTGTGAGTTCAGATATTGTAAGGCAGGTTGGCTCTGCGGGCTGGTTAATTGCCATTTGGATTGTTACCGCTATTGTAACCATGATAGCTGCCGTTAGCTATGGCGAGCTTAGCGCAATGTTTCCTAATGCAGGCGGTCAATACGTTTACCTTAAAGAAGCTTATAATAAATTGGTTGCCTTTTTGTTTGGATGGAGTTTTTTTGCAGTGATACAAACGGGTACCATTGCTGCGGTGGGCGTGGCTTTTTCCAAATTCGCCGCCTATCTTTATTCGCCGGTTAGCGATAAACATATTTTATTTTCAGCAGGATCATTCAGTTTAAATGCAGCTCAATTGGTATCTATCGGTACCATTGTTTTGTTAACCTACATAAACAGTAGGGGGGTTAAAGACAGTAAGATTTTACAGACGGTGTTAACCATCATCAAAATCCTGTCTTTATTCGGGTTAATTATTTTTGGATTTACTTTAGCTGCAAAAGCCGATATCTGGAATGCAAATTGGGCAAATGCATGGAGTCCAAGATCTTTCGATTTGAAAGCTGGAGTTTGGTCTGCCATTGGAGGGAAGGCTCTAGTCTCGGGGATTGCCGCCGCAATGGTTGGCTCTTTATTTAGTAGCGATGCTTGGAATGGTGTAACTTTTATTGCAGGCGAAATAAAAAACCCGCAACGTAACGTGGGTTTAAGTTTATTTTTAGGCACATTTATAGTGAGTTTAATTTATATTTTGGCCAATATAATGTATGTGGCAGTTTTGCCTCTTCAACAAATAGCCACTGCTGCAGATGATCGGGTTGCTGTTGCTGCCGCACAACCAGTTTTTGGTGCGCAAGGAACGATTGTTATCGCCGTGATGATTATGGTTTCTACCTTTGCTTGCAACAACGGCTTAATTATGGCAGGCGCGCGGGTATACTATACCATGGCGAAAGATAGGCTGTTTTTTAAGAAAGCTGGTGTACTTAACCGATTTGAAGTTCCTGCATGGGCGCTTTGGATCCAGTGTTTTTGGGCTTCAGCACTTTGTCTTACGGGTAAATATGGCGATTTGCTAGATTTTGTGATCATCATAGTATTGATCTTCTACATACTAACAATTATAGGCATCTTTATTCTTCGCAAAAAAATGCCAGATGCAGATAGGCCCTACAAAGCCTTTGGGTATCCATTTCTGCCTAGTGTCTACATCGTCGTTGCCACAGCAATATGCATCGCTTTGCTTATTTTTAAAACAAGCACTTGCGGCTGGGGCGTTGCTATTATGTTGGCAGGAATTCCTATTTATTATATAACCAAAAAGGTAGAGAAAGTTTAATTTATTAGTTTCATTCGTTAGTTGAGACTATGCAGTTTTGCAAGCGTTAAGTTTCTATAAATTTTTTACATCGTTGCGCCTATAACGAAGATTGCAAAAACGACTGCTAAAAATTTACCCAGATTTGTAAGGCCTTTCTCTTTTAATCCCTTTGTAAGATAATACATCGGCCCGCCATACACAGTACCATTTGGCGCTATGTCTCTAAACTTTACGCCAAGGGTACATTCTACAAATTTATGTTTTTTTTGATTCCGGTCAATTTGCCAAGATGCTATAAAAAAATTAAAGAACCAGCGTTTGGTAAGGTTTTATGGCTCTTTTGTTTGATTTTTTAGAAATATCATGCTTTAATTCTTACCTATTGAGATAGTTTTTTACAAACGAATTTTTCTCTTGTTAACCTTTTTTCTAATTTACGATATACGGATGCAGGCGTCGGGGTAGACTTAATTTAATACCTGAGAGTATTTGCTTACTTTTGCAACAAATGGGCACACAAGTAGATTTAGGTATAAAAGGGTATAAAGGTTACGGTGCGCATCTCCGCGAGAAGTATAATGGGCAACGCGTATTTAAGGTAATTGTAGATGGAGGTTTTACATGCCCAAATCGTGATGGCAGTAAGGGGTTTGGAGGGTGCACTTATTGCAATGTAGATTCCTTTACGCCAGAACCATCTAGAAAATTGCCGACGATTAAAGAACAGCTAGAAGAGGGGATGAGGAGAGCTAAGGCCTCCTACAGGGCAGATAAATTTATCGTTTATTTTCAGCCTAACACCAATACCTACGCACCAGTGCATTATTTAAAGATGATGTATGATGAAGCTCTTTCTGTAAACACAGAAAATGTTGTCGGTTTTTCTGTGGGCACTCGCCCAGATTGTATTGATGCCGAAAAAGTCGCGCTTTTAGAAAGTTATTCTGATAGGTTTGATGTAGACTTAGAAATGGGCATGGAATCTATATATGATGAAACCCTCAACCAAATAAACAGAGGATGTAGTCATGCAGAATTTGTAGCGGCCGTTAAACTTTTAGATAATTCTAAGTTAGATCTTTGCGTGCATACAATCTTTGGTTTTCCATGGGAAACCGAAGAAATGATGTTGGCTTACATTGATGAGATAAATCGCTTTCCGCAAATTAAGTTTGTTAAATTTCATCATTTGCATATAGTAGATGGTTCCATAATGGGCGCCAAATACAAAAAAAATCCTTTCAAACTATTCTCTCTCGAAGAATATACAGACTTGCTCTGCAAATTAATACCCAAGCTACGACCGGATATTGTAATACAGCGTCTATTTGGTATCTCCGATTGGGATTTACTCATTGCACCGAACTGGGGACTAAATAAATCTGCTATTCAATCTTACATAGATAAGGAGTTAGAGCGTAGAGGAGTCGTTCAAGGCTCTAAATTTATATAAAAACCTAAAATAAATATTATTTTAGTTAAAATCTCACAATATTTGTGAGATTTTCTTGTTTTTATTCATTTTTTATCTGATTGTTGTAATAAATATTAAGTTTATTTTATATTTTTACTAAAATAATATTAAAATAATTATAAAAAACACAAATAAATATTATAATAATAAGATTTGGTGTAAAAAAATATAGTTTTTTGTTATTATTTTTATAAAAAAGTTATTAATCATGTAATTTATATTTTTTTATTATTAATTAATTACAATAATTAGTAGTTTTATCAAAAATTAAGGTTAATACTTGTTAAAATTTTAAAATCAAATCATTTAAACTGAAAAAACTATGAAATTAAAAAACCTAAAGAAGAAAATTCCCTCATACCTGGTTTACGGTATGATTTTAACCTTGGTAGTTGTGCTTTTTAGTTGTAGCAATATTTTTGCTCAAGATCCCACCGGTGCTCATACGGGCGGTATAGCAGATATTGCTGCTGCCAAACCTGGATCCCCGACTTCAAACGAAGTAGCTGCCGCCGTTGGGCACAATAAGATTGCTACAAATATTATGTGGACTCTTATTGCTGGGTTTTTGGTAATGTTTATGCAAGCTGGTTTTGCGCTTGTTGAAACAGGTTTTACCCAAAAGAAAAATGTTGCTCATACCATGGGAATGAATTTTCTAGTTTATGCGGTGGGTATGATGGGTTTTTGGATATGTGGTTTCGCCTTTATGTTTGGGGGCGGTCTAAACGCAGCAAGTCTGGGTGGAGCTCCGGGTGTTATTCCGCACGAATATGTAATATCGCTTTTCGGTCATGATTTTGGGATTATAGGTTATGCCGGATTTTTCCTAAATAGTAAGGTTTATGACGTAGGTGTGTATGCATTATTCTTGTTTCAAATGGTATTTATGGATACTACTGCAACCATCCCAACTGGCTCAATGGCAGAGAGATGGTCTTTTAAGTCCTTCTTAATCTTTGGTTTTTTTATTTCCATGTTTGTGTACCCAATTTTTGGTAACTGGGTATGGGGCGGAGGCTGGTTAGCAGCTTTGGGAACAAATTTTGGCTTAGGGCATGGAGATGTCGACTTTGCAGGGTCGTCTGTAGTGCATTTAGTTGGCGGGGTTGCCGCACTTGCTGGTGCAATTGTTATAGGTCCTAGAATTGGTAAATATGGCAAAGACGGCAAAGTCAACACCATACCCGGGCACAGTATACCTATGGCCTTGTTGGGTACATTCATTTTGGCTCTGGGCTGGTTCGGTTTTAATGCCGGGTCCACTTTAGCGGGTAACGACTTTAGAATTTCTATAGTTGCTGTAAATACCATGATGGCTGGAACTGCAGCAACATTGGCCACCCTTGCTATATTATATATTCAACGTAAAAAACCAGATCCAGGGATGCTTTGCAATGGCTTGTTAGCTGGCTTGGTAGCAATAACTGCGCCTTGTGCCTTTGTAAATTCGTTATCGTCTGTAATAATTGGTGCGGTAGCGGGTGTTCTAGTAGTCTATGTGTATAATTTTCTTGATGTAAAACTTAAAATCGACGATCCTGTGGGTGCCTTTGCCGTGCATGGTGCAAATGGCGCATGGGGTTGCTTGGCATTAGGTTTATTTGCAGACGGTTCTTACGGTGATGGTTGGAATGGCGTAAAAGGGAATGTTACGGGCTGGTTCTACGGAGATTCAGGTCAGTTTTTTGCTCAGCTAATAGGTGTGGTTACCTGCTGCATCTTTGTTTTTGTTGTGATGTATTTTTTCTTCAAGATATCAAATAAAATTACTCCTATCAGAGTGAATCCAGAAGATGAGATTGGTGGGCTAGATATTCCAGAAATGGGCGTTCTAGGTTACGTAGATTAGATAAATAAATACCTGGTTGCCTCCAAGCACCAGGTGTTTTAAATAAAATAAATCTTGATGAAAAAAATATTGAATCCCTTAAAATTATTAATTAATGATACCCGCTTTACGGGCGTGATGTTAATCGTTTGCACGTTGCTTTCTTTGTTTTTGGCAAACAGCGCTAACTTAGAATCTATCTATAAAAATATTTGGTCGTCTACTTGGGTGCCAGAAAATTCTACAATCAGTTTGCCTGAGAATTTTAAAAGTTTGATTAACAATTTTTTGATGGCCTTCTTTTTTCTAATGGCAGGAATGGAAATTAGGCGCGAGTTAATTAGTGGGGAGTTATCAACGTTTAAAAAAGCTTCGTTACCTTTTGGCGCAGCTTTGGGCGGTATGGTTGTTCCTGCGCTTGTTTTTCTCGCATTCAACATTCATACAGAATATGCCAATGGTTGGGGAATCCCAACAGCAACAGATATTGCTTTCTCTCTTGGAATTGCTTCCTTGCTGGGGAAACGGGTGCCTATTGCTCTAAAAGTATTGCTTATGGCTTTAGCAATTATTGATGATTTGGGAGCAATTCTAGTTATAGCGTTGTTTTATGGAGAACATTTAAACTTGATATTTCTCTCTATTGCAGGTTTATTATTTAGCAGTCTTTTGTTCTTAAATTATTTAAAGGTAAAATTTGGCGCCATTCATGTTGTTTTGTCTCTATTATTGTGGCTGGCGATATTTAATTCTGGTATCGAGGCAAGTATTGCTGGGGTTCTGGTTGCATTTGCCTTGCCAATAAATATTTTGCCCAAGATAGAGGGCGCTATTCATGGCTACGTAAATTTCTTAATACTTCCATTGTTCGCTTTGGCTAATACAGCTATATTATTGCCCAAAGAATTTGCCAAATCACTAGAAAGTCCATTAGCTATGGGGATTATTGCCGGGTTGGTAATAGGCAAGCCTCTTGGCATTTTCTTATTTAGCAGACTTATGGTGGCGTTCAAGCTCGCTAATTTGCCGAAGAATACTTCATGGAATCAAATTATAGGTATGGGAGTCTTAGCTGGTATCGGTTTTACCATGTCTATTTTTACCGGTATGCTGGCGTTTAAAAATGAGCAATTTCAAAATATTGCCAAAGTCGCAATTATTGTAGGTGTTGCAGTGTCTCTCATAATTAGTGTCGTTTACTTTTTTGTGCTTGGAATTAAGAAAGTTGCTTTAAAAGGTAGGATATTTAAGATTAATCAATCAGCATTTTCTGAAAATTTGGCTTCTAGATTGGGCTGAAATAATTTTCATGATTTATAGTTGTTTTATAGAAATCACGTATTATTTTAATTAAAATGTTATCTTTTTAAGATGAATTCTATATTTTATTGAAATTTAAAGTGTATTTCGCTTTAAAAATTTGTTTTTTTTATTTTTTTGCGTGTTTAGTGAATTATTTAATAACATTTTTTGAAATTAATTTATAATTTAGCAGAAATTTTAAAAAACTACTAAACAGAATTAAAAATCATGGCTAAAAAATTATTCAACCAGTGGGGTCCGTTTGCTATCCTGTCTATTTTCGCAGTTGCAGCCCTTTTTGTGCCCTTATTGCCCAATTTTGATGAGGGTAAATACAGTGGTCCAGACATTGCCTTCGTGCTTATCGCTACCGCCCTAGTTTTTATTATGACTCCTGGCCTCGCCTTCTTTTACGGTGGCATGGTGCACAGGAAGAACATTTTATCTACCATGATAAAAAGTGTAGTCGCAGCCGGTGTAATAACAGTATTATGGGTGGTTGTTGGCTTTAGCCTTGCATTTGGCGATTCGATTCACGGCCTAATAGGCAACCCGATGACTTACCTGTTTTTCCATGGAGTAAATTCTAGCCCTTCTTGGCCTTTGGCAGCTACCATTCCACTTTCATTGTTCGCAGTTTTTCAACTGATGTTTGCCATTATTACGCCTGGTTTGGTAGTTGGGGCAGTTGCCGAGCGTATTAGATTTACTTCTTATATTTTATTCATCGTTCTTTTTGCGTTGTTTGTCTATTCTCCGCTTGCCCATTGGACATGGCATCCCGAAGGCCTTCTATTTAAAATGGGTGTTTTAGATTTTGCGGGCGGAACCGTTGTGCACATTTCAGCAGGTATGGCCGCACTTGCAGGAGCAATTGTACTAAAACGTAGAAAAACTCATATCGAACACAGAGAAATTCCACCAGCAAATATCCCTTATGTATTAATTGGAACCGGCTTGTTGTGGTTTGGCTGGTTTGGTTTTAATGCAGGGTCTGCTCTTGGTGCAAATAGTTTGGCAGTTTCTGCATTTTTAACAACCAACACCGCTGCAGGTGCCGGTGGGTTAGGATGGATGTTTTTTGATGCAGCTAGGGGAAGAAAGCCTTCTGTGTTGGGCTTTTGTATTGGTGCGGTAGTAGGTCTTGTGGCCATTACACCTGGAGCGGGCTTTGTAAGCGTTCCTTCCTCCATCTTTATCGGCGTTATAGCCTCAGTAATTTCAAACTTGGCAGTTTCTTGGAAACAAAAAACACGGTTAGATGATGCCTTAGATGTATTTCCTTGCCACGGTGTAGGTGGGATAGTGGGCATGTTGCTTACCGGAATTTTTGCTACAAAAACAGTAAATAGCGGTGGCGCTGACGGGTGGTTTTATGGAAACTCAGACTTCTTTTTTACACAATTGAAAGGCGTTGTAATTGTAGTTCTATTCAGCTTTACCGTTTCTTTTGCAATTTTTAAGCTCATTAACCTTATACAGCCAATCAGGGTGAGTTCAGAAGACGAAGAAGAAGGTTTGGATGCTACACAGCATAATGAAAAATATTCTCAAGGGACGTTAATCGTTAAAAATGGTAGGGAAATCGAAAATTTTAATTATTAGATAATTACAGATAAATTCAACCAATTACACACTAAAAACAAACATCTATGAAACTGAAATCTTTACTTATTATTCCCGCACTTGTCGGTACGTATGCTGCCCGCGCACAAGAAGCAGTTCCCTCGCCATTAGAGTTTTCTGGCTCCGTAGACACCTATTACAAGTATGATTTTGCCCAGAGGGGAGACAATATTTCCACTTCTTTTGCCAACGATCATAATTCGGTTTCCATAGGTATGTTAGATTTGGCTTTGAAGAAAAAAACTGGCAAAGCATCTTTTGTGGGCGAACTTTCTTTCGGTCCGAGAGGACAATCGCAATCTATCCCCGATGCAGCAAACAATGGCTCATCCTTCCACATTCAGAATTTGTATGTGAATTACGATTTTACTGACAAATTTTCGATGACCGCCGGATACATGGGCACTTTTATTGGTTACGAGGTGATATCGCCGGTAGGCAATTTTAACTATTCTACCTCTTATCTTTTTACAAATGGCCCTTTTCAAAATGCAGGAATTAAGGGCACGTATAAATTCACTGATAAGATAAGTTTAATGGCAGGCCTATTTAACGATTGGAATGTGTACAAAGCAACCAGAGGCGTTTCTAGTGTGGGTGGCCAATTAACGGTTTCTCCATTGGAGGGCTGGACCGCCTATTTAAATGTATTGTCTGGTGCAGATCCAAATGGTTATGGAACTATAGAAGATTTGACAACAGCGTATCAAATTAATCCAAAATTTAAACTGGGATTAAATGCTGCTAATTATGATGCAAACAACAATGCAGGTGGTTATGCTGGCGTTGCGCTATATCCCCAATATTCAGTTACCGATGCCATCGCGGTAGGTTTAAGAGGTGAATATTTTAAAACCAAAGATGTTGGAAATGTGACAGGAACTTCTTACACGGGCGTTACGCTAACTGCAAACTTAAAATCTGGTGGACTGACTTTTATACCAGAAGTACGGCTAGATCACAATGGCGATAAACCTTTTGTTGATAAGGGCGGCGTGTCTGTTCCTAACGCAGGGCAATTTTCTGTAGCTGCGGTATATGCATTTTAGTTTTTTTGATTATGATTTAAAAAGAAAGCTGCCGAGTGTTCGGCGGCTTTTTTTAGTAAGTTAACTTAGCACCTACTTTATTTAGCAAAAATGAGATTGTCTCTAATCATTGGTTTCGCACTATTCGCCCAAGTTGCCTATTCGCAAAAGGTATTGACAATGAGCAATGACCATAAATATACTTATTATGAAGTTGTTGTTGATGATGCCGGTTTGGCTAAAGACAGCTTACTGCAGCGAGCTAGAACTTTTTTAGAAAAGAAGAACCCTAAAGATTTAAAAATTACCGTGGCAGAAAAAGATACACTTGGCGCTAAAGGGTTGTTTATTATTGATAAAACAATTTTGGTGGCCAGTCATCCAAGTGGCCAAGTCACTTATCAATTCACGTTTAACGCTAAAGATGGCCGCTATCGTTTTTGGCTTACCGATTTTGTGTATACACCTTACAATAGAGATCGATACGGCAACTTTGTGCCGAAAACAAATTTCGGACAGCCATTAGAAAACATACCAAGTAAATTAAAGAGCCTAGAGTGGAAAGCCATTTTAACTGCAACGGCAGCAAAAGCGAAGGAAATGGGCGATGAGTTTAAGGGATTTATGGAGGCAAAGCAAGTGCCCTCTGGAACATCTGTTACGCCAAAGGTGGTTTTAAAGGCTGACTGGTAACCAATATTTTTAAAGTTTGGTTCTTTCTAAAACAACAACCTACTTCATTATCCCAAAAAGCTCTTCTACTTTCTTAAATCTATAATCAAAAATTTCGTTAATTTTTTGGTGCACCATTATTACATTCGCTAATCGCCCAACGGGGCCAAAGCCAATGCTGTAGTGCAAAATATCATGCATCAATGTTCCACCCTCAATTTTTTCGAAATGATGGTTGTGGTGCCAAAATGCAAACGGACCAAAACGTTGTTCATCTATAAAATATTCCTTTTCTTTAACATGAGTAATCTCTGTAACCCAATCTAGTTTGATGCCCAAAAGCGGAGACACTTTGTAGGTTATGATTAAGCCTGGATACATCTTGGTATTTTTGATGTTTGGTGTTGTTACATCAAATGCCATAGATTTTGGCGTAATTTCTGATAAATTTAAAGGCGAGGAAAAAAAATCCCAAGCCTCATCAACATCAACGGGGATTTTCTGGTTAAATTCTAAACGGTAAGTCTTCAAAATGATAATTTTAGACTACAACAAAGAACTTGTTATTTTGTTGATGTTTTGTCTAGGTTTTTTGAAATTAATTTCAACAAACCGTCAAACTCATCCGCGCTATAACCAATAGATTGATAGATGATTCTTCCGTCCTCGTCAACCAAAATATTTCTTGGGATAGACTGTTTGGCAAATTTGCTGAAGATGGCCCTGTCGGCATCTGGTAAAATCGGAAAAGTAAATCCCTTCTTCTGCTTATACGGCGTAAGCACATCCCATCCCTGTTCTCTGCCAAATACGAAAAACGCAAAATTCTTGTTGTTCTTGTATTTGTCCCAAATCTCTTTTTGCGCCCTGGGTAATTCTTCATTACACGGCGGGCACCAAGTAGCAAATAAATTTATGAGCACTAATTTTCCTTTATAAGCTTCAATTGAAGTGGTTTTTGCTTTTTCCAGTTGAAAGGTAAAGTTTGGAACTTGGTCGCCAACTTTTGTATAAGTGCCATCATTATGTTGTGCCATAGCCGCAAGGCCAAAACACGCACATATTGCAACTAGAATTATTTTTTTCATTGTTTTGTTTTTTAATTAATGTACCATTTTGTCTGCACAAGTAGAACTGGCAAATGCTTCTGGTTTAGCCTTAAAAATAAAGCCCATGCTTAAAATATATCCCATGGCATCATTTAAAGCCTTATTCGACTTAAAAGATGGATTTGTGTTTATGTCGGCGTGTACTTCCAAGGCTACATCGTACAAATCTAATAAGTCGCAGACAGAATACGCCGTTTCAATAGATTTTTGAACCTCCATAAGCATGCGTTCTTTAATGCTCATGTGTAAGTGGCTTTTATCTTGGTTGATGTACATAAAACCACCGTGATGTTCGCGCACCAATACAATCACGGTGGCAAAATCTATAATCTTTCCTTTTACCTGAGAGTCTGTCCCAATGCAAACTTTTAATTTATACCCGTTGTGGGTTTCTCTAACAATTGCTCTTTCTACTTCCTCTAAAATTGGGGTCTTAACCGTTTCTCCACTAAATTTTTTCCAGATCATACTGTGTATTTTCTAAACTGTTTACCTAACGTGTTGCTAAATTTAAGTTATTTGTTTATAAATTCTAGTGTGAGTAATGTCTTTTTTTTCTAACAATTGTTTAGTTGTCAACAGGTTAGTGCGGTATTAAGTGTGGTATGTTAACCACCGCTGCTTAACCAGTTTGTTTTTGTTGATAGTAAAAAATATGCCTAAATTAGAGCTGAGTTAAAAAGCGGGAACCATGATGAAGAGCGAAATGATTGCGGAATTTAAGTTGCTTCAAAAAAGCAGGACTTATAAAGTTACAGATGAATGGACAGGAAAGCTTATCCAATCTGTAAAGTATGTGCAAAAAAGGTTAACCAACGGCATTGCAAAAGAGGGGCAGATGATGGCGATGTTGGATCAAAAACTAAAATTTTTGGTGCTAAAAAATAAGGCGCTATCTTTTAAGTAGGCGCAAAAATTAATAAATGTTTACCTTTGAATTGAAATGAATCAATTCTCCCTTACCAAGTTAAACATATCTTCTTTAAACAATATACAACTAGCTGCGGCAGAGGTAATAAACCAAAAGCGAGATTTAATTCTTAATGCGCCCACAGGTTCTGGGAAGACATTGGCTTTTTTACTGCCTCTTTTGGCAAATCTAGACGCAAAAATTGCTCATACACAGGCATTAATTCTTGTTCCGACAAGAGAATTGGCGTTGCAGATAGAAGAAGTATTTAAAAAATTAGGCAGTAATTTTAAAATAAACAGCTGCTACGGAGGTCATTCCGTTCGCACAGAAGAAAATAATTTTGCCGCTCCACCGGCCGTGTTAATCGGTACGCCTGGTAGAATAGCTTTTCATTTGGAACGAAAAAACTTCGATGCTTCTGCCGTAAAACTACTTGTATTAGATGAATTTGATAAATCTTTAGAGTTTGGTTTTGAGGAAGATATGGCTTATATAGTAGGCCGTTTAAGTATGCTTGGCCAATATATGCTAACATCTGCCACTAAAATGGGTAAGTTGCCGGGCTTTATTAGGTTGACAAACCCAAAAACGCTCGATTTTTCTAAGGCTGAGGATTATGCGCCACAAATTAATTTTTATCAGTTAGATGCAAATTCCATTGGCAAGGAAGATTTGCTGCTAAAATTACTTATATGCAAAGCAGATAAACCAACGCTTATATTTTGTAACGAACGAGAAACGATTTTTTATTTAAGCGATTTCTTGTTCGATGTGAATGTAGAACATGAAATATTTCATGGTAAAATGGAGCAGATAGAGCGAGAAAAATCATTGTTCAAGTTTAAGAACGGCACCGTTAATGTGCTTATCACAACCGATCTGGCATCGAGGGGTTTAGACGTTCCCGAAATCGAGAACATCATCCATTACCAAATGCCGCATTCAGAAAGTATTTTTACGCATAGAAATGGCCGTACGGCAAGAATGCATGCTAACGGTAATGTATTTGTGTTTGCTTCACAAAGTAATGAAGTTGATTATTTACCAAGCGATACCAAAGAATTTTTACTCCCAAAGGAATTAGGATCTTTTGCTCAAACTGAATGGCAAACCTTATACCTATCGCTAGGGAAAAAGGATAAAGTAAATAAGGTTGACATTGTAGGGTTGTTTCTGCAAAAAGGAAAGCTAGAAAAGCTAGATTTGGGATTGATTGATGTTAAAGACAGGGCCAGTTATATTGCCGTTAAAAAAGCTAAGGTTAAAGCAACGGTAGATTTATTGAGCGGAGAAAAGATTAAAGGCAAAAAAGTTAAAATCGAAGTTGCCAGTTAGTCTTACAAAACCAACAACAACTTATTTTTTAAATAAAAGAAAATAGACAGAAAAAACAGCGTAAAGCACTTAGAAAGGTTTTTTATTAAAGTAATTATGAGCAACAACGATATTTTAAAGAAGCTTAGGGTGGCGTTATCCTTAAGAACTGATCAAATTATGGAAATTTGTGATTTGGTGGGATTTAAGGTTACTAAAGCAGAGTTGGGAGATATTTTTAGAAGCGAGGATCATCCCAATTTTAAGCTTTGTGGCGATCAGATTTTGCGAAATTTCTTAAACGGATTGGTTATTTACAAGCGCGGCCGTAAAGACGTTGAAGGCGACAAATAGTCTAATAAGAGTTATGTATGAGTTTGATTATACGTAAAAAGGAACAGTAAAAAAGGAGTTTGCACGGCAAACTCCTTTTTTAATTTTTTTCGTAGTTGTATAACTAGTTTTCTCCTTTTCTAGTTGCTTTTCTTTTTCTGACCACCCCAAAAACTTAAACCTTTCAGTACAGAAAGAATAAGTTTTATTCAAAAGAGGTAATTTTGCCGCCAAGCCAACTTGAAGGAATTCCGTCCTGAGGATGGTTTGCCAAACTTAGATTAAGCTAGTTATTTATCATTTTAAGAAAGGATGCCAGTTTTGACTTTAAAGCTCTTCTATCTACTATAAAATCTAAAAAGCCATGTTCCAACACAAATTCTGAAGTTTGAAAGCCTTTTGGTAAGTCTTTTTTAATGGTTTCTTTAATTACACGAGGTCCGGCAAAGCCGATCAGCGCACCTGGCTCGGCAATATTAATGTCGCCAAGCATAGCGTAAGATGCTGTAACACCGCCAGTTGTTGGGTCGGTAAGTAACGAAATATAAGGAATTTTAGCCTGACTTAGCAAAGCTAATTTTGCAGACGTTTTGGCCATTTGCATTAGCGAGAAAGCGGCTTCCATCATCCGTGCCCCGCCCGATTTAGAAATCATCAAAAACGGAACTTTATGTTTTATGCTGTAATCTATTGCCCTTGCAATTTTTTCTCCAACTACAGAGCCCATAGATCCACCAATAAAGGCAAAATCCATACAGGCAATCACCAAGTCTTGATGTTCTATTTTTCCTGTAGCAACGCGCAAAGCATCTTTCAACCCAGTCTTTTTCTGGCTTTCGGCAATGCGCTCGGTATAAGGTTTATTGTCATTAAATTCTAGTGGATCTCCAGAGGTTAGATTTTCAAACAATTCTGTGTAAGCATTGTCATCAAAAAGAACTTCAAAATATTCTTTAGAACCAACTCTTAAATGATAATCGCAATAGTGGCAAACGTATTTGTTTTCTTGTAATTCGCCAAGATGAAGTGCCTTTTTACAATTTGGACATTTATTCCACAAGCCGTCTGGCGCCTCTTTTTTTTCTTGAGTGGTGGTAATGATGCCCTTATTTTCTCTCTTGAACCAAGTCATAGTATTCTGCAAAAAATTGGATTACAAAGAAACGAAAAATTATTTTAACATAACTATTTGTTAACATTGAGGTTCATCCTTGTTTTCGCTTCTCAAATTCACGGATTATTATTATTTTTTTTAACTTCGGGCTCAACAAAAATAGAAAAAAACATGAGTTTAAAAGATTACAAAGGTGTTGTGTATGGAGATGCGCTCCAGGAGTTGTTTGAGGAAGCAAAAAAACATCAATTTGCTTTACCAGCGGTAAATGTAACCGGTACAAATACTGTAAATGCGGTTATGGAAACTGCAAAAGCTGTTAATTCTCCGGTAATGGTACAATTATCTAACGGTGGTGCGCAATTCTACGCTGGAAAATCTTTAAATAACGATCAGTTACAGGCGTGTATTTTGGGTGCGGTGTCTGCCGCTAAACACGTTCACTTACTTGCAGAGCACTATGGCGTTGCAGTGGTGTTACATACAGATCATGCAGCTAAAAAATTATTGCCTTGGATTGACGGCCTTTTAGATCATGGCGAAAAATTCTTTGCCGAAACAGGTAAGCCGTTATTTTCGTCGCACATGTTAGATTTATCAGAAGAATCTATCGAAGAAAATATGGAAATCTCTGCAAAATATTTGGCAAGGATGGCTAAAATGAATATGACGATAGAGATAGAACTAGGTGTTACAGGCGGTGAAGAAGACGGTGTAGATAACAGCGATGTAGATAGCTCGAAATTATATACTCAACCTAGTGAAGTTGCGTACGCGTACGAAAAGCTTAGTGAAGTATCGCCCAAGTTTACCATTGCCGCTGCTTTTGGCAATGTACACGGCGTATATAAACCAGGCAATGTTAAGCTTCAGCCTGTTATTCTTAAGAACTCTCAAGATTTTGTAAAAGAGAAGTTTAACCTTTCTCCAGAAAAGCCGATAAATTTTGTCTTTCATGGTGGTTCTGGTTCTTCGCAAGAAGAAATTAGAGAAGCAATTTCTTATGGAGCCGTAAAAATGAACATCGATACAGATATGCAATGGGCGTTTTGGGAAGGAATTTTAGGTTATTATAAGAAAAACGAACCATTTTTACAGGCTCAGATTGGAAATCCTGACGGTGAGGATAAGCCTAATAAGAAATATTACGATCCTCGTGTTTGGTTGAGGAAAGCAGAAGAAACGTTTGTTGCCCGTTTAAAAGTTGCTTTCGAAGACTTAAACTGTATTGACGTAAACAGCAAATTTTAATTGTTAAACCCCACCGAGAAAAGCCCTTCGGTTCTGTGGGTTTATTTTATCAGAATTAACTTCAAAGCGCCGTAAGATTATAAAACTTATGGCGCTTTTTATTGTTCCTATGCTATACAGCCAAAATAATGCAAAAAGGTAAAAGAAACGGATTGTTTGAACGGTTCGCAAATGCTGCAACTACGTTTACCGGAAGTTCTATAGCGTTTATTTCTGCGCTGTTAATTGTAATTGTTTGGGGCATTAGCGGGCCAATATTTAAATATTCTGAAACTTGGCAGCTGGTAATCAACACAGGAACAACCATCATTACTTTTCTAATGGTTTTTCTCATTCAAAAAGCACAAAATAAAGATGGGAAGGCCATACAATTAAAATTAAATGAACTAATTGCAGCGATTGATGGAGCCAGCAATCGTATGGTAAATATAGAAGACCTAACCGAACAGGAATTAGATAATTTGCATAATTTCTATGCAACTCTTGCAAAACTTGCAAAAAAAGATGGAGATATTCTCCGTTCGCATTCCATAGATGCTGCGCAAGATATTCATCAGAAGAAAGCTACTTTATATAAAAAATACAGACAGAAGAAATGAGTTTACAAGTTCAAAGGGTAACCCAAAAAGAAGAATTAGACCAAGTTTTTGCCATTAGAAATGTGGTTTTTGTTAAAGAACAGAACTGTCCGCCAGAGTTAGAATGGGAGCATGAAGATGACTCAACTCATTTTATAGCATTGATAGATGGCAGACCCGTTGGCGCTTGTCGTTGGCGTAAAACAGATAAAGGCTATAAATTAGAGCGATTTGCCGTGTTGAAGGAATTTCGTAAACATGGGGTAGGTAGAGCGCTGATTGCCGAAGTTTTATCAGATTTGCCGAAGGATGCCAAATACATCTATTTGCATTCGCAACTTGACGCGACTAGTTTATATGCAAAATTCGGTTTTGTTTCGGAAGGTAAGGAATTCGAAGAAGCTGGAATTACGCATTATAAAATGGTAAAGACAGTTTAACCAAAAATTTTGGTCGAAAAAGCCATCGCCTCGTTCCAATAACCTTTGTTTAGCGTCAACTGATGGCCTTTCTCTTCCAAGAATCCCATCAGTTGTTCGGTAGCTATGTTGCCGGTTAAACGGTCTTCGGCCATGGGGCAGCCGCCAAAACCTTTTAATGCACCGTCTATTCTGGTACAGCCGCTTGTATACGTGGCTTCTATTTTAGCCAAAGCATTGGCTTCGGTACAGTGTAAATGAATACCTATTTCGCTACTTGTAAATTTTTTTATCAAACTTGTTAAAATGTCCGTAATTTGCGATGGGGTAGAAGAGCCTACGGTGTCGGCTAACGATATAATGGAAACTCCCTTTTTGATCAACTCGGTTGCCCATTGCTCAATAATTTCATAATTCCAAGCATCTCCATAAGGATTGCCAAATCCCATTGAAATGTACACAACAGCTTTTTTATTGGTTTTATCGCACAAATTTAAAATTTCATCCACGGTTTGTGCAGATTGAGCGATGCTTGAATGTGTGTTTCTCTGCTGAAAAGTTTCTGAGATAGAAAATGGGTAACCTAAAAAATTAATTTCCGGATGCTGACAGGCTTCTTTTGCGCCACGCGCGTTCGCTACAATGGCTAATAACTTGCTTTTGGTAGTGCTTAAGTCCAAACCAGCCAATACTTCTGCGGTATCTGCCAGTTGTGGAATAGCCTTAGGCGATACAAAACTGCCAAAGTCTAGGGTGTCGAAGCCAACTTTAAGTAAAAGGTTTAAATAGTCTATCTTTGTTTTCGTGGGGATAAAAGTTTTTATACCCTGCATAGCATCTCTTGGGCATTCTACAAGTTTATATTTATCAGGCTGGTGCATGTGCTTCTTTCTCTTTTTCGGCCTTTGTTTCGCCTTCTTCTGGTTGTTTGGCTCGGTAATCTATACTTCGGTCTTTTGCAAAGGTGCGAATAATAAGTCTAGTTCCCCTGTCGTAACTGAAGTAGCTCCAAGCCCAATTTACAAAAACTATAATTTTGTTTCTAAAACCTACAAGTGTCATCAAGTGTACAAACATCCAGGTGTACCAGGCAAATATACCTTGGAAATGTAGCTTTTTAATATCTACCACCGCTTTGTTCCTTCCAACAGTAGCCATTGTTCCTTTGTCGAAATAACTAAACTTTTCAATAGGTTGGTGCTGTTGCAATTTAATTAAATTTTTTGCCAGGTGTTTGCCTTGTTGTATCGCAGTTGGCGCAACGCCCGGATAGCCATGTGGATGCGCATCTGTAACGATAGAAGAGACGTCGCCTATTGCATAAATATCATCGTAACCCTCTATTTTATTATACTCGTCACATTTAAATTTGCCTCCTTTTACAACCTCTGCTTTATCTAAGCCAGGAATGATTTCTCCTTTAACACCAGCACTCCAAACAACGGTATAGGTATAAATCGGAGGTTTGTCTGCTATCGTAAGCTTGTATCCATCATAACCCAAAACCCTAGTTTTGTTCATTACAGTAACTCCCATTTTTTCAAGAAATTTCTTAGATTTCTCCTGAGATTGGGTCGACATTTGTCCAAGCAGTTCCGGAGAATTTTCTACCAAATATATATTTACCTTATCTAAATTTAGCTCGGGATAATCTTGCGGAACCACATGTTTTTTTAACTCTGCTATTGCACCAGAAAGTTCTACACCTGTTGGACCGCCTCCCACAACCACAAAATTTAAGAGGGCATCTTTTTTCTCCAGATCATTTTCTATTAAAGATTTCTCGAAATTCTGTAGAATCATGCTCCTTAAATCAAGCGCCTCGGGTACAGATTTCATTGGTACGGCGTTCGCCTCTATCTCCTTGTTGCCAAAGAAATTTGTATCAGATCCAGTTGCAATAACCAAATAGTCATAGTCTATCACACCAATATCTGTAACCAACCGTTTTTCCTTTGCCACTATTTCGGTTACTTTGGTAACTCTAAAAATATAGTTTTCTTGCCCTTTAAATATTTTTCTTATCGGAAAAGCAATAGAATCAGGCTCTAGTCCGCCAGTAGAAACTTGATAAAGCAGGGGCTGAAAAGTATGGTAATTGTGCTTATCTAGCATAACTACCTGAAATTTTTTCTTATTGAGTTTCTTTGCAAGCGCAACGCCACCAAAACCACCACCAACAATTACAACCCTGGGGTTTTCTGTTTTCGGAAAAATTAAATCCATGAATTTGTGTTTAAGGGGGTAACAAAGAATTACCTAAAAGGTTTAAAGATTATAAAATCAGCACCAATAGTATTCGAATTTTAATATAATAGAAATTTGGGCGCTTTATTAACATCCCGCACGTGCGGGACTGTATTTTTTTCGGGAGAAAATCCCAAAAAAAGATGCCGCTCCTGTCGTTAGCGCTAGCAAGTCGCCTACCGATTATTTTGATCAAAACTGTAATCGGGGTAAAAAAAAAGGCATCCTATTTTTAGGATGCCTTAAGTTTCAATTTATACTTAGTTTTTATTCTCTCTTCTCTGAAGAGCTACCTAGATCGATAACGATTGGGGTAGAGATACAAAGTGATGAATAAGTACCGATAATTCTGCCTATCAATAAGGCAAAGATAAACCCGCGGATGCTATCCCCACCAAAAATAAAAATCACCAACAATACAAAGAATACCGTTAATGAGGTTAAAATGGTACGACTTAAGGTACTGTTCAACGCAAAGTTAATAAGATGTTCTCGTTCCTTGCCATGCAAATCAACCTTCCCAGCTTCTTTCAATTTCTCTCTAATCCTATCAAATACCACTACTGTTTCCGTCATGGTGTAGCCCATTACCGTTAAAATAGCCGCAATAAAATCCTGCCCAATTTCTAACGAGAATGGCATGATTCCGTCTAAGATAGTATAAAACGAAAGCACCAGCAATACGTCGTGGAAGAGCGCAATAACTGCCCCGAGGCCATATTGCCATTTTTTAAACCTCACCACAATATACAAGAACATAAACAATGCAGAAATCAGCACCGCATAAAATGCCCCGTTTACAATATCGCTTGCAATAATAGGTGTAACTTTCTGCGAACTTACAATTTCGTATTTGTTGTCTAAACCAGCTATACCTTTCTTTAAAGCGTCTTCTACCAGTTTATCTGTTTTTGTGCTTTGATCTGCAATATGATAGGTGGTTGTAATTTTAACTTGGTCGTCGCCTCCCGCTGTTTTAACCTCTGGCGTTTCGTTGTCAAATACAGGAGTAAGCTTTGCTTTAACATCTTCAGTATTTACATTTTTATCAAAGTGAACTAGATAAGTTCTTCCTCCTTTAAAATCTACACCTAAGTTTAAGCCGCCATTTTTAAAATAAAATATGGTTCCCATGATGATGATCACGGTCGATATGATGTAATAGATCTTCCTACGACCAACAAAATTAAACGCAATATGTCTAAAAGCATCGTGGGTAAATTTGTTATCGAAACTTACCTCAATCTTACGGTTTATCAAAGAATCGAATACAACCCTAGAGATTGCAACTGCTGCAAAAAGCGAGGATAAGATACCGATACACAATGTGGTTGCAAAGCCCTGAACAGGGCCACTACCAAACGAATATAAAATTGCACCAAGTATAAACAAGGTTGCATTACTATCTATAATGGAAGGCATGGCATGCTTAAAGCCTTCTTTTATGGCAATATTGGTGGTTTTTCCGTGTGCGAGTTCTTCTCGGACTCGTTCAAAGATCAAAATGTTTGCATCTACAGACAAGCCAATCACCAGCACAATACCTGCAATACCAGGCAAGGTAAGCACCGCACCAAGCGACACCAAAATACCCATGATGAAAAATAAGTTGACCAGCAAGGCAAAGTTGGCCACCCAACCTGCTCTATGATAATATAATGCCATGAAAATCAATATCACCACAAAGGCAATAATAAATGAAATTAAACCATCGTGTATGGCTTGTGCGCCCAACGTCGGCCCAACAATAAAGCTACCTGCAATACGAGCCGGTGCAGGTAATTTACCCGCTTTTAAAATGTTTGCTAAATCTTTGGTATCGTCTTGCGTAAAGTTTCCTGTAATAGAGGAAACACCATTTGGAATTTCGTTCTGGACGGTAGGTGCAGAGTAAACTGCGTTATCCAATACAATGGCAATTGCTTTTTTGTCTTGTGCATCTGCAGAAGCCTCTGCGGTAATCTTTTTCCATTTTGCCGCGCCTTCGCTTGTCATATACATGGTAACCTCTGGCTGGTTTTTCTGGTCAAAATCTGCCCTGGAATCACTTACAGCGTCTCCACTTAAATCTGGTTTTCCATCTGCGTTAGTTACCTTAATGGCGTAAAGTTCAAACACCTTACTTTTTTCCATTGGTTTAACGCTCCACATAAACTTCATGTTAGAAGGAATAGCGGCAGCTACCAACGGCATTTTGAAATAGGCGTTTACTTTTGCAGTATCTTTTTGCAACACCCAACCAACAATGGGCCCTGGCCTAAGTTGTTGTTGACCATTCTGTCCTTGATACGTCGGGACACTTAATACAGAGAATAACGGATTTGATTTTGCTTGTTGTGCAAGTAATGCAGTAGAATCTTTTTTGCCTAAGCCCGCAATTTTGCTGTCTTGTTTACTTGTGTCTTTGGCCGCTTTCTCTAAGCCGGCCAATTTTCCGCCAGCAACAGCTGCAACTGTCGAGGTATCTTTTTTGGCAGCCGTTGTATCTTTTACAGTTGCAGCGATTATTTTATCAATATTTTGTAACAAGGGAGCCACTTCCTGTACTTGGAATACTTGCCAAAACTGAAGTTCTGCAGATCCCTGCAACAGTTTGTAAACACGTTCCTTATCTTGTACACCAGGCATCTCAATCAAAATTCTATTGCTGCCTTCTTGTTTCTGCATATTTGGACTTACCACCCCAAAACCATCAATCCTAGATCTTAGGATAACAAATGATCTGTCAATAGCACTTTTCGCTTCGTCTGATAGGAATTTTTGTACATCAGAGTTGCTCGCATTAAGCTTTAACCTAGTCGCGTTATCTTGGTTTGAGAAAAATTCTGCAAGTTTTACACCAGGGCTTAACTTTTCAAAATCGTCAACAAAGAGCTTAATAAAGTCTTTGCCACCCGCATTTAATTGCACTTGGGCTTGCTGAACTGCTTTGTTGAAATTTGCGTCTGCTGGGTTATCGGCAAGGGATTTTACCAGCTCTGCCAGCGAAATTTCCATTGTAACATTCATCCCGCCTTTTAGATCCAAGCCTAAATTAATCTCTTTCGCTTTTACATCTTGGTAGGTAAAACCTAACAAAGGGTAAACTTTCTCCCCACTCATCGAGTCCAAATAGGCTTTTTCTTTTAATAAATCGCCTTTAGAGAAATTTCTGGCATCTTTTTCTACGCTCTGGGATACTAGCGTAAATGATAGTGCATAGGCACAAACTATAGCCAATACTATCGCTATAAACTTAATAAAACCTTTTCCTTGCATAGTTTGTTATAAAATAATTTTTTTCTTTGGTTTTCAACAATTCGGCAAAGCTAACCAATTTTTTAATTTTTAGCAGCTCATAGGATATTAATTTAAAAAGAATTGGCCGACTGTAATTTTCCGAGCTGATAATTAGTTGTTTTTCAGCAAAATCTATGGAATCTAGCCTTTGAGTTTATGACTTACTTTAGTATATATAGCTTTCTTGGTCTGACTTTTTTAATCTCGAAATTAGAACGGCAATATTATTCTATTTAGCGGAACTTGCTTTTATGAAGACGCTGTTGGTAGTATATATATACGTAGTAGAATTTAGCTCGTTTTTTCGAATATCGAAATGAAAGGATTTCAGGAGCGTTTTTTTTTCGTAGGATTTTATAGCTATATTAAAATGTGAGGTGCGATTTTTCATCTTTGTCAGCCAACTCTTGTCTAATACATTCGACTAATTTTGACGAACTGGTCTTTTTTATATTGTAATTCAGGTCTTTATGCTATTGATATAAAAATAATTGTTGATTTATTTTAGCGGTATCTATTTTTCCCCTATCTTTGCACTCCGCTCAGGGATATGGGCGGGGAATAGAGCAAAAAACATCGAAGAGGGGCAGGTTTCTGCATGACGATTTGGACGAAAAAAA
>NZ_JBEPPD010000018.1:0-93436 GCF_040547165.1 Pedobacter sp. UYP30 | reverse complement strand
AATAAGGATGCCAAAGTTTCGAGGATTACTAATTTTATAAATTTAGGTTTCCAGATTATTGATGATAATAAAAACAGCTTATAACAGCAAATTTGCACAAAAACGGCTGACGGTGGTTTACGTTAATTCATCTTTATTTATTTAATTTAGTGCGGTGCGACAATGGTTCTGCAAGCAATGCCATTTCTGCGCAAATTTTCAAAACGTTAGGTGTAAGCGTTCCCCGAACAAAATTCATCAGTTAAGGAAATTTCTAGCTCTGCAAACTGACAAATTTGAACCGACGGAAAAAGCATTTAAGAAATTGAACAAAGACCAAATTAAAACGAACGTAAAACCGAACAGAACGGAAATCGAAATAGAATTTAAAGCTTTAAAAAACAAGTTTCAGACCTAACGAAATGCTCGACCAAATTGTTAAGTTGAACGACAATTTTATTTGAGTTTTAAACCGACCAGAACGCTTTACCGACCGATTTTTTTTGCTTTTAGAAACAAATTGGAAAGACCAAAACGAAATACATTTTTTAATACCGACCGAACTGAACCACAAAATGATTGAATTTCGCAACGAGAGAAAAGATAAAACAACACTTAGCAATAGCTACAATTAGTAACAAAAGAAAAATATGACAGAGCTAACCGAAAAAGAATTAGATGAAATTCTTAAAGAATCAGTTTCAGAGCAGTTAAAATTAGATAAACCGATAAGAACGGACAATATTGAGGATTTTCTAAATACACATATCAAAAAGAAAGCAGTTTTAGGATTTGACATTTATCGATATAGTCAGTTTGATTCTCTAAGACAAACACTAATCCCACACTTATTTAAGAAGTTATATCATATCTCAATAAAAAATTGTCTTAAAAATGAGCAATTCTTTTTAGAATATAAAAATTTAGCGGATTTTGAAAATAGATTTATAGATACAGGCGACGGTGGGTTTCAGATTTTTGATACACCAATTGAAGCAGTAATTTTTGCAATATACTTTCAGGCGAATATTGTTCGCTATAATAGTGGAAATCAAATTCATTCTGACTTACATAATCTTGTTGGCGAAATCAGTTTAAGGTACTCTTTAACGTATGACAATGTGTATTGCTATAAAAAAAATCATTATGGTCCAGCAATTATTAATTGTGCTAGAATAATGTCAAAAGATAAATTGAATAGGTTTCTAATTGATGACAATACCATTATTTGGTTTAACTCCGAGTTAAACAGCATTGAAACTTGCCAACTGTTTGAAGCTGAAAAAGACTTCCCTACTATACCCATTTTTAAGGATAAGTTCAATAAGGAGTCTTATAAATCTATTCTTTTTGGAAAAACAAGTAATAACATTAAGCGATTAGATATTCTTAAAATAGGCGAAATCAAATCTAAAACCGATATTTTATCTATTTACAGTGCTCATTTTCAAGTATCGTTTGGTTCAAGAGGAAAAGACTTTGTAAAATTCCTTGTAACGTTAGGTAACTTAAATTCCAGTGGTCTTTCAGAATAATCGAAAATTTAAACTGTTTTAAGCCCCTAAACTTTGTAAAGGAACGAACTTTCTTTCGATTTTTAGAGGTAAACTAAAAGACAGAAATTGGACATAGTTTTTAAAGATTTAACGAATTGAAATAGAAAACGATTAAATAAACCAACGAAAGAAAAAATACGCCAACACCTAACAACAAATTTGTGCAAAAATGGCTGACGGTGGTTTATGTTCATTCATCAGTTACTTATTTAATTTAGTGCGATACGACAATGGTTCTGCAAGTAATGCCATTTCTGCACAAATTTTCAAAACGTTATAGGCAACCCCTGAAACCAACCGCACATTTAAGCACATTTGGTTTTTCCACTGCACAAATCCGACACAAAAAAACCAAAAGAGCTTCAATCTTCCCAACGCTCGACCTTACTTGGGTAACAAATTGTAGGACTGACTTGGTGGAAATAATAAATTTAATGCATTTGGCTTAATCTTAAACAATGGCCCTTTCTCGACTACCTTTCCTACTACTGTTCTTTTTATTAAGTGGTCAAGTGTAATAATTCCTTGCTCCAAAAGAATATCGAACGGTGACACAATCGGTTTTTTCGTATGCTCAACTGACTTGTAAATAAAATGTTCTTTATTGTCAATCATCAAAGTATCTGTTGCTACCCAAAATGTTTCATTGTGCTTTTCAAGTAAACGTTTGTGTAAGGTTTCTAATCCCCAAGCTACAAAATCGCCAACGGAATATTTATCAGAATTTTCAATTAATTGTCTGACATTGGTGTCTAATTTCAATTTCAAACCTTGAGAATTACGAACTATTGCAGAAACCGTACAATACAGTTTAAAATCCTCGCCACGATTATATCCAAACTCATTCAAAATTTCCGAAGAACTTTTAAATTTACTTGCTGACCAATCTGGAACTTGTGCAAATAAATTCTTTCGGTTGCCTCTTTTATCCCGAAACGCTTTCAACTCAATACCTTTATAATCTGGCTGTTTTGACGAATTGATGTTAATTCCTAAAAGTGTTTCTAGAGTTCTACCAATTGCAGTGTCTGCTTGTAACATTGCGGGGATTGCCCCTCGTAAACTTATTTCTCTAAACAAAATCAATAATTCGTCAGCGACTTTTCTCGACAACGAATTGATTTCATTAACCAATTCTTTCAAAGGATTATTTTCCAAAACATTAATCAGACTTTCAAAATCGAGTTGCGTAACATTAACAACATACAAATCATTTTCATAAGAAATAATTCCTAAAATATCATTTGCTTTTGAGTAAGCACCCAAACCTTTAAACCAAATTCTTGGGTCGCCTTTTTTAGTATTCGGTCGGTACAACGAAGCCGAGGAATTTATCAAACCATCGGAAGTAATCAAATATGAGTTTATTAGAACCTTACTTTCTTGACCTTGATTTTGAAGTTCGTAGTCGTGAATATTTTTATCTTTCAAAAAAGAACGAACAGAACCAGTTGCATCCATAATAGATTTTCCAAGACCTGTAACAGTCGGTTCAATCAAGGTCACTTCAACCGATTTCTCCGTTAAAAGTTTTATTCGTTCTATTTCTACTTTAGTTAATTGCCTCATCTTTTAATCAATATTTTTTAAAATTTCTAAAGCCACTGCTCTCGCCATCAAAGGAGGTACAGCATTACCAACCAAAGTAAATTGTGGGACTTCAAATTTTCTTTTATTCCCGCCAGTAGAACGCTTTCCTTGAAAAACGAAACTATCATCAAATGACTGCAAACGAGCCATTTCACGAACGGTTAAAGCTCTTGGACTTGCGTAATGAACATAATCATCAGGAATAGTCATAATAGTAGATGACGGCCCCTCTGCTTTTAAAACATTATAATTTCTTTTTTCAGAAGTAAGCCCTATTCTCTTTAATTCTTCTTTTGCTTCATTATAGTTTCCTGCATTAAGAATTACATCCAATCGTTTTACCACATCATTGTTTTGCTTACTCGTTTTATGGTTTTGTAGTGGTGCAACAACGTGTGTTAAAACATTCTCCAACTCCTCCGAATTGCGCACATAAAACGGATTTTTTGCATTAGAAAAACGTCCGTTTAATCTTCCTTTCTTTGACCATTCAGCATATGTCAAACCACTTTTGGCGTTAGGTTTCCCATCAATTGAACGTTTTTTTAACAAGGCTTTCATTTGCTCTGTCGTTCCGTTGTATTTTGCTTTCAAATCAATGCTTTCATAATTATATTTTTCATCATCATTTCCAATGAAATCTAAATCATACAGCGCTTCAAAAACTGTAACTTTTTCATTTGGCGAAACGGTTGCCGGAACCGTTTTAATCAATTTTTGGTCTTTACGACAACCAATAAACAAAACTCTTTCTCGATTTTGGGGAACGCCATAATTCGAAGCTAATGCCACAAAAGGTTGGTCGATATTGTACAGGCGAATTTGGGCAAGAATTTCGTTTAATTCATCGACAGATTTTTGATTATTTGCAATTTCTGTTAAATCTTGAACGCATTCATCAAACGAATAATTGTAAATTTCTAAAGCCAAAATAATATCAGCAATTTCATTTCTAAATAAATCTGAAGGGTTAAGTTTCTGAAAGGAATTATGTATTTCTTCAATAATATTGTTTGGCTCAATTGAAACTAAAAAATCATCAAACTTTGGCGCAAAAAAATCGTTATCTAAATCATTGTGATTTTTCTCTTGAATTACTTTTTTTCTTATGTACGCCAATTCCTTAGCTCTTTTCAACATATTAAATCCGTGACGAATAGTGGCGAAATTAATATCAGTTTTACTGGTTTTGTAATCAGCTATTTTTGGAGCTAGAACTCGAAATTTATTTTCAATATTCTGAATGTAAGTCTCCCGAATAGTATCTAATTCTTTGTCAATTGCTTTTTCAAAATTCAATCGTTGTAAATAACAATCAAGAATAAATTGATTTTCAGAGCGTGATTTTTTAAGATTAGCTACAAAATAAATTAACTGATGAAACTCTTTTAAATCAATAATTGAACGTATTTCTTGTAAAATCATTTCTTTAATTTTACCAGCTTCTTTTGTCAAAATACCTTTAACGTTTTCCATCACGAAATATTTAGGACGGAGCATTTTAATAACGTTCAAGTAGTGGGCAAACAAATCATCTTTTTTATCAAACTTTTTACGTTTTCCAGCCAAACTAAAACTTTGACAAGGCGGACCACCACAAACAACATCAATGGTTTGACTTTTAACTTTTTTCAAAAGGTTATCTATAAAATCAGGTTCGGTAATATCCTGACGCAAAAATTCTGCATCCATTCCCAATTGGTAATTATAACGAGCCAAATGCGTCAATTCGCAATTCTCATTTATATCGCTTCCCAAACGAAAATCATAGAACTTGTTTCCATATTCTGCTTGCAAAAAACCCTCACTGAAACCACCTGCACCAGCGAATAAATCCAAAAATTTAATTTTCTGCATTTTTTGGTATTCTGGTGCATCCTCGCAAACCATAGAAACATCAGTATTATGTCTGCGACTATTAACCAACGACAAAATCTTTTCTTTAACTTTTACATCGGTAAACTGACTATGCGGTGCAGACGCAAAATGTTTTTCAACCTCTTGCTTTAAAAAAGTTAAAAATTTATTAATACTCTTATGAGTATATTCAGTTTCCTTGACATTCTGACTTTTAGCATCCCAATCTTTTTTCAAAACCTTCTCTCCAGTTGAAACCTTGACTTGGACATCTTTTTGCCTTAAAACTAAATGAATTGGAAAGTGCTTAGACTTATCAGCCTTATCTAAATAAAATTTGACGTTTACCATATTGCGGACATTTTTACGGACACGGACAAACTTACGGACAAATTTCAAATTGACAAGAAAAACTTGAACTTTTTAATGCCGACACTAAAGCAAGCACATTTGCAATTCGCACAAGTCAACAACACAATCCCAAAATTGCAAAAACGCTTACTTTTCCAACGCTCAAAAAATCGAACGACAAAAGAAGGGGTATGCCTATAACACGGGTTTTGTCTTATTTAGGCTGAAGTGCAATTAACTTCCGTAGTGCTTGTATGTTAATTCATTTCTTTCTAATTTGTTCTCTGGTTAACGCCCAAACAATACAAAGCCCGAAACCGTTACCAGCAAGCCTAACAGACGACAAAACAACAACCTAAGTGAAAAAGAAAAAATATATTGGACAATTAATATCTGTGAAATTCAAAGACAGAAAAACGCCCATTTATGGTTATGTCGTTGACTATAATGACGATTGGACTTTGATGAAATCTAATCCTGTTGACTATGTTATAGACGGTTACATTATTTTCCGAAATAAAAACATTGAAGGTTTTCGCAGAGACACCGACGAAAAATGGAGAGAAAAAGTGATTAGCCTCAAAGGACTCCAATGTACTGAAAAAGACATTATTCCGCTAATCGACCTTGAAACCATTTTGAAATATCTAACTGACAATTTTAGTGTTTTTCAGGTTTACTTAAAATCAGAAACCGCTTGTTATTTGGGAAGACATAAATCAATAAACAAGAAAGAACTTATAATGGACGACCTAAGCCCAAAAGGAATATGGAAAGGAAAAATGAAATTTAGAACTGACAGCATTAGCGAAATTGAATTTGACACAGACTACATCAACTCACTGAAACTTGTTTCTAAAGCGAAAAGCAAAAATAAATAATGACCATATTTCTCGATATATAAAAAAGGCCAGCCGGTAACAGTAAATTTGCTCAAAAATGGCCGACAGTGGTTTACGTCAATTCATCAGTTATTTACTTACTTTAGTGCGGTACGATAATGGTTCTGCAAGCAATGCCATTTCTGCACAAATTTCCAAAACGTTACCAGCAAGCTTAATGAAAATATCTACTATAATCACACTCATCCTGCTCCCGACAATGACTTTGGCACAGAAAGATATTGTAGGAAAATTTGTGGATAAATCATACGGAACTAAATACCTAGACTTCAGAGCCGATTTTACTTTTACTTTTGAAATAGGTATTCACCTGCAACACGACATTGCTTGCGGAACTTATAAAAGACTAAATGACACAATATATTTAGCATACAAATACAATATGACCGACACTTGTTGCAACGTCAATCAAATAAATGTAAAGGCACAGACTGGTGGTAAATATGAACTGCTAATCGAACCAGAAACGGGTTGGAGACCAGATACTTTATTTTACAATGACAATAAGCTTTACGAAATAAAGAATAATAAACTAATTACAAAAACTGCTAAATTTTAAGTAAAGGCAAGTGGTAATAAACCGGAAGGAACGAGACGTAAATATCTTATTTTTGGACCTTTTGTCTATAAAGAACGATCTACTTTTTATATGGAAAAGGTAAATCAATAATCAAAGCCGAACTGGTAACAGCAAATTTGCGCAAAAATGGCTGACAGTGGTTTATGTTAAATCATCTGTTAATTGTTTAGTCTAGTGCGTTACGACAATGGTTCTGCAAGCAATGCCATTTCTGCACGAAATTTCGAACCGCTACAAGGCATTTTGCCAACGAAATTCTCCAGACGAAATTTGTGATGTCAAAATATTTTCCATAATATTGTATCCGAACGAATACATATAAACGAATGTACTTTATTGAAAAGTCAACAGAATTTGATAAGTGGTTTAAGAAACTGAATGAATAAGAGCGAAAGCGAAAATTTTGTTTAGACTTCAAAAATTATAAAATGAAGAACATTCTGGCGATTGTAAACCAGTTGGGAATGGAATTAGTGAACTGAAATAAATTATGCAAAAGGTTGCAGAATTTATTTCAAAGAGACTGACGGAAAGATTATTATTCTGCTAATTGGTGGAAACAAATCTAGCCAACAACAAAACATCGAAAAAGCGAAAGAAATTTGGAATAAACTAAAAAAATAAAAATGGAAACTTCAAAATTTGATATAGCAGACTATTTAGACAGCAACGAGATGATTGCCGAATATCTAAATGCGGTTATGGAAGAAGGGAATGATACTGAAATTGTAACTGCGATTGGATATATTGCTAAGGCAATTGGTATGACCAAAATAGCGCAAGAAACCGGAATGAGTAGACCAAGTCTATATAAAGCATTATCTGATGGAGCCAAACCACAATTTTCAACCGTTAGGAAAGTATTAAAAGCTATTGGCGGACAACTAAAAGTAAATCCAATAACCGCATAAAACACCTTATAGAGGCAACTGTGAGACACGATACAACCGATAATTATAACCAAAAAAGCATCGATTTAAAACCGATGCTTTTTTCTATATTTTTAAAAATCTAGTTTCAGTTGTCAACACAACATCCCACCCTCAACCCCCACTTAACTCATCTTCAACTTCTTCTGGATATCGTTTGCGTAAGTTTTAAACTTTTTATCGGTATATATCTTTTTGAAACATCTCCAACTCATTATTTTTCCTCTATCCAAGTTGTTAAGTTATCTATTACTTCTTGCCAGTGCATTTTCTCAACGATGGGATTCCTGTTTTTATCTAACTCCATAAAATTGTGCTCTAATCCGACATAAGGCTTCATTGTTAAATTTTCTTTCCCAGCGCTAATAAAATAAATTGGCAATAAATCACACATTACCGAACGGAAATCTTCTGTGCCATAAGCAACGTATATGGGAATCTTTATTTTTAAAAAATCCGCCAACAAAGGTTTGTCAAAACTTGTCCAAGTGATGCTGGGATCTCCATATTTCACCTCCAGATCTTTTGGATGCGCTATGACGTCCTCCCACACTTTATAATAATTGTCTATCATTGCTTGGCTTTCCTGTGGTGTTTTTTTGCCAGTAATGGAAAAGTATCTTTCTAGTCTAATATATTGGTCAAGTCTTCCAAAGGGATTTCCACATAAAAAGCCTATTTTATAAATTTTCCTATTGTTCACAGCAATTTCCAAAGCTACTTTGGCACCTTGCGAATGTCCTACAACTATTATTTTTTTCTTGTTTATCCATTTCTGCCTATAGAGATATTTAATTACCTTTTTCGCTCTTGAAACATAATTATCTAAATAATTATTCTTTAGATAATCATTGCTTAATGAATCAGATTTTGCAGTATCGGGAACATAATTGTAAAACTTATTTAACTTATCTATCTTGACTTCGAAAGGCGTTTTTGGCATTGAGATTATAACTAGATGATATTTCTTAGCAATTTCCTGATAGTTAAAGGCACTAAGAGCTGGAATAAACTTACTACCTTGGGCATACTGAATAACTAAAGGCACTGGAGTCGAGCCTTGGCAAAATATAAGAAGGGGTTTAACGGTATCAATTCTATCGTTAATCAGTATAAAATTGATTGTATCTTGTTTCCCTTTAAGTTGAAAATGCCTCGAATTCAGCCCGTCAACTTTTCCTAAATCTTGACAAAAAACTATCGTAGGAAATAAAAGAAAGAAAAGAATAAGTGATTTCATAGGATTAATAAATGGTAGATTCAAGTAATAAAAGTTAACATTATTTTTGGCATTAATTCAAAATCCTTATTGATAGTTAACAGAAAAGGCTCGGTAAATATCGAGCCCTTTCTGTGGTATAAGTTTCTGGTATAAAAGATGATTCTAAGTTGAACGCTTTTCCCACTAACATTCAGCTTTCCCTTAACTCATCTTCAACTTCTTCTGTATATCGTTTACGTAAGTTTTAAACTTTTTATCGGTATCTATTAAATCTTCTACCGTTTGGCATGCGTAAATAACCGTACTATGATCCCTTCCACCAAAAAATGCACCAATTGTTTTTAAAGAAGATTTGGTATGGCTTTTAGAAAGGTACATAGAAATCTGTCTGGCTTGTACAATTTCGCGTTTGCGGGTTGGCGATTTAACCATATCTATAGAAACCTCAAAATACTCGCACACCAATTTTTGGATGTACTCCATAGAAATTTCTTTGGTGGTGTTCTTTATAAAGTTCTTTAGCATTTGCTTTGCCAACGCCAAATCTATTTCTTTTCTATTTAAAGTTGCCTGAGCCAATAAAGAAACCATCGCTCCTTCTAACTCGCGCACATTGTTATCAATATTGTGTGCCACATATTCTACTACTTCTTCTGGCAATTCTATTCCATCTGCATACATTTTCTTACGCAGTATGGCTACGCGAGTTTCTAAATCTGGCACTTGAAGATCTGCCGAAAGACCCCATTTAAACCTGCTTAACAAACGCTCTTCTAACCCAACCAAGTCTTTTGGTGGTTTATCAGAAGTTAGAATTACCTGCTTGCCAGATTGGTGCAAGTGGTTAAAGATATGGAAGAAAATATCTTGAGTTTTTTCCTTGCCGGCAAAATTATGCACATCGTCCATAATAATGATGTCCATGGCTTGGTAAAAATTCACAAAATCGTTTATGGTGTTATTTTTAAGGGAATCTACAAACTGCTGGCAAAACTTTTCGCAACTCACATAAATGATCAACTTATCGGGCATGTTGCGTTTTACCTCGTTGCCAATGGCCTGCACCAAATGTGTTTTACCTAAACCTACGCCGCCGTAAATCATTAAAGGATTAAAAGAAGTACCACCGGGTTTTGCGGCTACTGCATAGCCCGCAGACCTAGCTAAACGATTGCAATCTCCCTCAATATAATTATCAAAAGTATAATTGGCGTTTAATTGTGGGTCTACATTTAATTTCTTTAAACCGGGTATGATAAAGGGGTTTCTGATGTCTTTATTGATGGAAACCGGAATGGGCATGGATTGCATTTTCGATTCTGCGCCATTTCCATTCGATGGCATATTTGTAGTGTACGGGCTACCACTGTTCGATGATTTATCAACCACGATGTTGTACTCTAACCTACCGGCATCGCCAAGTTGCTTTTTTACGGTCTTTCTTAATAAGCCAACGTAATGTTCTTCCAACCATTCATAGAAAAATAAACTAGGAACTTGTATGGTTAAAATGTTGCCTTCTAATTTAAGGGCTTTTATCGGCTCAAACCAAGTTTTAAAACTTTGGGTCGGGATATTGTCCTTAATGATTTGAAGACAGTTTTTCCATACGTCATTACTTGTTTTTTCCATGCTGAGATTCATAGTTTATTGGTTTACAGTGCCCATAACACTTAAAATAGTGTTGCCTTTCCGCTCTTCGAAGATTGGCAAAATTATCAACATTTTAAACAAAAATTTGAAATAAATTGTAACGCACTAACAGGCAGCATCGTACCCTACTTGACCTTAATTTTTTGTGTGGATAACTTATTTCGCTACTTTCTTTAATACTCGCCAAACGAATTTCGAAGTACATCGGCTATCTCTCCTAGCGTAGCGTATTGTTCTACAGCATCTATAATACCTGGCATTAAATTCTTGTCGGATTCAGCTGCCAACGCTATATTTTTTAACGCAATAGAAACTTTTATGTTGTCTCTTTGTGCTTTTAGTTTCTCTATCTTTTCTATTTGCACTTTCCTTATCTCATCCCCAACGTTAAAAACTTCGGTAAGGTCGGTTTCCATTTCTGTAAATTTATTCACCCCTACAGAAATCTTATCTCCATTTTCGATCTCGGTTTGATAAGTGTAGGCCGAAGCAGCAATCTCCTCCTGCATGTATTCATTCTCTATGGCATTTACAGCGCCACCCATAGCATCGATCTTATCTATATAAAGCCAGGCAGCTTTTTCTACCTCGTCGGTTAGGTTCTCTACAAAAAAAGCGCCCGCCAAAGGATCTACTGTTTCTGTAACTCCACTTTCAAAAGCAATAATTTGTTGGGTACGTAAAGCAATTTTCGCCGCACCTTCTGTAGGTAGCGAAAGCGCCTCATCGTAGCCATTGGTATGCAGAGACTGCGTTCCGCCCAGCACAGCTGCCATGGCCTGATTTGTTACCCTAATAACATTATTTAATGGTTGTTGCGCCGTCAGGGTAGAACCACCTGTTTGCGTGTGGAAGCGCAACATCTGTGCTTTAGGATCGGTAGCACCTAGCTCTGTTGCTATTTTTGCCCACATTCGCCTTGCAGCTCTAAACTTTGCAATTTCTTCGAAAAAATTATTATGGCAATTAAAAAAAAACGACAACCGCTTTGCAAAAACATTTATATCTAACCCTTTACCAATTGCAGCCTTTAAATACGCCTTGCCGTTTGCTAAGGTAAAAGCCAACTCTTGTACTGCGGTAGAACCAGCTTCTCTAATGTGGTAACCAGAAATTGAAATGGTATTCCATTTAGGGATTTCCTTGCTGCAGAACTCAAAAATATCGGTAATAATGCGCATAGAGGGCTTAGGCGGATAAATATAAGTTCCTCTTGCGGCGTATTCTTTTAATATATCGTTTTGGATAGTACCAGATAATTGCTTTAAATCTGCGCCTTGTTTTTTCGCCAGTGCAATGTACATGGCCAGCAAAATAGACGCAGTTGCATTAATCGTCATAGAAGTGGTAATGTCCTGCAAGGCAATCCCACCAAAAAGCGTTTCGATGTCTTCTAACGAGTCTATTGCAACACCCACCTTGCCAACTTCGCCAGCCGACATCTCATGGTCGCTGTCGTAGCCAATTTGCGTTGGAAGATCAAACGCAACAGACAACCCAGTAGTTCCTTGCGCTAATAAATAGTGGTAACGTTTGTTAGATTCTTCTGCAGTCGAAAAGCCAGCATATTGCCTCATGGTCCATAACCTACCTCGATACATGTCTTTTTGAACGCCTCTGGTAAAGGGAAACTCGCCCGGCAACTCCTCCATCGGCTTTGCCGAAGTGTAAAGCGTTTTAATTTCTATACCCGAAGACGTTTTATGCGAAGAATTGCTCATTGATGTAGAATTGGATTAAGAAATGGTGATGCAAAGTATCTATTAAATCAATTCTGTAAGATACCGCTTCTTTTTTCGCTTTTCAAGAATTACTTCTAAAACAAGTCATCCAATCCACATCATCAACATTCGGGTAAATGCCAATAAGGATGATCAAACAATTTTTTTTTAAAAAAGCTGATGGATGTCTTGTTTTATCAAACTGATGGTCAAATCGTATGGATTTTCTTCTATCCCTGCCATGTGTTCCAATATCGCCTTGGCTAATTCTAGGCCTGTAGCTTCTTTACCAAAACCTTGTGCACCGTTGTTAACCATGCCAATAGTATCGTCTTTTAGCTTTTTTACCACTTGCCAAGTACTTGCGCCCACATACAATTGCTGGGCAATGTTATGCTGATACTCAGACCTAATCTCAGTTAAAACCGCCGCTTGCAATTCTGCGATGCTAATGCCGGGTTGATGAAGACGCAACAACATGTTGGCTGGATTTATTCGGTCTATAAACAGAATTAACCGTTCGTGTGCCTGCAAACGCAGAGGTAATATGTGCGCCCTGGTTTCTTGGTGCATCTCTACATTTTTTAAAGATAGAAAACGAACAATATCCTTTCTAACCAAGCCATAAATGGCCAAAAGCGCCAAAAAAACCCCTAAAAATAAGGTAATCATTTCTATTAAAAAAGACGGGACAATCATAATGTTGATGTTTTATTACGGTAATTTAACGAATGCAATCGGCAAAAATGTGCATTATTATTTATATTTGTATGAGATAAAGAGAAATACCATGAGCACAGCCGTAGACAGTACATTCGCACCCGTAACATTTTCTGAGGGTGCTACAAAAGAGTTGAACAAGTTGAAAGACCAGCAAGAAATTTCTGAAGATTATGGCTTGCGCGTGGGCGTAGAGGGCGGAGGCTGCTCTGGAATGAACTACATATTGGGTTTCGATCAAAGAAAAGAAGGTGATCAAGAATATTTTATAGAAGGGATAAAAGTGTTTATGAACAAAGCGCACCAAATGTATTTAATGGGTATGATGATTGATTGGCAAGACGGCCTAAACGCTAGAGGCTTTACTTTTATAAACCCAAATGCTACTAGTACCTGCGGTTGCGGAACCAGTTTTTCTGCTTAATTAAAGTTTTTTGTAACATAACGTACAATCTCCTTGTCTATAACATGGAGATTTTTTTTTGAAACGACCCAAGAAAAATAAATTTCCGCCAGATGTGTTCGTTTAGCTTTAAAAAACGAGTTAAAGAATGTATTTTGCCTAAATTATAAGTAATTAACTCCATACGCACACCAGACACAACATCTATTACCCGATTAAATGAATTATAGAGAGAACATTCGGCTGGCCATACAATCTATAAAATCTAACCGATTGAGAACCATGCTCACGGCGCTGATTATTGCCATTGGCCTGACTGCTTTGGTTGGTATTCTAACCACGCTAGATGCGGTAAAAAGAAGCATGACAGAAGCCTTTAGCAGTATGGGTGCAAATTCTTTTACCATTAGAAACAGAGGTACGGGAATTAGAATAGGCAGAGGAAAACGCCCAAAACCTTTTCGATCGATCACCTACGAAGACGCGCAAAAATTTAAAGAGGAACAAAAAACACCTGCTACAATTGCGGTAAGCGTTTTTGCCAGTGGAGGCGCAACCGTAAAAAGCGGAAGTTTAAAGACGAACCCAAACATCAATGTTCAGGGGATAGACGAAAATGGCCTTGCATCTCAGGGTTTAAATTTAAGTGCCGGCAGAAATTTTAGCTTATCAGAAATCGGGCTGGGCAGTAATGTCTGTATTGTTGGAAACGAAGTAGTAGAAAGATTATTCGAACACGAAGACCCGCTAGATAAGTTGATCAGTGTGGGCAACAACCGTTTAAAAATTATTGGGGTACTCGAGACCAAGGGATCAAGCATCGGTTTTAGTGGAGACAGGGCGGTTTACGTGCCTCTATTAAAGGCAAAACAGCTTAACGACAATGCCAATCCGTCTTACACCATTACCGTTATGGTACCCGGAAACGACATTATGGAAACCGTTATCGGCGAATCCACAGCACTTTTTAGAAACATTAGAAAAGTTTCTGTTACCGGCAGCAACAATTTCGAAATTACCAAGAGCGATGCGATCGCCCAAACACTATTCGAAAACTTAAAATTCGTGGCCATTGGAGGTGTTGCAATAGGTATTATTACTTTAATCGGCGCCTCTATAGGTTTAATGAACATCATGCTAGTTTCCGTAACAGAGCGCACCAGAGAAATTGGCATTAGAAAAGCAATTGGTGCAAATCCAAAAGTTATCCGCAGGCAATTTTTAATTGAGGCCGTTGTAATTTGCTTAATGGGTGGCGCATTTGGTATATTTCTCGGCATCGTACTAGGAAACATCATCTCATTAAGCATGGGTGGCAGCTTCATCATCCCATGGCTCTTTATAATGGGAGGCTTTGCGTTATGCGTATTTGTAGGCATTGGTTCTGGCTACTATCCGGCCAAAAAAGCTTCGAGACTAGACCCGGTTGAGGCGCTTAGGTACGAGTAAGGAACGCAATAGACTAAATACGACCGAATTAAAAGCTATAAATTTTATTAATGAATTAAACAGTATTTGGGCGCTTTAACACGCTCTTCACTGTATCTTTTGTTGGCAGAAAAAGCCGATAAAAGGATGCCGTGTCGATCGTTAGCGCTTACAAATTGTATAAATCCTATGGAGTTTTTATATGCTTTGCAACCCTTGTTTCCTTAAGCTGCATTGCGTTGTTAAACCTGATTGAAGCGGCAGCCCGCGAAGTATGAGCTGCTACAGCGTAAAGCGGGACTGCTGCTGCCGATTTGCTTGTTGCTTTAATTTTCTAATTTGAAAAGAAAGCTAGAGCAGCTTGAACGAGAAATTTAACTATCCAATTCTTTCGGCAGCTGAATGTACTCCGCACCCTTTGCCAAGTGCGAATCGTGGATTTTATTTAGCAATTTGTTTACGTCTTCTGCCAGATCAAACTGCAGGTCTTCGTGCAGTTTCTGTACCTTTTTTACCACTGCATCTGTTGATTTTACAAAATAAACGGCAAACTGAAAACCAAAGTCTTTTCCACGATAATGCGGACTATTAAAAGAAAGTGGCATCGAATTCAGCAACAGTAATTTAAGTTCTGCCTCACCAAAAGCATCTTTGGTGATTTTAAAAAAATGATTTATGCTTGCGGTCAAATGCCGTAGATAATAAAGGGCATCTCGGTAACTTACCTGCTGAATATTATCGATAATTTTTTCAATTTCATGTCGTATCGCCTCTTTTCGAGCGTCTAGATCTAATTCTGTTTCTAAAAGCTTAAAATGCAAATGCTCCGTTAAAATTTTATCTTTCGCAACCAAGCGCAACAAAAGCTTATCCTTTTCTTTTGCAGGCAAGGCAGTAATTGCTTCTTTTAAATCCTTATGTTCAGATAACTTCATCAAACTTATTTATTTGCGGTGGGCAGTTAACGAAGGGGCAGATTTTGAATTATGCCTCAACCAATTCAATAATACGATTTTTATCTCAATCGTTCAGATTCATAGTGTTTTAATTATTGTCTAAATCAAAATTTAAGCGGTCTTGTTCTACTAACTGCTTCAATTCTTCTTCTTTGGGCAAGTGCAGTAGATATTTACTGGCAAAAAGACTATTCTTATCATTAAGTACTGAATACTTTACGATAGTTTCATCCTTTTCGCTGCACAGCAACATGCCAATTGTTGGATTGTCGTCTATATTTCGCTTAAGATCATCGTACATTCTCACATACATATCTAATTGTCCAACATCTTGGTGGCTTAGATTCCCCGTTTTTAAATCGATAATTACGAAGCATTTAAGTAGATAATTATAAAATACAAGGTCTAGGTAAAAGTCCGAGGTGTCTGTTATTATATGTTGCTGCCGGGCTACAAAGGCAAAACCATTCCCAAACTCTAGCAAAAAGTGCTGAAGATGATCAATAATGGCCGTTTCAATTTTCCGTTCTGTGTTTTTAACATCTTGCTGCAATCCTAAAAACTCAAAAATGTACGGGTCTTTTATCAGATTTTGAATGGTGTTTTTTTCGGAAGACTCGGTTTTATGCTCAAGTACCCTTTCAAAAGCCAAGCTATTTATTTGGCGCTGAAGTGTTCTGCTGTTCCAATTGGCAGAAATGCTTTCTTGCAGGTAATAGTTGCGCTTCGCCTCAGTATCTAACCTACATAGCAAGCGATAATGTGTCCAGCTCAATTCGGTACGCAATGCGTTCCAAATTGGGAAAGCCCTAAAAAAAGCCCTCATATTGTTAAGGTTTCGTTCGTCGAAACCTTTGCCAAACTCCATCGTAAGTTCGGTGGCTAAGTTTTTCAGCGTAGCTTTTCCATAAATTGCTTTTTCATTGCCATCTTGCTCGTCTTCTATAATTAACTTGCCGATTTGCCAATAGGTTTGCAAAAGAGCCGAATTGGCCATTCTGAAAACCTGCTTACGCGATTCTAAAATAACTTCTTTGATTGATTGAAGTAAAAGTGATTTTTCTCCATCCATACGTCCTTCATTTCGGCTATTTAAACCCTCTGTCCATCAAAAACCAACAAATTACCTTATATCCGTTTAACCGAACCGGGCAAACATTGCCAGCGAATTAAGAAAAAATAAATGTGCCCCATTTTGGTAGCTTGCGCAAAGGATACCCTTCTTATTTTTTTCAAGCTGCGTTTATCTGTCCGTCTTTAGCGCCTTGTTTATATTTCCGAATGTCGCGTAAATGCACCACTCTTTATAAATCAAAAACAATAAATCCTAGAAAGGATTTTTACCAATGTATTCTTCCCAGGCCCAAGCAGAGCGCAACATTTCATTTAAATCTAACTCTGTTTTCCAGTTAAGTTCCTCTTTAGATTTAGATACATCGCCATAAATCTCTACAATATCTCCACCTCTTCTTTTACCTACTGTATAATTTAGCTTTACGCCGGTAGAGTTTTCGAAAGCGGCAATAATTTCTAATACAGAAGAGCCTTTTCCTGTTCCGATGTTAAACACTTCGTAGCTATCGGTATCTGTATTAGTGTCTAGGCGCTTTATAGCAGCCACATGTGCCTTTGCCAAATCTACCACGTGGATATAATCTCTAATGGCTGAGCCATCTGGTGTTGGATAATCATTGCCATACACCGTAATTGGGCCTCGTTTTCCAATCGCCGACTGCGTAATAAAGGGCACCAAGTTGGCGGGGACACCAATTGGCAATTCACCAATAAGTGCAGTTTCGTGCGCTCCAACAGGGTTAAAATACCGCAAAGCGATAACTTTTAAACCATCCGTAGTCGACGCTGTTTCTAACAGAATCTCTTCTGCCACCTGCTTAGTGTTTCCATAAGGAGACTCTGCTGGCTTAACCGGTGCAGATTCGGTTACAGGCAACGTATCTGGTTGGCCGTAAACCGTGCAAGATGAAGAAAAAACAAAATTTATCTTCTTGTTAAATGAGGTCAACAGGTTTATTAAACTAAAAAAATTATTCTTATAATATTTTAAGGGTTGTTCTACTGATTCCCCAACTGCTTTAAAAGCAGCAAAATGAATGATACCGCTAATGTCTTTATTTGCCTTTGCAAAATTTTCTACCGCTGTAGCATCTTGTAAATCAATTTTCTCAAAGTCGAACCTCTTGCCAGTAATCTTTTCCAATTGATCAAGAATCTCGATTTTAGAATTCGATAAATCATCTACAATAATCACCTCGTATCCGGCATTGTGCAATTCGACAACCGTATGAGAGCCTATATAACCAGTGCCGCCTGTAACTAAAATTTTAGACATATTATTTATTAAAAGTGGTAAAATCTTTATGATCAATCTTTTCTAGAGCTTCTGTAGGTAAGCTTTTAAAATAAGCGTATGTTATTTTTAAGCCTTCTGCCCTATTTACTTTTGGCTCCCATTTTAACAAAGCTCTTGCTTTCGTTATATCTGGTCTGCGTTGCTTAGGGTCATCTTGTGGCAATTCTCTATATACAATTTTTTGCGATGTGCCCGTAAGCTTTATAATTTCTTCGCAAAACTGCTTAATGGTAATCTCGTCTGGATTGCCAATGTTTACGGGCGAAGCATAATCGCTCATTAGCAGGCGATAAATACCTTCAACTAAATCGTCGACATAACAAAACGAACGTGTTTGGCTTCCATCTCCAAAAATGGTCAAATCTTCGCCACGCAAAGCTTGGCCTATAAACGCTGGCAAAACTCTGCCGTCATTTAAACGCATACGCGGCCCGTAAGTATTAAAAATACGAACAATGCGCGTTTCAACACCATGAAAGGTATGATAAGCCATGGTAATTGCTTCTTGAAAACGCTTTGCTTCGTCGTAAACTCCTCTAGGTCCAACTGGATTTACATTGCCCCAATATTCTTCGGGCTGAGGGTTTACATTCGGATCTCCATACACCTCGGAAGTGGAAGCGATCAGCATTCTTGAGCCTTTTGCTCTCGCAAGACCTAAAAGATTGTGCGTGCCCAAAGAACCTACCTTGAGTGTTTGGATTGGTATTTTAAGATAATCAATTGGACTAGCTGGAGATGCAAAATGCAAAATGTAATCTAGCTCGCCTGGAATGTGAACAAACTTAGATACATCGTGGTTATAAAACTCGAAGTTTTCTAACTTAAATAAATGTTCAATATTAGCTAAATCACCTGTTATCAGGTTATCCATACCAATAACATGGTAACCTTCTTTAATAAAACGATCGCAGAGGTGCGAGCCTAAAAAGCCGGCAGCACCTGTAATTAAAATTCTCTTAGCCCCTACCCCTAAATCCCTTGAAGGGGACTTTGAATTTTCATCGTTCATATATAATGTCCTTTCTTAAAATTATTACTTTATTAAAACTCTAACTCGCGGTTACCCCTTTATTTCAATGCCATAAAGTTAAGCTAAATTACTGTCAGTCTGAGCTTGTCGAAGACTTCTCAATAATCAAAAACCTACAAAATAGTTGTCCTTCGACACGCTACCACTGACGTTATTACATAAGTTATTTATTATCAGCTAATTAAATCATATCTCATTTTTATTACTCCCTCCTTCAGTCTTATAAAAAATGGCCGCCAACTCTTCCTTAGGATCTCCTAGCCGGAGGGGCGTCTTACTTTTTTTTTGATAAAAAAGTAACAAAAAATCAAGGCTGGCACCTCTTTGGGTAAAAACTCGCCAAGCTGTTTTACATCGATGCTTCGAGGCCTCCCCCCAGCCTTATTCCCGCGCAAGGCTGCGAATCCTCTTCGTAGCTGAAAAGTGTCCGGTTTCTGCAAGCAGCTTTAGGCGTTTTTTCCTCCAAACTGCTGCTAGGCCAATCCCACCGGGCTGGCTATAGCGAGCTTAAACAAAAACGTCATTTTTGATTTATATGAAATATATTAAACCTCTGGAAGACACCATTTTATTGGTTTTTTCTTAAGTTAATGACATTGGGAGTTAGGAGGTTATTAATTTCCTGCCAACGCTGTTGTAGTAAAACCCTAAATCGATCATTTTTTGCAAATCATAAAGGTTTCTACCATCAAAAATAACTTTATTCTTTAGCGTTTCCTCCATTTTATCATAGTCAGGATTTCTAAATACCGACCATTCTGTAGCAATCAATAGTGCATCGCAATTTTCTAATGCTTCGTATTGCGTTTTTGCATAAGCAATTTTATCGCCCAACAAGGCCTGCACATTTTCCATTCCCTCTGGATCAAATGCTGTAATGGTTGCTCCGTTTTCTATCAGCGCATCTATGATATAAAGCGCTGGCGCCTCGCGTATGTCGTCGGTTTCTGGTTTAAAAGACAAACCCCAAAGCGCAAAATGCTTGCCCTTTACATTGCCTTTAAAATATTTTAAAACTTTATCAACCAAAATGGTCTTTTGCCTTTCGTTTACGGCCATCACAGATTTTAGCACCTGAAAATCATACTCAGAATCATCAGAAGATTTTACCAAAGCCTGCACATCTTTTGGAAAGCAAGATCCACCATAACCAATTCCGGGAAAAAGGAAACGCTTGCCGATACGTGCATCAGAGCCAATGCCACGCCTAACTGAATCTACATCCGCCCCTACCAGTTCACAAAGATTTGCAACTTCGTTCATAAACGTAATTTTGGTTGCCAGAAATGAGTTCGCCGCATATTTTGTTAGCTCAGACGAACGTTCATCCATAAACAAGATTGGATTACCTTGCCTTACATAAGGGCCATAAAGCTCGGCCATAAGTTTAATGGCACGCTCGCTGGTTGTCCCTAAAACAACGCGGTCTGGCTTCATAAAATCATCTACGGCAACCCCTTCTCTTAAAAATTCTGGGTTAGAAACCACATCTACTTCTATATTTGTATGTTCTTTAAAAACCGCAGAAACCTTATCGGCAGTGCCAACTGGAACAGTAGACTTGTTTACAATAACCTTATATTCTTTAATAATTTTGGCTACATCTTTTGCCGCACCCAAAATGTAAGAAAGGTCTGCAGCGCCATCGCCGCCCGGGGGCGTTGGTAATGCCATAAAAATAATTTGCGCTTCTTTTACGGCATCTGCAAGTACAGAGGTAAAAGTTAACCTGCCTTGCTCTATGTTTCTATGAAAAAGCTGCTCTAGGCCGGGTTCGTAGATAGGGATTTTCCCATCCTGCATCTTTTTAACTTTTGCTTGATTAATATCTACACAGATAACATTGTTACCTGTTTCTGCCAAGCATGTGCCGGTAACCAAACCAACGTAACCTGTACCAATTACAGCTATTTTCATCGGGACTAAATTTATAAGAGAAAAATAATTTACTTTGCAGCGAAGATAACAAATACAGAATGACTTTTTTATACTCGATAACGATTAATTTATATTTTTTTATCGTTTGGGTAACTTCTCTCTTTAATGCAAAGGCAAAGCTTTTTATAAAAGGGCGCGAAAATCTATTTGCCAAATTAAATAGTTCACTTTCAACAGAAAAAAAAAGAATTTGGTTTCACTTCGCATCTTTGGGAGAGTTTGAGCAGGGAAGAACCGTACTAGAACAAGTAAAATCCAACTACAAAGAACAAGAAATTATCGTTACTTTTTTTTCTCCCTCGGGCTACGAAATTAGGAAGAACTACCCAGGCGTAAAAGTCTTCTATTTACCAATGGACTCCTTATCAAATGCTAAAAAATTTATAGAAATCGTAAATCCTTCCATCGCAATTTTTACTAAATATGAATTTTGGCATTTTTACTTTTCAGAGTTGAAGCATAAAGGCGTTCCACTATTTTTAATCTCCTCTATTTTTAGAGATAACCAACCATTTTTTAGATGGTATGGAAATTTTAACCGAGAAATATTAAAATGCGTAACTCATTTTTTCGTTCAGAATAAAGAAAGTGTTTCCTTATTATCATCCATTAACCTTAATAACGTTACACTTGCCGGAGATACAAGGTTTGACAGGGTTTTTGAAAATGCCATTGCCCCAAAGCGCTTTCCTATCATCGATTTTTTTTTAGCGGGTAGTCCAACTTGCATCGCCGGAAGCACATGGCCAGAAGATGAGGGCATTTTATCGGCGTTGCCAGAAAAATATCCAACTTGGAAATTTATCATCGTACCGCACGAGGTTGACGAAAAACATCTTGCAAACATAGAGCATTTATTCCCAGCAACGAGTATCCGATTTTCTGTGCTTAGCGCTGACCCAACAAGGTTAGAAAAATCAAAGTCAGTTATTAATGTTTTAATTATCGACAACATTGGCATGCTTTCTTCGCTATACCAATACGGTAAAATTGCCTACATTGGAGGAGGATTTGGTGCAGGGATACACAATACACTAGAAGCCGCAGCTTTTGGTCTTCCTGTTATCTTCGGGCCTAAATACAAAAAGTTTCAGGAAGCCAAAGATTTAATTGCTATAGGAGCAGCAAAAAGCATTGACAACAATGCTGAGCTAACGCATGCATTTACTCATTTTGCAAAAAATAAGGAGTGCTCTGCCGCAGCGAAAGATTACGTGGCGAAAAACAAAGGCGCAACAAAAACTATAGTGGATTTTATAATGGCTGAAAGCTGAAAGCCGAAAGCTAAAACCCTATATTACAGATATTATACTGATTATTTTCGATAATTAATTAATGGATTCTGTATAAATACTACAGGCAAAATGAAAAACTTAAATCTTCAATAATTTTGCCTCTACTTCTTTCACTATTTCGGCTACTTGGGCAGCTGTCCCCACGGTTATCACATCCGTTTCATCAGGAGTAGGAACTTCCAGCGTTTCGAATTGGCTTTTTAGCATATCTAAATGCATAAAATGATGCGCCCTCGCTTCGACGCGTTTAGCAATAAGTTTATAATCGCCCGATAAAAAAACAAAGCAAATGTTAGGATTATCTTCTCGCAGCATGTCTCGATATTTTCTTTTTAATGCCGAACACGCAATGATGCAAACGTTGCCATTTTCTGAGTCTTTATGTCCAATCTTAGCAATAGATTTTAGCCATCCATACCGATCTTCATCTGTAAGGGGAATGCCAGCTGCCATTTTATCGATGTTGCTCTGCGGATGCAGATCATCACCATCTATAAAATGAGCATTTAGCTGCTTAGCAAGTGCTTCACCTTTAACGCTCTTCCCACTTCCCGAAACGCCCATTACGATAATTAGCTTGCCCTTTTCCATCAGTTTATCATTTCTTGTAACGCATCTATAAATAGTGGATTATCGTTTAAACTTTCTACCAATTGCACACCTTCTCCTCCCAAGCCTCTAAATTCCTCGTGGTACTCTACAGTTATTTCGTACAATGTCTCCAAACAATCGGCCACAAAAGCCGGACTAAAAACCAACAATTTTTTCTTTCCTTCTGATGCCAGCTTTTTTAAAGTGTCTGTTGTATAAGGTTGTACCCAAGGCTCTTTGCCAAGCCGAGATTGATAGCAAACCGTATAATCTGCTTTGTCTAACTTAAGTTCTTCTGCAATTAATTTTGCTGTATGGTGGCATTGTGCCGAATAACAATATTTGTTTTTATCATTCAGCGTATCGCAACAATTTTCGGTTTTTAAACAGTAGTTACCCGTGTGATCACATTTTTTAAGTTGCCTTTGTGGCAAGCCATGAAAACTGAAAAGTACATGGTCAAAATTTTCCAGACCATGTTTCCGCCCATTTTCTGCAAAAATCTTAATCATCTTTTCATTGTCGTGAAAAGAGTTTACGAACGAAATAGGCGGCACTGTTGGCCATTTAGACACAAGCTCCATAACCAGTTGCATTACCGAACCTGTGCTTGCAGAAGCATATTGCGGAAACATTGGTATCACTTGGATGCTTTCTACCAAGTTATCTTTAAGCCGTTGCAAAGCCGAATCTACCGAAGGCGTTTGGTATCGCATGGCCAGTTCCACTTGATATTCATCACCAAGCTTGGCTTGCAACATATTGGCTTGTTTAACGCTGTTATACAAAAGCGGGGAACCGCTTTCATCCCAGATTTCTCGATATAATTTAGCCGTTTTGGGACTTCTGAATGGCACAATAATGCCTTTAACCAAGAGCGTACGATTAATTTTTGGAATATCTATTACGCGTTCGTCCATTAAGAACTGATCTAGATATTTTCTCACATCTCGCACATTAGCACTGTCTGGCGTGCCGAGGTTTACCAATAAAATTCCTTTTTTGCTCATAATTAAAATTCAAAAATTATACCAATGGAGGGTAAAATATTTCCACTTGGATCTTGTAACAGCTTTGTTCTATATCGAGATGGGTCTCCTATTGCGTCTTGCGCATTTCCGCTTGCATCTCTATCTAAAACAAGTGGCGATTGCAACTCGTATTTGTTATTGGTTAAATTCTGTATATCTAAATAAAGGTTTAAATTAAATTTCTTAAACGGAAATTTCTTATCTACCCTAAAATCTATTTGATAGAAACTTTTTAGCGTGTTTGCATTTAACCTATTGTAATCTGGAATCCCGGCAGGAAAAATAGCATAATTTACCTTTAACGAGGAATAAGAAATATTATATGGGGTATAAGGCGTGCCACCGGTAAATCTAAATTTGGCACCAATCTCCCAGTTTTTTGGCAGAATTTTTCCAGCCGTCATGCTTAGAATAAACCGATTGTTCCAGCTAGATTGAACATAATTTTGATTTTTGTCTTTAAACTCGCTTTTGTAAAGCGTTAACGCAAAAATACCATAAAAACCCTTGTTTAAGCGCTGTTGCGCAAAAAATTCTACGCCATAACTTCTTCCCTCCGTCTCGCCAACTACCGGACTATTGCCTACAACGCCAAAATCTGCACCAAGGTTTGCGAGTGGAACACTATCTTGAAACACTTCTACCAGCGGATAATTTGTATACTTTTTATAAAAGCCTTCTACCGTAAATTTGGTGTTCTTTTGTGTGTTGTATTCTAAACCTGCAACAACATGCGTGGCCCGAATATAATTTACCGATTTATTTAACAAAGGAGCATCTGTACCGGTTCTATAACCCAACAAGGTATAAGCTGGTAATTGATAGTAAATGCCCGTATTAAAATTGAAACTAATTTTATCTGTAAAGTTATAAGAAGCAGATAGTCTAGGTGAAAAGGTTTTTAACGGGTTTTGCATTTGGCTTGCGTAATCGCTGCCATCTATTCTAAAACCTGCAGAAAGAGCTAATTTATCATTGAGGTATGGAGCGCTGACCTGTAAAAAGGCACCATATTTTAACAGATTCAAGGTAGATGCATAATCGAAAGTTTGCCCCGGATAGTAAACCAAATTGGTTGAATGGTATTTGCCCGTTTCTATACCCGCACCAAAACTTATTTTGTATTTCCCTTCTAAAGAAGAGTTTTCTATGCGGAACTTATTTTCGGTCTCTTGCGAGGAATAATCCAAAGTACGTAAGTTACTTTCGTTGTTATTCTCATATTTAATCGCACTTGTGTTTAAATAATTTCTGCTAAGTACAACGGTAGAAAAACCTTTTTTACGATAGTTTTTATAAACAGCGCCAACGGTATAATTGTCTTGCGAATTTCTGGGCAAGTTGGCAAGGTTGTACAAATTTGCTTCTGTTGGATCGGTATTAAAGTTTAGCTCGAACTTATCTAATGCGCCTAGGCCAAGAATAGTTAGTTCGTTATGGCTATTAAATTTAGTTTTAACCTTAAACTGAAAATCTTGATACTGCGGCAGAAAAGGCAAACCCAACAATTTAAACAAACCTTGCAGATAAGAAAGTCGATAAGAGGCAATGTAAGTTGTTTTTTTTCCAATCGGACCATTTATTGCGGCGGCAAAATCGCTAGAGCCAAGTGTTAAAGATGCCGCTATTTTATCTGGATTTCCGTCGGTTTCCTTAAATTCGAACACCGAACTCAAGGCATTTCCTCTCGAAGCTGGAAAAGCGCCCGAATAAAAATCTACTTCTTTAATAAAATCTACATTAATTAAACCAATAGGGCCACCAGAAGAGCCTTGGGTACTAAAGTGATTGATGTTCGGAATTTCTACCCCATCTAAGTAAAATCTATTTTCGTTGGGTGCGCCTCCGCGGATGATGATGTCGTTTCTAAAACTAACAGGTACAGAAACGCCTGGCAAGGATTGGATTACCTTTGATATGTCTCTGTTGCCACCAGGATTTCTTTTAATTTCTGTCGCCCCAATGGTACGCAAGCTCAACGGACTTTCTATTGGCTTTAAAAACCTTTGCCTCTGTACCGTTACCTCTGCAAGCTGATTATTATCAGATTCTAGTGCAAGATTTAAATTAGATGCAATGGCATTTGTTACCGTAACATCAAAAACAGGTTTTGTTTTATAGCCTAAGAAAGTAAAAACTACGTTATAAACGCCCGGCTTTAAATCTTTTAATGTGTAATTCCCTAAACTATCTGTTTTACCGGCAACTGTAGTGCTCTCAATTTTTACGGTTGCACCAACAAGTGGCTGATTGGAATACACATCCGTCACTTTGCCTTTAATTTCTCCGCTTTGCGCAAAAGCAGCTTGGATAGCAGCAAAGAAAACGATAACGAGAAGTAGCTTTTTAGCCATAAAGAAAAAGAAAATAGACCCCAAGTTAGTTATACGCGGCAAATATCAAGTTTAAATGATTAGCAATTGCTTTAGATCGAGCCATTTTTTCGTAAAAAGTAGATAGCGGCTTCAGCCTTTCGTTTTATACAGCTGCCACCACGGCAAATATGGTTGTTGATGATGTTCTAAATGGTATCCAAAAAAATAACAGGTAATAAAGGCAACAAAATGGTTCTTCCTTAAAGTTGAAGCATAATACTCGTTATCGTGTTCGCCTTTATGTGGTAAGTAGGTGCCGAAGTAAAAAAGTTGCAGGGTACTCAATAATGATGGAAGCACCCAAAAAAGCAGTAAGTTACTTTGGTCAAACCAAATCTTTAAAACGTTAAAAGCCACAGCCATAATCACCAACTGAATCACCGTTACATAATTCATCATAAAATGGAAATACCATTTAAAAAATCCGTTTTGCGAATAATCTGGATCAAGCGCTGTGTGCACATCGCTGTGGTGAAGGTGGTGCTTTTTATAAAGGTTACGATAAAAAAAACCCGCATACAGAAAAACAGCCAAGCTGCCGAAAAAATTATTTAGCTTTTTATTGGAGGAAATGGTACCGTGCATGGCATCGTGGGCTGTAATGAACAAACCCGTAAACAAATGCATTTGTACAAAGATCATGATATAAACCAATGGATTTGCCCAAGAAAACTGCCAATTTACCAGAAAAATAAGCGAGCCTAGCCAACTAGCGATAACCAAAACGGCAATCAAAACTCCAAACTTAGAATTTTTCGATTTACTAATTCCCATGCTATTTAAACATTAGAATTTAAAAGGCTTCTAACGCGTTTTTAGCATTTTCCATCAGCCACATAGGTGTAGATGTTGCGCCGCAAATGCCAACTTTATCGTTTTGATTAAACCAACCGTGATCTATTTCTTCTATACTAGAAACAAAGTAAGATTGCTCGTTATATTTTTTACAAACATCATATAGCACTTTTCCGTTTGATGATTTTTTACCTGAGACAAAAATAATCTTATCATAATTTGCCACGAAGTGCTCTAATTCGATATAACGGTTAGACACCTGTCTGCAAATGGTATCGTTAGCCTTAACCTCAAAACCTCTATTAATTAACTCGTTTTTAATATGATAAAATTTTTCGGTGCTTTTAGTGGTTTGGCTATACAGGGTAAATTTTTTGGGCAGTTCCATCTGGTCTAACTCGGCCAAGTCTTGAAAAACAATCGCTTTCCCATCTGTTTGCCCGCGCAAGCCAATCACCTCTGCATGGCCATGTTTTCCAAAAATTAAAATTTGCTCGTCTTCTTCGTGCGAAGTTTTAATGCGGTTCTGCAGTTTTAACACTACTGGGCAAGAAGCATCTATTAAAGTAAGGTTATTTTTAAGAGCAAGTTGGTACGTAGACGGAGCTTCGCCGTGTGCGCGTATCAAAATTTTCTCGTCCTGTAAACTTTCTAACTGTTGATGGTCGATAATTTTTAAACCCTTCTTTGTCAATCGCTCTACTTCCTCATCATTGTGCACAATGTCTCCAAGGCAATATAGACTACCCTCTCTCTCCAAAATATCTTCGGCCATCTCAATTGCATAGACTACGCCAAAACAAAAGCCTGACGACTTATCTATTTTTGCTGATATATTAAGACCCATTTGACAACAAAAATACCTAAAAAAATAGATTAAATAGTCATATATAAGACAACAAAAAACACCAGTTGGCTACAAAATAGCGTTATGCCGATGTATTTTTGCTGCTTTAAATGCAGTGCATAATAAAATTTCAACAAGATAACAGAAACGATAAACCAAGCAACATAATTTTGGATAGGAATAATTTTATCGTGCCATTGCCAATAATCAAATTTCATGGCCACGGGCTCCATAAAAAAATCAAACAAAACCAATAATGCGGCGCCAACCAAAGCGGCCAAACTAGAACTTCTTATTTTAAAATCTTTTACCATCTGGCCGACACTAAAAATTAGCAGCACCCAGTTTATTCCCATTAACAAAGGTACATCTGCCACTTTTAAGCCCATGGTATTGCCGTAAGCGTAATTACCAAAAATTCCCAGTGTTTTTACGCCCAGAACCTCCACCATATATCCACAAAGAAAAACACCTGCTATAAACAAATAAAGCCGCTTATAATCGGCATTATAAGAAAGTATTAATATCAAAAACATCAGCAATAAATGGTAAGGAACCAAGCTTTTAAATGATGCATTTAAACCCGAGACCAAAAAGCCAACAAGCCCGACTAGGTGAAATATAATAATAATCGCAACGGCCCATTTTGGGCTTATAATCGCGTTTGTAATTGTCGGCCTTTCCATGCACCAGATTTAAATAAATATTTTTTTATAGAGACGATCGCAATTATAAGGAAAAACGCCATTTGAATGGGATGTAAAACTAAGTTTTCGATAATCTTTTGTCCGGATAGTAGCGAAATCATTACCCGCCCCAACAAAATTATAGTAAGGGGCAAAACCAATTGAGCCAGATTAAAATTCAAAAATAAAAGTACAGGCCCCACTATTACCAAGGTTAGATAGCCCAACAAGATCCATATATTTTTACCAAAACCTGCCAACAAATTTTTACTAAACCCATCAACGGCTTCTTTCAATCCGCTGTACATCCTACAGTAAATTAAATTGTTGCCGAGCAAGGCTTCGGTTTTAAAACCTCGCTGCTTAACCAGCTTCATAATTTCTATATCTTCTACCACTTCTCTCTTAACCTCTTGATGCCAGCAATTGTCTTTGTAGTTTTTGGCTTCAAAAAACATGCATTGCCCACTTGCAGCGGCAAACATTGGGTTTTTTGAGAGCTTTACCAAGCGCAAGGGTAGTAAACTTAACAAAATATAATGCATTAGCGGAACTGTTAATTTTTCGCCTAAGGTTAACATCTGCTGGTTTGTAAAAATACTTAATAAAGAAAGGCTTCCAAGTTCCATTCGGGTAAGCATGCTATTTATAAGTCCAGGCTTTATTTCCTCGTCGGCATCTAAAAAAAACAGAAAGGCTCCGGTTGCCAAGGCCGCAAGTTGGTGGCAGGCAAAATTTTTACCTAACCAGCCAATAGGTAATTCTTTACCTCTAATAATACGAAACTTTGGGTTTTCTGCACAAAACTTTGATACTACCGCGCATGTGTTGTCCTCGCTATGATCGTCTAAGATCAATACCTCGTAATGTTCATAATCTTGGTTTTTAATCGACAGAAGCAGTTTAATAATATTTTCCTGTTCGTTGCGTGCTGGAATAAGAATGGAAACTTTAGTAGAAAAGTGTTTAAATAATTTGGGAAGCCGTGGGTTGGATAAAAAATTGAAAAGCGTTACAGAAAACCTAATCACCAAAAAAATAAGCACTGCATATAAAAAAATACTCATATTATTTTCTCCGTCTGCTTGGTTAACGATGACTGATAATGTCGGTTATAGGCGCTTTTTAACACCTGCAGGCTTTCGTAAACTGCGGGTGCATGTGCAGACAAGTAGGTGTTTACCATTGGCTTCCTGTTTTCAAAATAATCTGTAAACGTAGCAGCAAAGACAATTTCGGTGTTTTCTCGTCCGGTTTTTATAATTCTCCCTATACCTTTTTCAAAGGAAATGGCTTTTACATGGTTGGATTGCAATTTGCCCTGCGGAAAAAACAACACCAAATTACTGGGGTCATCTAACAACGTTGCCGCAAAATCTAAGGTTTCCAAAATGTCCTTCCCTCCGCCTTTCGACGCGAAAGCGCCAAGGTATTTTAAAAATTTAACGCCCTGATAGTTTTCCTCGTTTACCAATACATGAAACTTTTTCTTAAACGAAACTTTATTGATGTAGAACATTAAAAAACCGTCCCACCAGCTAAAATGATTGGCTAGCAATAAAATTGAGGCATTTGGGCGAACACCGACTTTGTTAAAATTAAAACGCGAAAAATCTTTATGGATAATGTACCTGATGTACCAGGAAAAAAATCTAAAAATAAGCTTACTTTCTCGCGGTTTGTGCATACGTATAAACTAAAAAAACTGCAAGCGGTTAATATAGGGTTTAAATTCTACAGAAATTCCAAAAAAAGACCTTTGTTTGAAGCATCAGCTTAAATACACCCTATCTTCTTGGCCTTCAACATCCATAACAACCTCTACATGCTCCTTTAAAAGTGTGGCCAACTCTAAACCTACGTAATCTGTTGCTATAGGGAAAATTTTATGACTTCGATCTACCAGTACAACAGTACGTATTTTTTTATGTGGCGTGTTTAAAAAAACCCCTAAACCATAAGCAAGCGTTTTCCCGCTGTTCAATACATCGTCTACTAAAATAATTACTTTATTTTTCCAAACTTTTTCGTCAAGATCGGTAGTAGCCACCAACTTACTACTTTCTCGATCTAAATCTATGCGTAGTAAAACAACCTTCAATTGGCTAATTTCTTGCAACACTTTCTGCAAACGCAAACCAACTTTATAGCCGCGTTCCCAAATGCCTGCAAGCACAATCTCCTTTTCGTTTAAATTGTCTTCCAAAATTTGATAGGCAATCCGATCTATTTTTTGTTGTAACTGTTTGCTATTTAATAAGAGCAGGTGCGCGCCGTCCATTTTATTTTTGTTTAAGTACAAAAAAACCTATTTTAACCTTCAAATCAAAAGAATAAGCAATTAATTTAATTTGTTGCAACGTTTTTACCTTTTTTGCGTCTAACCAGCAAACAACTTTAAGAAACATGAAAATCCTAAGCCAACTATCTTTATTTCTGACCCTTACATTAACCAGCTTACTTGCCAATGCACAGAAATCTAAAACTTTTCAGGCGAGCAACTTCAACTCCATTAGTATTAGCAACGGCATCGATTTATACCTAAGCCAAGGCGACACCGAAGGAGTGACCGTAAAGGCAGACGATGCCGAAGTAATAAACGAAATAGTTGTAGAGAAGAATGGCGCCAATTTAACCATCAAATTTAAAGATGGATTTAAACTGAGCCGCTTATTTAGAAACCGAGGCGCAAAAGCATACCTATCTTTTAAAACTTTAGATGCTTTAAATTCCTCTGGCGGATCTGATGTTTACTCAGAAAATCAAATAAAAGCCGATAAACTTGCCATACACTCCTCGGGTGGCTCTGACCTTAAATTGAATCTTATTTGCAACAATTTATCAATAGAATCTAGCGGCGGCAGTGATTTAAATTTAAAAGGGAAAGCAACCAACCTCATCTTACGGTCTAGTGGTGGCAGCGACATAAATGCTTACAGTTTGATTACAGATTATGCAAAAATAGAATCTTCTGGCGGTTCTGATGTGGAGGTTTTCGTGATCAAAGGCTTACAGGCGAGCGCCAGCGGTGGCTCTGACATTACTTTTAAAGGAAGCGGAGCCTTAAGAAAAACTTCTAACTCTAAAAGCGGCAGTGTTAAGCATGTAAATTAGCCCATCACAAATTGGAGCAACAGTTCTGCTAAATAAATAATTTGGCGCTCTAACATCCCGCACGTGCGGGACTGTACCGGGGTTACCCGCCGATTGGCGGGTGATCCGCGGTGCCGCTTTTGTCATTAGCGCAAAAAGAAGTAAGGGATTTAAAACGCTGCCAATTTTTTTCTTTTTGATTATTTTTGTACTTTAGAGTTACAAAATCTCACTAAATAAAATGGAAATTTAGATTTTGGCAGGACAAAGCAATAGGTTTCCCTAATAATTACAATTATGCGTTCAATAAACCCACAATATATTAAAGATACTGCAGGTAAAAAATTGGTTATTCTGCAACAAAATGAGTTTGACAGCTTAATGGATGAATTAGAAGATTTAGATGACGTTCGTCTTTAAGACCATGCAAAAAAAAATGACACGAGCGAACGCATACCGATGGAAGAAGCTTTTAGAATGATTGAAGAGCAGCGCAAAAATAATTATTAATACCTTATTTACTGAACTTTAGCAAGCAAGCTATTTCCAATCTCGCCGAGAATCCTCGCCCCAGCGGATATATAAAGTTAAAGAACCGAAATGGTTACAGGATTAGGATTGGTAACTACAGAGTGCTCTATGATATTTTCGACAGCGTTCTAACAATCGAGATTATCACTCTTGGACATAGAAAAAATATTTATGGGTAAGAACATCTAATCTAAAAATATAACAACTATAAACGTATAGCAAATTAAAATTTTAAACTCAAAGCTCTACAGCATAAACTTTTCTCGCCTAAAGCAATGTTATCAGGAAGATAAACCAACCAAGCAAATTTAAAACAAGGATCTTTTTAATCTGAATGAAAGATTGTAATGCTAAAACCGTAAAACAAAATATTAGCCGCTGCCTTGCAGAAACCTTAAAACAATGACCTTTATTTTTTCTTATAAGGATAAAAAATAAAGTTAGCGCCCTCTGGCACTACCACAAAAACACACATAAATTCTTGGGGATTTTTATAGGCTTTTAGAAATGGCTCTTTTCGCTCCTTAGAAATCACCCCTTTTTCTACAAACTCTTCCAATGTAGATGCATGTATAGTCCAATTGGTATTCAGGTCGTCTTTGTTTAGAATTACCTCTCCAAAATTTATCTCGTGTTGGTGGGCAACAAAAATAGGTTGTTTAGAAATGCCTTCCATCAAAATATCTAACGAAACTTCTTTCAGCGAATCTGAGTATAATTCTAAATCCTGCTCTAAACTCAACAGCGGACTTTTTGGCTTTTCCTCTTTACCACCATCCTCTGGCGTTGCTCCTAATAATTCTTCTCTTTCCATTTTAAATCTATCCTTAAAATTCTAAATCGGCTAATTAAACACAAAGATTAAATTGCCAGATTATTCCGTTCTTCTTTATTTTATTTTCTCAACCTCAACAAAACTACGTTTTCTACATGTTGGGTATGCGGGAACATATCTACTGGTTTTATGCGTTCCACATCGTATTTTTCAGCTAGCCAGGCAATGTCTCTTGCTTGTGTGGCGGCGTTGCAACTTACGTACACTATTTTTTCAGCTTCAATTTCTAACAATCTGTTTACCACATCTTGGTGCATGCCGGCTCGTGGCGGATCTGTAATAACTACGTTTGGCTTGCCATGCTCGCTCACAAAATCACTGCTCAACACATCTTTCATGTCGCCAGCAAAAAACTTGGTGTTGGTAATTTGATTTAATTCGGCGTTATACTTGGCATCTTCTATAGAGGTTGGAACATATTCTACCCCAATTACTTCTTTAACATCTCTAGCAATAAAATTTGCAATGGTGCCTGCACCGGTGTATAAATCGTAAACCCTTTCATCTCCCTCAAAGCCAGCAAAATCTCTCGTAATTTTATATAACTCTAACGCTTGTGCAGAATTTGTTTGATAAAAGGATTTAGCACCAATTTTAAAACGAACGGTATTTCCATTTTCAAGTTCCATTTGCTCAAAAATAAAGTCTCTACCAGAAAACTGAATAACCTCTTGATCAAAGATGGTATCGTTTTTCTTCTCGTTTACCACATACAGCAATGAGGTTATCTCAGGGAACTCGTCATTTAAAAAAGTCATTAGATTTTCTATTTGCCCCTTTTCTGGATAAGCAAACACAACAACTACCATAACCTCTCCTATTGAGGAAGTTCTGATGATCAAATTACGAAGTGCTCCTTCGTGGTTGCGCAAATCATAAAATGAGATTTTTTGCGCTAGAGCGAACTTTCTAACGGCATTCCTGATTTGATTTGATGGATCTGCTTGCAGATAACAATGCTCAATGTCTAAAATTTTATCGAACCTAAGTTGCACATGAAAGCCAAGCGCATTCATATCAAAATTTTCCTCTCGTTCAGAAACATCTTTATCTATTGTTTGCAACCAACGTTTGTTGCTAAAAGTAAATTCTAGTTTATTTCTATAATATCTATCGTTTTTAGAAGCCAAAATTGGCTCCATGGCAGAAACATCTACATGGCCAATGCGTTCTAAAGCCGAGGCCACACTTTTTTGTTTGTACTTTAACTGTGCAGCATAGCTCATGTGTTGCCACTTGCACCCGCCGCAGGTGCCAAAATGGGCACAGAATGGATCAACTCTTTCTTCAGACTTTTGCAAAATATTTACTACAACGGCTTCTGCAAAATTCTTCTTCTTTTTTGTCAATTTTACATCTACCACATCTCCTGGCACGGCCTTATCTACAAATATGACCAATTCATCGGCTTTGGCCACACCCTTCCCTTCTTCTGCAATGTCTACTATAGCAAGGTTGGAAATATAGACAGGCGCACTTGTTTTTTTTCTGCTCATAGAGGTGCAAAGATAAAAATAAAGGTGAGTGAGAAAAAGGGCAAATGATTTATCGACCTAAGTAAGTCGGCCGAAAAACGAAATCCGAACAATAAAGAAAACTTGTATGCGTAAAAATACGCAAATAACATTTTATGTAAAACGGAATACTTAATAACGAGTAAACTTCGAAAATCCTTTTTTTCTAGGTCTAAAATAACGAAATTAGCAGGGATTTAAGTCCCGATAACAATGCTCAAAAAAACGGAAAACCAAGACAATGCTTTAAATCCCATTTTTTTACACAAATGGATTGAGGATACTGTCAAAAAATTTCCTAATCATATTGCTGCAGTCTACAACGAAGAGCAGCACAGCTACCATAGTTTAAACAAAAAAGCAGATAAGTTAGCAGGCCAAATCATCCATAAATGGCCCTTAGAATCTATTATCGGCGTATCTTGCACAAAGTCTTTAGATTTAATAGTGTTCCTCTTAGCTATTTTAAAAGCAGGAAAAAGCTACTTGCCATTAGATGCCAATTACCCAAAAAATAGACTGATACAAACCATAGACGATTCTAAAATCATTGCTTTTCTTTCAGAACCAGAAGAATTTGATTATTTTAAAAGTTTTGGACTAACACCTGTTAAAGAGAATGACCATGTAATTGATATAGGTGCTGTGCTAATTAAGCAAGAACCAAATGCTTGCGTATTATACACATCTGGATCTACTGGTAAGCCAAAAGGTGTTTGTTTAACGCATGCTAATTTGTGCATGTTTTTAGAATGGCAACAATATAACTCGTATAGTGCGAACAATTTAAGGACTTTACAATTTTGTCATTTAGGTTTTGATGGCTCGATAATGGAAATCTTTCTATCCTTAATATGTGGAGGAACCATTTACCTAATAAATGACGATATACGATTAGACGCCTTAAAGCTTATAGAGTTCGTAGCATTAAATAAAATTAACAAAATATCCGTGCCCTATGTTTCGCTACAATATTTAACAGATGCGGCAGTAGAAAATGGAATTTTTCCAACTGAGTTGAAAGATATTAACTGCGGTGGAGAAATTATGAAGATTACCCCAAACATTAGGACTTTCTTTGACGCAATACCTACAGCTCAGCTCTTTAATGTTTATGGCCCTACAGAAACAACACATTCTGTTGCGAGATTAGTATTGCAAGCACCAACATCTGCATGGCCAGATTTACCTACAATTGGTAAACCTATAGCAAATGCGACTATCTATTTCTTAGATGAAGATTTAAGGTTATTACCCGATGGTGAGGTTGGAGAGCTTTGCATTTCTGGCCCGGGTTTAGCAGACGGATATCTTCATCAACCAGAATTAACTGAAGAGAAATTTATTAATTGGGAGCATCCAACGATAGGCAAAATTAAAATTTATCGTACCGGCGATCTTGGAAAGTTCCTTCCAGACGGAACTATAGATTTTCTCGGCAGAAAAGATGGTCAGGTAAAAATAAGAGGCAATAGAGTAGAGCTCAGCGAAATTGAAATAGCATTTGTTAAACTGGGTGGGGTTAGTCAAGTAGTGGCCAAAGTTATAGAATCAACACCTGGCAACAAATCGCTTATTGCTTATTTTACCGGATCAAGCCCTATAAGTCCAGAAGAGTTACGTAAATATATCTCTAATTTATTGCCAGATTACATGGTTCCAGACCATTATATTTGGCTAGATGCGATGCCGAAAAATGCTAGTGGCAAGCTAGATAAAAGTGCGCTGCCCGCGCCAACATATAAACGTTTTGAAACTGACGTTCTTTATAAAAAGCCAAGAACAACTTTAGAAATTGAGATTGCTTTAATTTTTAAAAACATTCTTCGGTACGATGAGATTGGCCTTGACGATAATTTTTTCGAGTTTGGAGGTAATTCCCTACTCGCACAAAAGGCTGTTGCAGCACTCAGAACCCAATTGGCTAGGCAACTACCCATTACAAAACTGTATCAATTCTCAACAGTAGCAAAAATTGCAGATTATTTTAAAAAGAATACAATTGATACAAAGCAAAAACCTCTAAATAGAACAATTGCGAACCATACAAATGAGGTTGCCGTTATTGGTATGGCCGGAAGATTTCCTGGTGCGAATACCATTGATAAGTTTTGGGAAAACTTACTCGAAGGAAAAGAAACCACCAGTTTTTTTAGCGATGAAGAATTAGACGAAAGTATCTCGCTAGAGGTTAAAAATGACCCCACTTATGTAAAAGCGCGGGGAATTATAGAAAACGCAAATCAATTCGAACCTTCCTTTTTTAACCTTAATCCAAAACTAGCAGAATTGATGGATCCGCAACAGCGGATATTTTTGGAAATTGCTTACGAGGTATTAGAAAAGACCGGCCATTTACCTCAAAATCACCATTATAAAATTGGCGTTTTTGCGGGAGCAGGCACAAACACCTATTATGAAAAAAATGTATTAGCTCATCCAGAACTTATTGAAAACCAAGGTAAAAATCAGGTGATTAGTGTAAATGATAAGGATTACATTGCTTCTAGAACTGCCTACCATCTAAACCTTAAAGGCCCTGCGGTAAACGTAAATTCGGCATGTTCTACCTCCTTACTGGCTATTGCACAAGCTGCCAATAACATAAGAACTGGTATTTGCCAAGTGGCAATTGCAGGTGCCGCAAGCATTACAAGCCCGATAAAAAGCGGGCACATCTATCAAGAAGGCAGTATGTTAAGCAGTGATGGACACTGCAAACCTTTTGATGACACGGCTACAGGAACAGTTTTTAGTGATGGTGCTGGTGTTGTGCTGCTTAAAAACTTAGAAGCCGCAGAGCGAGATGGCGATACCATTTACGCGGTGATTAAAGGAATTGGCATAAACAACGATGGAGGAAACAAAGGAAGTTTTACCGCCCCTACAACGGAAGGGCAAGCAGATGCAATTTCGGATGCGGTGAAAGATGCAGGAATTAGCGCTTCAGAAATTTCTTATGTAGAAGGGCATGGAACTGGTACACCGATTGGAGACCCCATAGAAGTGGAAGGTTTAATAGAGGCATTTGGAAACCAAGAAAGGAAACAATTTTGTGCCTTGGGTTCTATTAAAAGCAATTTTGGCCATTTAACACATGCTGCAGGCGTTGCAGGCTTTATTAAAACCTGTCTAGCGCTTCATACGCATAAAATCCCTGCAACTCTAGGTTTCAAAACTCCAAACAGAAATACCGATTTCAAAAATAGTCCATTTTATGTAAACTCAGAGCTGATAGAATGGAAACAAGAAGAAAAGCGGTATGCCGGAGTGACCTCTTTAGGTGTTGGAGGGACAAATGTTCATGTTGTTTTAGAAGAGTATGAAAACATAGAAAAACCAACTTCTAACAGCAAGTTGCCAGAAATAGTAATGTGGTCTGCAAAAAGCGAAGAAAGCGCTAATAGGTATGGCGAAAACCTGGCAAGCTGCGCAACGAGCCAGCTGGATTTAAATCTAACGAATATTTCTTGGAGTTTAAATAAATCTAGGACCGATTTTTCTTTTAGAAAATTTGTTGTAGCGCGTAATGAGGCAGATTTTTTAGCGCAGGTTGCCGATAAAAAATCCAAGACCTATCAATTAAAAACAAGCCCAACAAATTTAGTCTTTGTTTTTCCGGGGCAGGGTGCTCAGTATTTAAATATGGCCAAAGAGCTGTATGATCGAGAAGCAGTGTTTAAGGAGCATATCGATTTATGTGCTGAATTATTGCTGCAATATATCGAAGAAGACATCAGGCAAATCATTTTTCCAACGGAAAAAAATGAACAAGCGGAACAGAAACTGAAGAACACAAAATATACCCAACCTGCGCTATTTGTTACCGAATACGCTTTGGCAAAACTATGGATGAGCTGGGGACTAGTACCTACAGAATTTTGTGGCCATAGTATTGGGGAATATGTTGCAGCCCACCTTGCAGGTGTCTTTTCGTTAGAAGATGGCATAAAACTCATCGCTTTGCGCGGAAAAATGGTTAGCGAACTACCAGGCGGCAGTATGCTTTCTGTAAGGGGATTGATTAAAGAAATTGCACCAATAATCCCGAAAGACATAGACATCGCTGCGATAAACAGTCCAAGGCTCTTTGTCCTATCCGGTAAAGATGAGGTCATCTCTGATTTTGCAAAAAAGCTCACCGAAAGGGAAATAGCAAATAGTTTACTTTTTACAAGTCATGCGTTCCATTCTTCTATGATGGATCCGATTATTGCTGATTTTGAATTGATTGCGAAAGAAGTAAAACTATCTGCTCCGCACACGCCTATTATTTCTACGGTTACTGGTACATATTTAACAAATGACGAAGCTACTAACCCGAAATATTGGGCCAATCACCTACGTAAAACTGTAAGATTTGCCGATGCAGCAAGCTTTATGCTAAAAGAATTTTCTGCGCCAATATTTTTAGAAGTTGGTCCAGGCACAGTTACCACCACATTTATAAACCAAACAGCTGCCGCCGAAAACAGCCAAACAAAATCAATTGCCAGCTTGGCAGACAAGGAAAATAATTATGTTTCGCTCTTAAATTCTTTAGGACAATTATGGGCGGCGGGCCAGCCGATAAACTGGGATAATTATTTCCAAAACAATCATAAAAAATTTTTAAATTTACCCACGTATCAGTTTAACAGACAACTTTGTTGGGTAAATCCGGAACCAAAAACAAGTTTAAATAAGACTATTCAGCCATTGACCACTTCAGCAAGTGTGAATCAACAAGTGCAGCTTAAGTCTAACGCAAATATGAGAAAGAACGCGCTAACCGCACAGGTAAAACAGATTTTAGAAGATGCCTCTGGTGTGGAGATGCAAGATGTAAATGTCGATTTAAGCTTTTTGGAGATTGGCTTGGATTCGCTCCTATTAACTCAAATTGCCATTTCGTTAAAAAGAAAGTTCGAATTACCCATTACGTTTAGAAAACTTAATGAAGAATACCCATCTGTTGGGTCGTTGGTTGATTATATTGACAAAAATTCAGCCCAACAATTTGTGGATTCGTCTGCTACAGTAAATAGGCCTGTTTCTCAAACTTCAGCAAATCTCCTACCCCTTAACGGCTCTGCTGTAGATGGTTCTTTAAGTTTAATTGCGCAACAAATTGATTTACTTGCGAGGCAGGTGCAGCTGTTACAAGGTGGGGCAGCACAAAAAATTGCTTCGGCACCAGTAACTAGTTTTGTAGCAGCTCAACCAAGCATTTCTTCAAACAGTACAGAATTATCTGAAAAAGAAAAAACAGAAATAGCAAAACCCTTTGGCGCTACTCCAAAAATAGATAGAAAAGTGACTCAACTGAGTGAAAAACAAGTCGCTTTTTTAGAGAATCTTACTGAACGCTACAACAAAAAAACTGCAAAAAGTAAGGCCTATGCCAGCAACAGCAGGCCTTTCATGGCAGACCCAAGGGTTGTTTCTGGTTTTAAACCCCTTACCAAAGAGTTGGTTTATCCTATAGTGATGAATAAATCTGCTGGCAGCAAAATGTGGGATTTAGACGGAAACGAATACATAGATGCGTTAAACGGATTTGGCTCAAATATGCTTGGTTATCAACCAGACGTAATAAAGGAAGCATTGCATGCCCAAGTAGAAAACGGATTTGAAGTAGGCCCTCAACACGAACTTGCCGCAGATGTGTGCAGGCTCGTTTGCGAGTTTACAAATTTTGATCGTTCTGCATTGTGCAGTACTGGCTCTGAGGCCGTGTTAGGTTGTATTAGAATAGCAAGGACAGTAACAGCCAGGTCGTTAATTGTTGCATTTACAGGCTCTTACCATGGCATTATCGATGAAGTATTGGTTCGCGGAACAAAGAAACTTAAGTCTTTCCCAGCGGCAGCCGGAATAATGCCAGAAGCGGTTTCTAATATCTTGGTCTTAGATTATGGAACAGAGGAATCTCTTCAAATAATAAAAGATCGGGCTAACGAAATTGCTGCGGTTTTAGTGGAACCCATTCAAAGTAGAAGACCAGAGTTTGTGCCAACCGAGTTTTTACATAAATTGAGAGAAGTAACGACCAAATGCGGTGCGGCACTCGTATTCGACGAAGTGATTACTGGTTTTAGAATGCATCCTGGTGGCGCGCAAGCATTAATGGGCATAAAGGCCGATATTGCGTCTTACGGAAAAGTGGTAGGTGCTGGATTACCAATAGGCGTTATTGCGGGTAAAAAAGAGTATATGGACGCGTTAGATGGGGGCGATTGGAATTATGGCGACCATTCCATCCCAGAAATTGGCGTAACCTATTTTGCTGGCACATTTGTTCGGCATCCACTTGCTCTGGCAGCCGCAAAAGCATCTTTGTTGTACATGAAGAAAATGGGGCCAAGCTTACAAAAAAGTTTGAATGAAAAGGGCAAATTGATTGCAGATACTTTAAATGGAGAAATTAGCAAACGAGGGCTGCCTTTAACCATTACTAACTATGGTTCAATTTGGAGATCGAGGTTTGATGAAGACATTCCTTACAGCGAATTGATGTTTACATTGATGAGGGAAAAAGGAATCCATATTTTAGATGGCTTTCCATGTTTCGTAACAGAAGCTATGAACGCTGATGATATTCAAAAATTAATCAAAACGTATGTAGAAAGTTTGGACGAAATGATTAAAATAGGCTTTTTTCCGAAGGCAAATAAAGATGCTTACATTGCAGATGGTATTGTAGTTGATGGAAACAACCCACCAATAGACGGTGCAAAACTTGGAAAAGATAAAAATGGAAATCCTGCATGGTTCTTAGAAAGTAAAGAAACCTCAGGAAAATTTGTTCAACTAGATGTGATTTAATAAATGGACGCTCAACCCCTACATATTGACTTTAAAGAAATAGATTTCAACCCCTTTGAAGACGGTAGAGAGATAGACAAAATAGTTTCTGTTGATGAGAATCTGCGAGAAATTTGGTTATCCTGCATTCTAGGAGAGAAAGACGGAAACTTAGCTTATAACGAGTCGCTTTCTATGTTGTTTGCAGGAGATTTCGATTTTGAAGCTTTCAAAACATCTTTCGAGCAGGTAGTTCAAAACCACGAGGCTTTAAGGGCATCAGTTAGCGAAAATGGTGAGAAAATTATCATTTACAAAAAGGCAAAATTCGCCTTCCCGCTAGAAGACATCAGCCAAAAAACAAAAATAGAGCAAGAAAAATATCTAAAGAAATTTGTGAGTGTCGAAATGGATAAACCGTTCGATTTACAGAACAGCCCATTATTTAGGGTATTTATGCATAAATTGGATGAAAAAAGCTTCTATTTTACGTTCGTTATACACCACATCATTTGCGACGGGTGGTCTTTTGGAATTATTTTAGAAGACCTCAGCAAATTGTACAACAGTGCGGTTAAAGGTATATTTATACATTTAGAAAAGAGTCACCAGTTCAGCGATTATGCAAAACAACAGGCTGACTTTCTAAAATCTGATGACTTTAAAAAAACGGAAAATTTTTGGCTAGACCAATTTAAGGGAGATTTACCTGTACTAAACCTCCCGATAGATTTCCCAAGACCAACAACGCGCACTTATCGTGCTAAACGATTTGATCTCTCACTTCCCGTTAAGCTTATCGATCAGTTAAAAGAAACTGGCGCAAAAACCGGAAACAGCTTGTCGAACATCATGCTCGCTGCCTTTGATCTGTTTCTTTTTATACAAACCAACCAAACAGACCTGATAGTTGGTCTTCCTGCTGCCGGGCAATCTGCCACAGACAACCTAAATTTGGTAGGCCACTGTGTTAATTTATTGCCAATTAGAAGTAAAATAAATCCAGAAACACCTCTTAAAGAATTTTTAAAAGAGAGAAAAACAGCATTTTTTGATGCTTATGAACATCAGCAGTTCAGCTTTGGGCAATTGGTTAAAAAACTTAATATTAAAAGAGATCCGGCGCGGGTGCCTTTAGTATCGGTTATTTTTAACATTGATATGGGAATGGATAGCTTGGTTTCTTTTGATGATTTGACCCATAAACTTATTTCTAATGCCAGAACCTGCGAAACTTTTGAGATTTTCTTAAATGCAACAGGCTCGGCAGAAGACTTCATCTTAGAATGGACTTATAATACTCAACTCTTCAAGTCAGAAACCATTGAAAAAATGGCAAATGAATTTAGAGAGTTATTAGACAATATTGTTCTTCATCCCGAATGGCAGCTTAAAGAATTTGTCGCAAATCGATTCTCTACAAAACATGCTGAAAATGCTATAGCTAAAGGTAAATCAACCGAGGTAAACGAAAACGTTTTAGATTTGTTTAATCACAGCGTTCAACGTTATCCAGATAAGATAGCCGTAGAATTTGAGGACGTGCAAATGACTTATCAAGCGTTAAACGACCAAGTAAATCAGTTCAGCAATTTCCTTATAAAAACGGGGGTAAAAAAAGGAAGCATGGTAGGTTTGGCAATTAATAGATCTTTAGAGATGCTGGTTGCAATACTCGCTGTTTTAAAAAGTGGCGCTGCCTATTTGCCGTTAGACCCAACTTTTCCGTCCGGACGCCTTAATTATATGGTAGAAGATTCTGGTACGAGTGTGGTATTGGTATCGAAGACTCAAAAAAATATCATAACATCATCAGTAGAGGAAATCGTGATTGAAGAGGTTTGGCCATTGGTTTTAAAGCAAGAGAAAAAGGCTGAAACGACCGCCGTGGCTCTTACAGATTTTGCCAACCTATTTTATACTTCTGGATCTACTGGCAAGCCAAAAGGTGTAAAAATTACCCATAAAAACTTAGCAAATTTTTTGTTAAGTATGCAAGAGGCTCCTGGTATAAAAACCACAGATCGTTTGTTGACCATTACTTCCATAAGCTTCGACCCCGCTGGCTTAGGTCTATTTTTACCGTTAATTAGCGGTGCACAAGTAATTATAGCAAATGCCGAAACCATTAAAGATGGTCGATTATTGGTACAGCAAATTGCAGAAAAAGAAATCAGCTTTTTGCAAGCTACACCATCATCTTGGCAAATGATATTGGACTCTGGATTAAAAAAACCACCTTACTTAAAGGCTCTTTGTGGAGGAGAAGCTTTAACCATACAGCTTGCAACCCATCTTTTAGACTACTCTACAGAGCTCTGGAACATTTATGGGCCTACTGAAACTACAGTTTGGTCTTGCATTAAGCAGATATTACCAACTGATCAAGAAATTTCAATCGGCAACCCAATAAATAATATGCAGTTCTATATTTTGGGAACGAATGGAGAACTTCTGCCTCGCGGCGAAATCGGGGAAATTGGCATTGCCGGATTTGGAGTAGCTGAAGGTTATCTTAATAGACCAGAACTATCCACAGAAAAATTTGTAGAAAACATTTACGACCCAATCGATGATGGTAAAATATTTAAATCTGGTGATTTAGGCAAAATGCTCCCAAGTGGGGAAATACAATGTTTCGGCAGAATTGACCACCAGGTCAAAATTAGAGGACACAGGATAGAGCTGGGAGAAATTGAAGCTGCGGTTTCAGAGCAGTCAGAAGTGAAACAGGCTGTAGTTGTTGCCAATAGAAATGAAAAAAATGGCAGTGTGCAACTTGTTGCGTACGTAACGATAGCCCAAGATGTAATTAATGAATCTGCACTTCATGCTTGGGTAGAAAGATGGAAAGAACTGTCGGGCTCTTTAATAAAACAGTGGAAAGAAAATTTGACGAATGAATTGCCAACCTATATGATTCCCGATCATTTTATAGGCCTGCAAAATTTTCCATTAACGCCCACAAACAAGGTTGACAGGAAAGCTTTGCCAGAACTTACAATAGACCCGTCTAGCGAAACTTCGGAATTACGACTTCCCCAAACTGAAAATGAAGCACTGATCCTGAAAATATGGTCGGATGTGTTGGGATTAGAAAAAATCTCTATCACAGACGACTTTTTCGAAATTGGAGGGCACTCTTTACTTGCAGTAAAAGTAATGGTAGAAATAGAGCGGGCAACAGGAAAACGTTTACCACTCGCAACCTTGTTTACCTATGCAACAATAGAGAAATTGGCGCAGAGAATTTCTGATAACTCCGAAGCCGAGCAATGGGAAGCACTTGTTCCCATTAAAACCAACGGAACAAAAACACCTGTTTTTTTAATTCATGGGGCAGGTTTGAATATTTTGTTGTTTAAATCGATTTGCAAATATTTCGATGAACAGCAACCCATTTATGGAATACAAGCGCTCGGTCTAAATTACGAAATGAACATTCCGTCAGATCTAAAGGCAATCTCTACTAGATACCTAACCGAATTGTTAAAAGTAAACCCCAATGGGCCATATTGCTTGGCTGGTTATTCTTTAGGGGGATTTATTGCATTTGAAATGGCCAACCAATTGAGGGAAATGGGAAAAGAAATTACTTTTCTGGGGATAATGGATACCTATGTCGGAACGGAAGACCGTGAAAAAGCTCCTCTCACTTATGCTTATACCAAGATAAAAAGACAGTTTAACAAACTACCATTTGTTGCAAAAACAATTATCGAACATCCTTCAGACGCAATCGACTATCAGTTAAAATCGGCATGGCAAAAGTTTAATAAAATTTTCGAGGGAGTTACCGAGGAAGAGGTTAAGTCGTTTTCTGCGTATGAGAGGACAGTCTATGATCAATTTCAGCGCGCGCTAATGGGTTATTCATTGGTTCCTTCGAAGTTGAAAATCCATCTTTTTAGGGTAGAAAAACGTTTGTATTATTTAGATGACCCGATAAAATTAGGGTGGGATAAATATGCCTTAGATGGTGTAGAAATCCACGAAGTTCCTGGCGATCATAAGACATTCCTGTCAACTCCAAACGATAAAAGGTTTGCAGAAATCTTTCAACAAGTGTTAGATAATGTTGACTAAATATGACTGGCTAGATTTTGAAGCCCAAATAATAACTTTAAATCATACCTCTATTTTTAAAATTCATATACCCGAAGTAATTGCCGAAGTAAATAGGATTAATGTTGAACTGCTTTCAGACAAGGAAAAAGCAAAAGCAAATCGTTTTAAATTTTTAGCTGATAAAGAACGATTTTTAACGGCAAGGGTGGTGCTTAAGTTGTTACTCAAACATATTTCTGGTGTTTCGCTCAATCCCATAGACTTAGAAACATCTAAAACTGGCAAACCATTTTTTAAAAACATCGAATTTAACCTAGCTCACAGCGGAAACTACGTGCTTATTGCCATCGCTAATAATCCGGTAGGTATAGACGTCGAAATCCCAAATGATGATTTTGACTTTGACCTAATTCTTGACAACACTTTTAGTTCTGAGGAAATAAGCTACATCAACCAAAACCACAACAGAAAAGAAAGGTTTTTAACTTTGTGGACGAGAAAAGAAGCCTTGCTCAAAGCAACCGGAGAAGGGTTAACTGATGATCTAGCATATATTTCGGTTTTAGATGAAAGGATAACTAGAATGGAATCTAATTTTATTTTAAATTCCTTCAAAATAAACGATATAGATATTGCGAGTGTTGCTCAATTAAATACCTCCGGAAAAATGAGTATGTACGATATTCGATCAAATTTTTTCAATCCCTATAATTAATGGGCAAGCCTACTGCCATAATTATAGGTTCGGGTATTGCTGGGCTCGCAACCTCGATAATAACTGATTGTCTTTTTGAACATAACCAACCAATTTAATTGCTTGTTTCAATTCATCTAATTGCTTTGTTTTTTTAGATAACAATTTATCATTTAAAGCATATCCTTTTAACAAGTAATCTTTTAAAATTTGATTTGCCCAAATACGAAATTTAGTACCTTCTTTGGATTTTACGCGATAACCAACCGAGATAATTATATCTAGAGCATAATATTCTACTAAATAAATTTTACCGTCACTGGCAGTTGTCGCATTTTTTGAGACAACTGAATCTCTAAGCAATTCACCCTCTCTAAAATATTGTTTACGTGTTTAGAAATCGTTTTATAGTCTCTTTTAAACAGCAAAGCCATCTGTTGTTGGGTTAACCAAATCTTATCCTCTTCTAATTTCACATCAATCGAAGGAAGCCCATCTTCCGTTTTATATATGATAATTTCGCCTTTGTTCATTACTTTATTTTCTACACTATTTGCATTAATTTATACTAATCTGAAAAATGATTAGCCGTAATAGTTTAAAGTTGTTTGTAGTTTATTTTTCAAAGAATCTCTTAAAACCATTGTCTCGATAACCTCTACATGTTCCCCATAAGAAAGCAGTTCCATTTCAAAATCGAATGTGATGTACATTTCTAGTTGTATTAAAAGTTCAGCGCCGGTATCTTTCAAAATCACCTGACTTACATGCAAAGGCATAGATTTAACATATTTAGCTTGCTGTTCATCAAAAGATAAAATTATCGTTTGTATCGGCTGTTCTCCATCTCGACTGATTATACCAAAACTACTTTCAAAATAATTTTCTGGCTGATGATTTTCTGGGACGTTGAACTTTTTCTTACTCACATCTAAATTTATGATACGTTCTAAACCATAAGTTCTTATTTCGTTTTTCGAAATATCTTTAGCGATTAAATACCAACGGTTTTTAAATTCTTTAAGTAAATAAGGCTCAACTTTGCGTAGTGATGGCGCTTTATCCCAATAGGTTTGATAAGAAAGATTGGCTTCGTTTTGATTCTTAATTGCATTTAGCAAGGGAAGAAAATAATCCAATCCGACCGATTTCCTTCTTTCAAATTGGAGGTATCTAGATAAATCTATACTTAAATTTAAAGCATTAAAAGTATCAAAGGCTTCGAGCATTCTGTTGTTGTGTTCGTTATTTTGCTCCTCTTGGATATAATACTTCTTTTTAGAAAAATCGTATTCAATTGATATACCCTGAACAACACGAATACTTGCAATATCTCTTTCGAAAGTTTTTGCGGAAGTTCTTAAATCGTAACCAAAAATTTCAGACTCCAGTTCCAAGTAGCTTTCAATTTCTTTACGCGTTGCCGAAAATTTTTTTAGCTTTTTTATAATTGCGCTTTGGCGAAGCTGTATTTTATTGTGAGCCATAACTTAAGTTTTTATAAAAATAAAGATAGACTACGACATAATATGTCGGATAAGAAAATTATTTTTGACAAAGGAACTAAAATCAAATTATGAGGCAGTTAAAACTAAAAATCCAAATTCATCCCGAAAATTTAGAATTAGATGAACTTCTAAAAATCGCTTCTGCAAAAGAGTTAAGTTTAACAGAAGAAAATGAATTGCTAAATCAAATTAGAGCAGGAGATAGCAGTAAAGTTGAAAAGCTTATCGCTAGCGAAGAGTTTATGATTTTAAAATTGATAAAAATGCTTGGCGTTACGAAAGAACAACAGATACCCTGTATTGAAATCGCCAAAATCTCCCTTTCCAAATTATTGAAAAGGGAAATTAATAGTGAGTTAAGTCCTAAATACTTTAAGTTTAGGAATTGGGTTGTTAGGCAAGGGATTTTGGATGTTTTGAAAAAATAACACGAAAATATAATATGACATTTTATCCAAATTATTTAATAGTTTCTTTCTCCAGAAAGAGTTGAGTTTACAGTCCTCAATTTTCTAAAAAATGCCGCCATTTATTCGACTTTCCACCTTTTCTTTTGAATTTTAGCAATCTGTCATGTAATTCAAAATACCTTTCAATTTCTGTTTAATTTTTTTACTGCGAACTTCAATTTCATCAATAGTAAGTTCTCGATTTTCATTTAATTCCTTCATCAGTGGATATTTGTTAAATTCTATCCATCCTGATTTATTATTGTAATAACTTGTACCTAATAATAAGTTTCCAATTGAATAATTTTTTTCACTTGACGCATTCTTTTCTTCGATATTTATTAAATTAGGATACTCCCAAAATTGACATATATTTCCATTGAATAATAATTCTTTATCTGTATGCAAATATTCTAAAATCGACCAAAGTAAAACTTTTTCATAGTGTCCTATATTCCTAGTATCAATAATTAATCTGTCAAATTCTACTTTTTCATTATCTTTCATCAAAACAGAATTTAAACAAAAACATTTCAATTTTGCATATAAATTATCAAGAATAGTCTGTTCATTTGAGGTTTTAAAAATAGTCCAAAAAGAATTAAAATCTTTATGCATAAATTGTTTCTTTTCTGACTTGACTAGCATGCAATAACCCCAACCTGCAACTCCTCGGTGTTCAAAATTACCATTTTCTAAATAAGAGAGTAGCCTATATAAATTTCCAAGTTCAATATTCTCTGAAAATGAAAATTTAATATAATTTATTTTTTGATAAATAGCATAAAAATCTGAAAGCTCATCAATATCTTGTTTGTTTTCTACAATCTCAAATAAAGGACTTAAATCCCCCATAAAATCTTCATGATCTTCCCATTCTTCTAACAATTGTTTATGTTCAAACAACTGATTTTTGAGTTTTTCTTCCTCATTAAACCATTCGTTTAAAACTATATTTTGAATGGAACTAATGTTATAAGTGTTTGAATTGAATTTCAATATTTTTTCAATAGAATCAGACTTTTCTATAATTTGAAGTACATAACGCCAATCGACATAATTAAGCTTTCTATCTTCCCATTTTAAATCAAAATGATTTTTGCGTAAACGTCTTAAAAATAAATAACAACCTTCTTTATCATTTTCAAATTTTGACATAAAAGCCATCAATGGAAGTAATATATTTTGCTGCCTATCCTTAAACAAACTTCTTAAATCTACAATGGTTTTAATATCTTTATTTTCATTAATAAATCTAAATTGTTTTTGAAATTTATCATCTTCGAGATATACAACAAGTAGCTCTAAGGAATTGAAATGCTTTTGTATTTGATACAAATAATATTCATTTTTACTTTTATCTTTCAATACTTCTTTTGCTTTTTTGATGATGTCAACATCATCTTGCCTGTCTTCAATCTGAAAACACCAAGTAAGGAAATCGTCCACACCATTGTCAGCAATTTTTTCTTTTCCTTTTCCTTTATTTCTATTTCTCCAAAAGACATTTTCTCTTTCTTCCCATTGCGTTGCAAAATCACTACTTGAAACATTTGCCAACAAAATTGGCTTAATATTTTCAGAAACCGTCAAACTTTTGCCTGTAGTATTAATTATAACAAAACGCTCTTCGCCGTATTTTTTATTATCTACATTATAATATTGAATTTTTATATTATCGATAACAAAATTTGAAAAATCTTTTACATCTATCTTTGGTAATTTATCCTCAATGATTTTTAGACAAGAAATCATGCTTATGATGGACGGGTCTAAATTATATTCGCTGAAATACCAAGGTTGATTTTTTATTGTGAATGATATTAATGTTTCATTTTCATTTACCTGCTTTTTAGATTTAGCTTTTTCATACTCATTTTCTAATAGTTTTGTTTTTTTTAGAAAAAATTCATTAACTAAATCTCGCAAAAAAAACACAGTACTTTCTCTTACTGCATATTGCAAATAGGGTTCTTTATCATCTTGGTTTTCTTCAAAATCAGAGATTAAACATCTTTTTAAATCTTCATTTTGCTCCTTTCTGTAAAGCATTCCAACAAGAAGATACAATGTCGTCAAACGTTGTTGTCCGTCTGTTAAATAGATATGATTTTTTGGGTGTTCATATACATCAATTTTCCCAAGTAAAACTTCATTCTCTTTACTGTTGTTAAATTCTTCAAATAAAGTATCTATAAAACTGCTTACGATATTTATTTTTATATTTCCTTCTCCATGTGTATCATCTCCCCAGCAATAATCGCGTTGAAAATCGGGGATAATTATCTTTCTGTCTGCGGTTGAGAATAGCTGTGAAAGCGAATAGTATTCGTTGCTGTTTCGTATATTATTCTCCATAGTATTTATCAAATTCATTAAAAAAATAGGCTTTATTGTCATCTACATTTTGAGATAACCAGTATTTTTCATTATCAAAAAGTTTTTCAGTTTCACTTTCTTTTGTATTAGTTGTAAATGATTTTGAAAACACTTTCAAGGTATGTGGCAGTAAAAAACCATCCTTTATTTTTTCAAATAATTTTTGTTTTTTAATATCAAGTGGTCGATTACTTAAAGATGAATTCGCTGAACCATTCAATAAAACTAAATTCCCAATCGAATTGATACTATCTGATTTTTCATCAATATCATTCTTTGAATTAATAAAATCTGTATCTAATTCATTCGGTTTTTGTGGGCAAATATGTTCTAAACTTTTAGTTTTAAACACATCAAAATCAAATTTTCGTGTGTTCATATCCGAGACATTCATTCTTAAAAGTTGAAGATATGCCTGATTTTTTGCATCACTATTATATAATTCTTTATCATATAATGTAGATTTTAAAGCGTCTCTTTTCTCTATATATTTATGTTCAGTATCATCTGAAATCTCTTTAATTGTACAACCAGCCAATGACCATTTTGTAAATCTTTTCAGTTTTTCCTTTTTCTCACGATTCTGAATAAAAAATTCTAACACATCATTTTTAAAGATTGCTGTATTTAATGCTAAACCTAAAAGATTGTAAATTTCCCAGCTATAATACATATCCTCAAAAGTTTTTTGCAATTTCCTTAAACCTTCAAAATGTAATTTGGCGTTTTTAGCATTATCAATAAATTGAGACTTAAAATTATCAAATGAAAATTCTTTGATTTTTTCATCTGCTACATTATTAATATTCCAATACGTTACTAAGAGATAATATAATGGATGATTATTTCCTGTGCCAAAATAATTTTTTACCTCATCTTGGTTCCACCAATACAACCATTTATCCCAATTACGAGATAACCTCCCTCTATCTTCATTTACTTTCCATTCGATTGCAAATTGTTCTTTTTGAATTTCTATCCATTTTTTTACGTCATCTTCCGATTTAATTTCGGACGGTTGGTTTTTATCATACTGTCCTTCTTCAATTTCAATCCTTGAAGATTTTATTAATAAATCAGATTTTATCAATTCCTCATCTTTCATTATGGCTTTCAATCCATTAAGTGCAATGAAAGTATTTACTGCTTTTTCTTTTGGAATTGAATTATAGAGTAAAAAAACATTTTCTTTGACAAAACTTAAAAAAGATTTTTTATTTCTTTCTTCTCCACTTTTAATTTGTTCCTTTTTAGATTCAATTTGTTTGATTGCTTCTTTGAAGTAATAAATATCCTGAACATCTTCGTCTTCAATTTCAGAAATTTGATTACTTAACCATTTATGAGAATCTTCTCTTATATTATATACTAATTTATCTTTCAATAAATCAATTTCTCCCAATTCTTTAAAGATTAAAAAAAGAGACGTTGTTCTTTGTTGCCCATCAACAAGTATAATTTGCTTATTATCTTCTACGACGGTTACAGCTTCTATAAAATATTCAGACAAATTATTTTCAAAAGCAATAATCAAACTTGTTAGAAAAAATTCTAATGAACTTTCTTTATCGCCATCTTTTACAGACCATTTATAACCCCTTTGATATTCTGGAACAACAAAAGTTCCTTTGTTAAAATACTTTTCTATATTGATTTTATTTTCCATTGTTTAAATACCTTTTATACAATTCCGCACAAGCCATTGCATCGCTTAGCGCGTCATGATGATTTAATTTAATTTGATGTTCTTTGTATAAACTCGCTAAATCTCTACCGTAAATTTTATACGTGCACCGCTTCTCGTAAACAGGATGCTCAACACCATAATAATCTAAAGTTTGTGCCAAGCAATTAAAATCGAAAGCACCATTATGCGCAACTACCGTTTGGCCATGGATAAATGGTTTCAACTCATTCCATATTGCTGTGAACGTTGGCGCATTTCGAGTGTGATTTGAGCTTATTCCATGAATCTCTACATTACGGTAGAAATAATAATTATCAGGTGGGCGAATAAGTTTATTAATAGAATTGACTATAATTCCATTTTCAACTCTAACTAAACCCACCTGACAAATACTCCACCGCTTACCTTGCGCGGTCTCAAAATCTATTGCGGTAAATGTTGACATTGATTCTAAATATGTCTTTCACTAATTTTCTTGAAATTCACATCATAAGTTCCTAAATAACTACCTTTAACGAACGTGTTTGTTGATCCTACGGCATTTTTAAAACCGCCAATTGACGAACTGAGGGTTTCTTTAATCTTTTTGAAATTTTCATCATAGGTAGCAAAATAATTGCCTTTTAGAAAAACTACGAAGTTAGAACCTATTCCACAGAGTTCCCCCGCAGATCCACTTAAAATTTCTTTACCTTTTTTTCCATTACCATCAAATATTTGATAATAATTACCTTTTTGCTGAACATCAGAAATTGCCATATTGAGATAAATTTAAATGATTGCCTACTCTAATCGGTTTTCGACAAAATCCGTTGTGCTAAGGTATATTATTAAAACTTAATTTTACAGTTCATCATATTAAATCTCGCCAGAACAACTTTCCTTAATCAATTCTTAAATTTCTTAAAAGATTTAGCTTCTGAACATATTCTACCTTGGAAGTTGACATTATTGTAAAAAACCAAGCCAACTTATCTACATATTTTATATGCATACCTTTAAACTCCAGCATTTCTGGAATAACATTACTGAAGCAAACAAGATGAACATTTTTTCGGCCGCTTAATTCTGCATGTTCATTTAATTCAAATCCAGAATAAATTATAATTGATAGTACTATTTCAGTATTCGACAGTTCTATAGAATGCGCTTTGGGAATAATTTTTAAGTCTGTATAATTTTTAAAATCTACCAAATATGCCAGCGCCTCAGAAAACCCTGGTTCTTGGAGAAGAGATAAAAGAAAGTTATTAGGTAGATGTTGGAAATGAAGATTCATATTATGGTAGTGTTTATGGTTTTACTAAAACTTATTAAGTGAAAAATATTTTATACATTCTGCGCTCCAAAAATGCGCAACAGAATTTAAATTACTGCTTGCGCATTTGTACTTTTTAAGCTGCTTTTATTACATTTTATAACATAGTTGCTGTGTTATCAAAGTGTCCGAATTTTTAATTTTGAGGCTTTCATTACAATATTTTATCTCTGTTAAAATCTCGATAGAACCAATTTTTATTTCCATCTCAGTTATGAAGAATTCTAATTGAGTTAAGCTAAAACGATCAATCACTTTCTCGTAACTCCCCACCAATCCAACTTCCCTTTGTTCTATGTATATTCCAGGCTCAAATTCCTTGTAAAGCAATTTAGTTTCGCAAGTATTAAATAGTGGGAAAAGCAAAAAATCAGCATTAAGATCAATCATTTTTATCTTTTGCACTTTTTTGCCGCCAAACCAAATTTCAATCTGATTTTTATAAGAATTCAACAGACCTTCAATCGTTTTCTGCCTAAAGCTTCCTGAAAAAAGATGGCTGTCGTAAAACGAAATATCTAGCAATGCTTCAGTTAACGGAAGATTCATTTCACTAGCCCTCAACTTTATACAATCATATTCTGCCTTGGTAAGTTCCAAATGCGATAACTTCCATAGTTCTCCAAAAAGATTAATTTTTAGCTTAGGCAATTTTTCTTGTTAAACAAACTTATAAATCAATTTCGGCAATGGTTATATTTAACTTTTTTTCAATCTCTCTAAGCTTTGCGACCATTTCATAATACTCACATTTTAAGCATAATTCTTTTAAATACAACATCTTCCTTTTTTCTGCCAACAAGCTGTTCCTCGTAATTTCTAACTTTTTGCTTATGTTTTCTTTTAGATCGATTAAAATTGGCTTCGGTATTTCCATAAATTAAGACAGGTTAAATATTATTTTGCAAATATAAAAGTCAACGACGTCAAAATATGTCGTAGTCAAAAAATATTTTATTTGTTTATTTTCGCACATGCCAAAAGCAATAATTATTGGAGCCGGCATCGCAGGCATTGCTTCATCCATCCGCTTTGCGATAAAAGGATATGATGTAACCGTATTTGATGCGAATGCAAAACCCGGCGGTAAATTGGGTACATTAAAAATAGGTGGGTTTCGCTTTGATACCGGGCCAAGTTTATTTACCATGCCGCAATATGTCGACGAACTTTTCGAGTTAGCTGATAAAAATCCAAGAGATTACTTTAACTACACAAAACTAGACGAAATTTGTCGGTATTTTTATGAGGATGGATTACGCTTAAATGCTTATGCAGACATCAATTTTTTCGCTAGAGAAATTGAAGAAAAGACAAATAGTGAAGCAAAAGGAGTTTACGATTTTTTGAAAAAAAGTGAAAAAATTTATCAAATTACCAACAAGGTATTTTTACAGCGATCTCTGCACAAAGTAAAAAGCTATCTGCATTGGGATACTATAAAATCACTCTTAAATTTTGGAAAAATAGATGCTTTTAGAACGCAAAGCGATGCAAACAAAAGAATGTTTAACGATGCGCGAATAACGCAGTTGTTTAACAGATACGCCACCTATAATGGCTCTAATCCATTCCAAGCGCCCGCCACTTTAAACGTAATTCCACATTTTGAATATGGATTCGGTGCATTTCTACCTAATTATGGTATGTACCACCTAGTAGATGCACTTGTAAAACTTGCAAAAGAATTGGGTGTGCAGTTTAATTTTAACAGCAAGGTTGAGGAGATTGTTTATAAGACGAAAGGTAGAAGGCAGAAGGTAGAAGGCGTAAAGTGTAATACCATATCCTACAAAGCCGACGTGGTTGTTTCCAATCTAGACATCTATTTTACCTATAATCGTTTGCTGAAAAACTTTCCTGCACCAAAGAAAATTTTAGCTCAGCAACGCAGCAGTTCGGCTTTGATTTTCTACTGGGGTATAAAAGGGAATTCTTCGGAACTAGATGTACACAACATCTTTTTCGCAGAAAATTATGAAGAGGAGTTTGATCACATTTGGAAGAGGAAATCTATTTCGCCAGATCCTACCGTATACATTAACATCACGTCGAAACTAATTAAAACCGATGCACCTGTAGATTGTGAGAATTGGTTTGTGATGATTAACGTACCTGCCAATGAGGGACAAAATTGGGACGAGTTAATCTCAACAGCAAAAACAAATATTTTAAAAAAACTTAACCGTATTTTAAGAATAAATGTCGAGCCTCTCATCGTTTGCGAGCAGATTTTAGACCCTATAAAAATTGAACACAATACAGGGTCATTTCAAGGGTCGCTTTATGGCAACAGCTCCAATAACAAATTTGCCGCATTTTTAAGGCATCCAAATTTTTCGTCTAAAATACAGAATTTATATTTTTGTGGGGGCAGCGTTCACCCTGGTGGCGGTATTCCACTCGCACTTCTATCTGCAAAAATAATAGACGACCTTAATTAGTTTTAAGCTTTTGTAAAAAATAAAATAGCTGACATTTGGCTGAATTTTTCACTGTACGAAAAAAGTATATTTGCGCCTTAAAATAATCTCCTTAAAAATATTATTATGAATTTCCATACCAGAAAATGGATAAAACCAGAAGACCTTAACCCAAATGGCAGCTTATTTGGCGGTAGTTTGCTAAAATGGATTGATGAAGAAGCCGCCATTTATGCCATCTGCCAATTGGAAAACTCTAAGGTAGTTACCAAGTATATGTCTGAAATAAACTTTGTGAGTTCTGCAAAATTAGGCGAAATTATAGAAATGGGCATTACGGCTACTGATTTTGGCACAACTTCTTTAACCATGTGTTGCGAGGTGCGCAATAAAATTACCAAAAACAGCATCTTAACTATAGATAAAATAGTTTTCGTGAATATGAACGAAAATGGAGAGCCGACACCTCATGGAAAAACAGAGATTAAGTATATGAAGGCTTAAAATTAGCTCACTACCTTCAATTTGCTGTTGTTATGAAAGGTTAACGCTGCTATAAAACTTATTGGCAACAGAGACATAACTCGTTCTTCATAAGCTTTAGCTTAATTTTATCCTAGTAAAAAAATAGATTTATTTTATCAGGCATAAATGTACTCCTTCGCTAGGGTGAGCTTAAACTAAATTACTTCTCAAACTAAAAAACGACACCACTTTTCTTTTTTCAAAAACGTTTGTCTATTTTTACACTAGTCCATCAGTTAGACTTTAGCTAATTGTCTCGAACAAAAACTCTAGATTATGCAAGAACTTATTTTAAAAAACAACATTTCCCCATCCAAAATGGAAGCGTTGATTTACTTTCTAAAAAGTTGGGATATTGAAGTAGAAATTAAACACAATACCGAAGTTTCGAGCAAAAAGAAAAGTGATTTTTCACTTGCCGCAGGCTTATGGAAAGATCATACAATAGATGCTAACGAACTTCGTAAAAAAGCTTGGAGTCGAAGTTTATGATTCTTTGTGACACCAATATTCTAATTGAAATTTATAGAGGAAACACCTTTATTATTGAAATTGTAAAACAAATTGGACAAGAAAACATTGCTGTTTCTGATGTAACCCGTGCTGAGTTACTGTATGGTGCAAGAAACCTAAAAGAACTGCAAACCATACGTAAGGATTTGAATAAGCTAACTGTTTTACCTATTCAATCATCTATTTCAAGTTTAGCGATTGAGCTAGTAGTAAAATATGCTCTGTCTCATAAACTTTCTTTGCCCGATGCATTAATTGCCTCAACGGCAATAGCCCACAAACTAGCACTTTACACACTTAATCTAAAAGATTTTAAGTTTTTAGATGGCGTAAGGCTGTTTGATGACCTAGAACTAACTCGATGATTAAAATACTCCTCCATCTGCCACAAGCACCTGATTTTCTCACAGACTATTGTTTAAAGAAGTTCTGCGGATTTTCACTTTAATAACCATTCTCATTCAAATCATTTAAATACAATCGAACGCTGTACCAGACTGAGCTTAAATCAGACTGAATATCATGAATTACAATGGATGGTTCTTTTAGAACTGAGCTATTAATTCATCTAAACCTAAATTAAAGGCATCAACAATAATCTCTGCTTGGAGATAGAATTTGTTGCGTTCTCCAAGTTTTATTTCAATAAACGCCAACAGTTCTTGTTCAGTCATATCTTTTATCAGCGGACGCTTTTCTCTATTTTGAAGCCTTGACACCAATTGAGCTGGCTGCATTTGCAGATAAACGGTTTTACCATTGGCCTTCATCCAATCCATATTATCGAAAAAACAAGGCAGCCCGCCGCCCGTTGCAATGACGCAATTTTCTGGATAAGGGTAGTTTTTTAGGGTTTCAGCTTCCAACTGCCGAAACTTTGCTTCGCCAAATTCAGCAAAATAATCACCGATAGATTGGCCTACTTTTTTTTCCATCTCGTCATCCAAATCTATCAACGAACAACTTAACTTATTCGCTAACTGCTTTGCCTTGGTGCTTTTGCCGCAGCCCATAAAACCTATAAAAAAGATTAACCCCAACCCCTGAAGGGGCTTTTTCTTTCCATCGTTCATATATGTTGTCAATTTTTTCATTTTGCTATTTCCATCTCGCCTGTTGCTCCCCCCTTCAAGGGGTTAGGGGGCTAAGCCAATTTAACTCTTGGATCCAAATAGGCATAAAGAATATCTACCAAAATATTTATCACCACAAAAACCAATGCAATAAACAAAATAGAACCCATTACTACCGGAAAATCTGACATTTCTAAGGCTGCAACAGTTGTCCTACCGAGCCCGTTGTAGCCAAAAATGTATTCTATAAAAAAAGATCCAGCCAAAAGCGATGCAAACCAACCAGAAATTGCCGTTATTACGGGATTTAATGCGTTTTTTAAAGCATGTTTATAGAGTATTGAATTTCGCCCCAAACCCTTTGCTTTTGCGGCACGAATGTAATCTTGCGACAACACATCTAACATAGCTGTTCTGGTTAGTTGAACAATAATTGCCAAAGGTCTAAAGCCTAAAGTAATCATAGGCAACCACAAATTTCTAAGGGTTAGCACTTCTCCTCTAAATGGACCGTAACTGTACAAACTTCCACTCATGCGTAACCAGGTGTAATCGCTTAACAAAAACTCGAAAACCCAGGCAATGATAATTCCTGCAAAAAAAGATGGTGCCGAAATACCTAAAATCGCAAATGAATTTGCCGTCTTATCTATCCATGTGTTTTTATAGACTGCAGAAAGTACTCCTAGAAAAACCCCTATAATCGTCGCAAAAACCATGGCGGTCAATGCTAAAATAAAAGTATTCGGAACGGTTTCGGCAAGAATATCTACTAGATCTCCCTTGGTTTGATAGCTGCTACGCAAATAAGGCACTTTTACTACCAGTTCTTTATTTCCGAAGGAGAAAATTTTAGCGTAACGATATTTTTTTTGAGCGGCAATGGTGCTTTCTTCAAGGCTGATTGGCGATAAATTGCTTATATATAGCAAAAACTGTTTGGGTTTAGACTTGTCTAGCCCAAACTCCTTACGCACCGCGTCTAAAGACTGCACATCCGCACGTTGGCCAAAGGTCATTCTGGCAGGATCGCCTGGCAATATGTTAAACAGTACAAAAACCACGGCTACAACGCCCGCCATCACCAATATTCCGTATCCTATTTTCCTTAAAGCGTAGCCAAACATCTCAATTGTTAAAATATTTTTTGCTCAAATCATCAAAGCTTGGTATTTGATGTGCGCTCCATTTGTCTATAACTACGCCATTTTTAAAAAGCAAAATACCGGGATTTGACCTGACCATACTTTTTAAAGGAACCGCATCTGCGTAAAAAACCTCTGCAAACAAATTGTTTTTCTTTACAAAATCGGCTGCTGTTTGTGCAGATGTTGAGGTAAGAAAAACACTTCTAATGTTATATTGCTGGGTGGCATTTAATGCAAGGGCGTTCAGCTTTCCTATCGCATTTTGATTGGTTTCATTTAAATTATAGGCCACAAAAACTAAGTTGTAATAAGGATTTTCTATAATTTCTTTGGTATAATCTGTCCCAGAAGCATCGGTAATAATCAAATCCCTAATTTTTGGTTGGTAGCCCTTCTTTACCAATTTTTGCTCGGGATCGCCTATAATTTCCCAATTCTCGTCCTTCCAAATTTCTGTTTTCAGATATTCTTTATCCGTTAAGGTTTTCTTAGCTCCGGTCTGCTTGTTTTTCAACTGATACACAATCTCGTATTCATCGGGTTTCTCGCCCAGAGGGATAACCATTAAAGAGGGAATGTGTGCACCAACTTTATAGGGTAAAAAATCTATAATTGGCAAAAAATTGAGTGTGTATATTCCAAAACCAAGTGAAGAAAAAATTACAACAGCCAAAATTACTTTCTGCACTATTGGTTTCTTTATTATTGGCGTAATGAGTTGCCTGTTTAGAAAAAGCACAACAATCATCAACAATAAAATTAAATCTTTACTAAAAGATTGCCAAGGCGTTAATGGGATCGCATCGCCAAAACAGCCGCAGCTTGTAACCACTTTAAACACCGCCGAAACAAAAGTTAGTAATGTAAAAAATACAATTAGAACCAATAATCCCCAGGCTACCTTTTTTGTCCAAAAGCCAAACAAAAGCAACGCTCCCAATACTACCTCTAACGTACAAAGTAAAATGGCGATGCCGGTGGCAAAATGGACTAAGAAACCAAGATGAAAGACCTCGAAATATTCTTGCAATTTATAACCAAAACCCAGCGGATCATTCGCTTTTATAAGTCCAGAGAAAATAAACAGTAATCCAACAAACAAACGAAAAACCGTAAGAATATTTTTTTTCATAGCTATTGGAAAATGATTTATTTAACGCCTAATTTAATCAACGCAAAAACAGCGTAGTTTAGCATGTCTTGATAATTGGCCTCCACGCCTTCTGATACGATGGTCTGGCCATCATTATCTTCAATTTGTTTAACACGAAAAAGCTTCATCAAAATAAGATCGGTTAAAGAACTAACGCGCATATCTCGCCAAGCTTCACCATAATCGTGGTTTTTAGCTAACATCAAAGCCTTAGTTTCCGCCACCTTTTCGTCAAAAAGACGTTCGACTTTTTCGTACGCCAAATCTGCAGGATCACTAGGTTTTAACGATAATTGCAACATGGCAATAACACAATAGTTTACAATTCCCACATATTCAGAACTTACATTCTCATCGACTTTACTTACCTTCTTTTCTTCTAACGTTCTGATGCGCTGTGCCTTTATAAAAATTTGATCTGTAATAGATTTTGGTCTTAGAATGCGCCAAGCAGTTCCATAATCTCGCGTCTTCTTTAAAAACAACGCTCTACATAGCGCTATCACGTCATCAAATTCAGTAGAAGTATTTGTAAGTTCCAATTGAAAAATTTTATTATTTTAACAGTATTTTTGTGCTCTTTGGCACAAGGTCTAAAGATACATTTTTAAGCCGAAACCAAAATTATCGAAACTATGATGCGAGAAAAAAAAACTTTGGATTCCAAAAAAAGCTTAAATCTTAATGGTAAAATCATCTCGCTAGAAACGCCAAAGGTAATGGGCATCTTAAACCTAACCCCAGATTCTTTCTTTGCGGCAAGTAGGACAACTTCGGCTAATCAAATTTTAAAAAAAGTTGATCAATTTCTAAATGAAGGCGCCACTTTTATTGACATTGGCGGATATTCTTCCAGACCAAAGGCTGAAAATATTTCGACGGCAGAGGAAATTGAACGAGTAATTGATGCCATTACGCTAATTGTTAAACACTTTCCAGAGGCTATTCTTTCTATCGATACTTTTAGGGCCGAAGTAGCCGCACAAGCCGTAAACGCGGGCGCACATTTAATAAACGATATTTCTGCCGGCACTTTAGATGAGAAGATGTTTGCTACCGTGGCCAAGTTTAACGTTCCCTATATTATGATGCATATACAAGGAACTCCACAGACTATGCAAGAAGACCCCTATTACAAAAATGTTGTATTGGATGTGCTCGATTTTTTTGTAGAAAAAACTTCGGAACTCCATAGCCTCGGGGTTAAAGATATTATTATAGATCCGGGTTTCGGCTTCGGAAAAACATTAGCTCATAATTACACACTGCTGCGCAATTTGGATGATTTTAAAATACTCGGCTTGCCCGTTATGGCAGGCCTGTCTCGTAAAGGAATGGTTTATAACCCACTAAAAACTACAGCTCAACAAGCTTTAAACGGCACGAGTATTTTAAACACAATAGCCTTGCAAAATGGCGCGAGTATTTTGCGTGTACACGATGTGAAAGAAGCCGTTGAATGTGTACAATTGATGAAATTGTTGACTCAATCTTAAAAAATTATTTCCAAATACGGTTCTAAATCTCCTACACGTAAACTGAAAACAGTTTCTTACCTTGCAACAACATGAAACCCTTCGATTTTGACTTCCTTAAAGTTTCTGCAACAGATATAGTAGACATCGTTCTTGTAGCTTTGCTTCTGTATTACGTGTACACGCTCATTCGCAATACGCTTGCTGTAAACCTGTTGGTAGGTATGTTTATCATCACCGTCTTCTATTTTGTAGTAAAAGCGCTACACATGGAGTTGCTTACCACCATTATAGAAAAATTTATGAGCGTTGGTATCATTGCGCTTATTATTATTTTTCAGCAAGAGATTAGGCGATTTCTACTTTTAATTGGAAAAAATGCTTTTTTGCAAAAAAACAAGGCCTGGTGGGGTTATCTATTCGGACGGAAAGACATTGAGGCCAATAATTTGGCACGTATTAAGCCAATTATAGATGCCTGTAAAACGATGAAAAAAAGCAGAACTGGAGCGTTAATTGTGTTCGTAAAGTTTTATGACGAACAATATTTTGCAAACAGCTGCGAGTATGTCGACGCAAAAATATCTAAACGATTGTTGGAAAGTATTTTTCAAAAAAATAGTCCGCTGCATGATGGGGCGGTAGTTATTTCAGAAAATAAAATTAAAAGTGCCAGTTGCATTTTACCGCTAACCGATAATGATCAACTGCCGCCACAATTTGGACTGAGACACCGGGCAGGAATTGGCGTATCGGAAACCACAGATGCCGTAGCCGTAATTATTTCAGAAGAAACAGGAGAAATTTCTTACGCGAAACAAGGTAGGGTTAGGATGAATGTATCTTTTGGAGAACTTGAGAAATTATTGAATAAAGATTTTTAAACGGGATAAAAGAGCAAGGAACAAAGATTAATCGCCGACCAATCTTTGTTCCTTGCTCTTTGTTTACTGTTGTTTGCTCTTTGTTCCTTGCTCTTTCTAGCAATACTCCTCAAAAGCGCCAATTAAATTATCGGCAATCATTTGTGCAGGGCGACCTTCAATTTGATGGCGTTCTATCATGTGCACCAATTTACCATCTTTAAATAAAGCCATAGCTGGCGATGAAGGAGGAAAAGGCATCATATAACTTCTTGCTTGGTCTACCGCATCTTTTTCCATTCCTGCAAAAACGGTAACCAATTTATCAGGATGTTTTTCGTTTGCCGCAGCAACTTTTGCCGCAGGTCTTGCATTTGCAGCAGCACAGCCACAAACAGAATTTACAACTACAAAAACAGTTCCTTCACTTTTAATTGCTGCATCTACTTCCGCAGCCGATTTAAGCTGCTCAAAGCCAACGCTTGTTAATTCTGCACGCATTGGTTCTACTAAATATTCTGGATACATAATCGCTTTTTTTAAATTAAAACTACTTTACAAAAATAAGAAAATCGGGCGGCATGTGCCAACGTATTTATGTTTTAAAGGTAAAATTCAGGTAGTGAACTCTTGCCTAAAATCTACCAAAATTATGAAAAAGAGCAGGGTAGCTAAATAACCCTACCAATATCAGCACCCAAAAAACAAAGAATAATGCACTAAGAGACAATCCAATAATGCCGCAAATTTTGCCAGCTTTGGTGTTCTTGTAAGATACTTCTGTAAAGAAATTAGGATTCATTTGATACTTTTTAATATCGCCGTTGGCTAAAATAACTGCAATTATCCCGAAAATGATCCCGAAAAAACCGTAAAAACAACACGCAGGAATAGACAATATGCCAAGTATCAAAGAAGCTGTAGCGTTCGGCAAATTCTGTTGTCCGCCGTAATTACCCCAAAATTGTCCAAAAGCTGGTGGCGCTTGAAAAGGTGGCGGTGTTGGCGGCGCAGTATAGTTTGGTGGTGTCTCTGCATTTTGCGGGTTTATATTCTCTGGTTGTCCTGCTGGATTTCCGGGCTGGTTTTCTAAAGGATTTTCTTGATTGACAGACATAATTTAAATTAAGAGTTAGATAGTTGATGGTGGTATATTTGATAAATATAATTGATTACGATTATGAATGCAATAAAGCCAACTAAAATTTTGATGACAAATGTGTTTTATGGCTTTTGCGCCTGCTTTTGATTAGTCAAGCTTTAGCCAAGAGCGGGTCAATTATTTTTCCACTCCATACTCCTTAAACAGATATTCCTCCAATTCCATAACTACAAGATCCATATTTCGCATCACATCATCCACACTAATTCTGTAAACTTTTAGTCCTAAGGAAATTAAATATTCTTCCCTAATCTTATCGTAAACCTCTTTATCATCATGACTAGCACCATCAATTTCTATAATTAACCCAAGTGCTCTAATATAAAAATCGACAATATAATTACCAATAATTCTCTGTCGATCGAAATCTATTTTATGGAAACGTTTTTTTATTACCTCCGTCCAGAACAACACTTCTGGTAGATTTTCTGCCCGGCGCAAAGCTTTTGCTCTTTCTTTTAACCTAGGCTGATAGGGTAAATTTGTTATTGAGTTGAGTTTTAAGACTATTCCATTAATACTTAGTTCAGTTTGGATTTTACTTTTTAACACCCGGCCTTTCAGGCACCCCTCTACAAGAGGGGAACGCAGGGCGCTTAGACTAGCAGGTATGTTAATTAGTTTTTACATTTTTTTAAGGCAATTTACAATTCCCCTTTTTTTTAGAGGGGTGGCTGCGCAGCAGACGGGGTGTTTGAATCGTCTGCTCTTTCTTTTAACCTGCTATATATGGTAATCCTATTATTCAGACAGTTGATGGTGGTATATTTTATAAATATAATTGATTACGATTATGAATGCAATAAAGCCAACTAAAATTTTGATGACAAATGCACCAAATTTAAAATCGAGCTTTAAATGCAAAAAAGTAAGAATGGATAAAGCCAATAATGGAATAGTGGCAGGATAGAATTTAAAAGAGCCAATTAAATCTCCATTTACAAGCGCAAGAAATGAGCGTTGGAGTCCGCAGCCAGGACAATCTATGCCAAAATTGCGCTTAAATGGACAATCGAAAAGATGTTGTCCCAACCAGTGTATTCCACTATGATAGAATTTCAACATCTACGTCTTCTGTGTTTGCCCTGTCTGCTTTCCACAATTTGTATTTTTCAATGTCTTTAACCACTTGTCTATACACCAAATTTAACACAAAAATATCATCGGCAAAACCCAAAAACGGAATGAAATCTGGAATAACATCTATGGGCGATAAGAAATAGATTAAGCCTCCAAGAATAGCCACTAAAGAGCCAAGCGGCACATTTGGATAGCTTCCGTTTAAATAATCTTTAGAAATTCCAAAAAGTAGCTGCATTTTCTCCCAAACGTCGTCTAAACTTCCTTTGTTATTCAATGCCTTCCCAAAAGCTTTTTTAACCGTTTCTTGTGCTTTCTTTTTATCCTTTAAAATAACTCGAGCTCTATTTTTAGAACCCAAAAACAATGCTAAAATTTTTCTAGTATTTAATTTCATATTATTTGTGTTGCAAATTAACTGCCAAAAAAAAGCGTTTAAATAGAAGAAAATACTAACCCATTTTAACCAATGCTAAAATTTCGTCTACATAAGTTCTATCATTAGCTAGCCTTGGCACCTTATGTTGTCCACCTAATTTATCCTTAGCCTTTAACCAGTTGTAAAAAGTTTCTTTTGGCAAGTTATGAACTAAGGGTGGCATTAAAGCCATGTTTTTAAATCGCTTTGCGTCATAATCAGAATTTACGGCCCTTAATGTGTCATCTAGTTCTTCTACAAAACACGCCAAGTTACTGGGTTGTTTTTCAAACTCGATCAACCACTCATGCCCGCCAACTTCCTCGCCCTTAAAATAAATGGGGCAGGCGGTATAGTCTTTAACTTTTGCACCTGTTTTTAGGCAAGCCGCTGTTAACGCCTTCTCTGCATTATCTATAATTACTTCCTCGCCAAAAGCATTTATAAAGTGCTTCGTTCTGCCAGTAATTTTAATACGATAGGGCGAAATAGAGGTAAATTTCACCGTATCCCCTATCATATATCGCCACAATCCGCCATTTGTAGAAATAACAATGGCATAATTTTTTCCCAGCTCTACTTCTCCAAGCAAATAAGTTTTAGGGTTTTCTTCGCAGAAATGCTCCATGGAAATAAATTCGTAGAAAATGCCATAGTCTAACATCAACAACAAATCTTCTGAATTTTCTTGGTCTTGTATGCCGAAAAACCCCTCAGAAGCATTGTAGGTTTCTAGATAATACATCTCGTTATTTGGAATAAGCTGCCTAAACTGTTCCCGATAAGGCCCGAAATTTACAGCACCGTGAACGTAAAGCTCTAAATTAGGCCAAACTTCCATCAAATTCTTTTTACCCGTAAGCTCTAAAATCTTCTTCGCCAGCACAATCGTCCATGTTGGCACTCCAGAAATACTTGTTACGTTTTCCTTAATGGTTGCCTCGGCCATTTTATCCAACTTCAACTCGTAATTGTCCATTAATGCGATAGACATATCTGGTGTACGGTAGTATTCTGCCCAGATAGGCAAGTTCTTTATAAGTACAGCCGATAAATCTCCGTAAAAACAATCGTGGTTAAGCTGGTTTACCTGATGGCTACCGCCCAACACCAAACCTTTTCCAGTAAACATTTGGTTATTAGGCCGATTGTTACAGTAAATGGAAAGCATATCCTTACCGCCCTTAAAATGGCATTCCTCTAAAGATTCTTCAGAAACAGGAATAAACTTACTTCTATCGCTTGTGGTGCCCGATGATTTTGCAAACCATTTGATTTCCGAAGGCCATAAAATATTTTGTTCTCCATTTAACATCCGTTCTATAAACGGCTTTAATGTATCGTAATTTTGAATGGGAATTCTTTCTTGGAACTGTTGTATGGTAAAGATGGATTTATAATCGTAAAATTTTCCCCACTCGGTATTTTGTGCGCTCTCTATCAGCGCATGAAACCACTCTTCCTGCACATCATGCGGGTATTTCATAAAAAGCTCTATCTGGTGGATGCGCTTTTTCATGAACCAACTAAAAATTGAATTTACAAACACCATTTTTACTAAGGCAAAAAGGTTTTACGTTTTAACACAAAATTAGCTCCGAGGTACACTTTTCGTACAAGCTCATTTTCTGCCAACACTTCGGGTATGCCCTGCTCTAAAATTCTTCCCTCAAATAATAAATATGCCCTATCGGTAATTGATAAGGTTTCTTGAACGTTATGGTCGGTTATTAAAATACCAATATTTTTATGCTTAAGTTTTGCAACGATACTTTGTATTTCTTCCACTGCGATGGGATCTACGCCGGCAAAAGGCTCATCTAACAAAATAAAGTTAGGATTTGCAGCCAAAGCGCGTGCAATCTCTGTTCGTCTCCGCTCGCCGCCAGAAAGTAGATCGCCATTGTTTTTACGCACTTTTTGTAAAGAAAACTCATTGATCAGCTCCTCTAGCCTATCTTTCTGTTCCTCTTTACTCAACGGCCCCATTTGTAAAATGGCCAAAATATTATCTTCTACGGTAAGCTTTCTAAAAACAGACGCCTCTTGCGCTAAGTAGCCAATTCCCATTTGTGCCCGGCGGTACATGGCATCGCCAGTAATGTCTTTATCATCTAAAAATATCCGGCCCTCATTAGGCCTAACCAAACCTACAATCATATAAAACGAGGTGGTTTTTCCTGCCCCGTTTGGCCCCAGCAATCCAACAATTTCGCCTTGACTCACTTCAAAAGAAACATCACTTACTACGGTTCTTTGTTTATATTTTTTTATAAGATGCTCGGCTCTTAATATCATATTTTATCCATTCGTTGTTCTGAATTAATTCCAGAATATATTTTCTAAACGATTGCTTATGAAAGCAAATTTTCCCGGAATAGTTTTATTTCTAACTAATTTTGATGCCTTTTAAATTTAACTGCAATCTTTTCCTGTCTCTCCAAACATTCTCTGTTAAAGTATAGCAAATAGAAAATGGCACATTAGGCACCAAACTTTGCTCAAATTCTCCAAGACCAAAACCAATCGCATCAAAAATACCAGAATCTTGGTGCTTTACACTAATTTTTAAATGATTTGTACCCACCACTTGCGGTGTATTAGCCAAAACCACGCCATCAGTTTGAAAAATTGGCGTCATATTTTCTGGACCAAAAGGCCCTATTTGAGCCATTACTCTATAAAATTTACCGTCTATTTGAGAAAGGTTTACAGAAGCATCTATGTTTATCATGGGCGTTAACAACTCTTCTGTAATACTTGCGCCTACAATTTCTTCAAATTTATCTGCAAAAGCTTGTATGTTTTGTTCTTGCATGGTTAAGCCTGCGGCGAACTTGTGTCCACCATACTGATCCAGCAAATCGGCACAACCGCTTAAAGCCTCGTATAAATCGAACCCTGCAACAGAACGACAAGAGCCAGCAACGTGATTATTGGATTTTGTAAGCACAATAGTTGGGCGGTAGTAGGTTTCTGTGAGTCTAGAAGCCACGATACCAATCACTCCCTTATGCCAATTTTCGTTAAAAACTACGGTAGTTTTCCTGTTTATCAACACCTCATCATCGCCAATTAATGCCAATGCTTCTCGAGTAATCTCTTGGTCGTAGCCCTTTCGTTCAGTGTTTTTGGAATTAATCTCAACACTTTTCTCTAAGGCATCACCATTAGCTTCGCACAATAACATGGCCACGGCGTGCTTGGCATGATCTATTCTACCAGCAGCATTAATTCTTGGCCCTAAGGTAAAAACCACATCTGTAATGGTATATTCATCTGTTTTACCCGAAACTTCCATTAGCGCTTTTAGGCCTTCGCACGGAGATGAATTTAATTTTTTTAGCCCGTGATATGCCAAAATTCTGTTTTCGCCAAGCACCGGAACAATGTCTGCGCCAATACTTACCATCACCAAATCTAAATACTGCAAATAACTATCCTCTGATAAATCATGTTTTTGGGCATAGGCTTGCGCTAATTTAAATCCTATCCCACAACCAGCCAATTCTTTAAATGGATATTCGCAATCGTTGCGTTTCGGATCTAACACCGCTATCGCTTTTGGCAATTCCTCTCCTGGCAAATGGTGATCGCAAATAATAAAATCTACCCCTAAACTATTTGCATAATCTACCTTATCCAAAGATTTTATCCCACAATCTAAGGCAATAATTAACGAAAAATCTTGCTCATTCGCGTAATCAATGCCTTGGGTAGAAATACCATATCCCTCTAAGTACCTATCGGGAATATAATACTCAATTTGATCAGTTAATTTTAAAAAGAAAGAATAAACCAATGCTACAGAGGTCGTTCCATCAACATCATAATCTCCATAAATAAGAATTTTCTCTCCATTTTCTAGTGCATGTTCAATTCTGGCTATGGCCAAATCCATATCCTTCATCAAAAAAGGATTGTGCAGATGCGCCAAGTCTGGTCTGAAAAAATCTTTTGCTTCAGTAAAGCTACATACGTTTCTTTGCACCAAAATACGAGCTAAAACGACATCGATATTTAATTCTTCTGCCAATCGGACAACCGTTTCTTCTTTAAAATTTGTTGCTAGCACCCATCTTTTTTCCATTATCTTTGTTTCCGAACCGTAAATATACATTTTTACGAACTGGGATTTAAAATTTTAGAAAATGCTTTCGAAAAACCTTTTGGCTGAAATAAAAAGAAAATCTGAGGAACTAAATGCGCTAAAACCGTTGAAGCCCGCGCATAAAGCTATACTCGATAAAAAATTTCGACTGGAGTTTAATTTCAACTCCAATCACTTAGAAGGTAATACACTCACTTATGGCGAGACAGAATTATTATTGATTTTTGATCAGACCGAAGGAACGCACGATTATCGCGAATACCAAGAAATGCAAGCGCATGACGTAGCCTTGAAAATGATTCAAGAAGAGGCCTTGGATAAAGAAAGACCTTTAACTGAACAATTTATTAGAAATTTAAATGAAAAACTTTTAGTTAAGCCTTTTTGGAAAGATGCAATTACTCCAGACGGACAAGCAACGCGAAAAGAAATTATTCCAGGGGCATATAAAAAAACACCCAACTCCGTAAGACTTGCTAATGGAGAGATATTTAATTATACAGTTCCGGAAGATGTTCAGAAAGAGATTTCCGAATTGGTAATGTGGTATAATGAGAAAGCTGAAACCGAAGACCCAATACTTTTAGCATCTATTTTGCATTATCGTTTTGTGCGGATTCATCCGTTTGATGATGGAAATGGAAGGACTGCAAGGTTATTAATGAATTATGTTTTATCAAAAAACAGTTTACCATTAGTGATTATAAAAAGCGCTGAGAAAAAAGATTATTTATTTGCGCTAAATAAAGCTGATACAGGAGATTTAAATGCTTTTGTAGAATATATTGGCAAGCAATTATTGTGGAGTTTGGATATAAGTATTAGAGCGGCAAAAGGAGAAAATATTGACGAGGAGGAGGATTTAGATAAGGAATTGGAATTGCTGAAGCAGGATTTGAAGCAAATTCCAAATGAGGGTAAACAAGAGAAAACCTATGCAAATATTTCAGAAATATTGAAAAACAGTATCTATCCTCTTTTCAGAGAGTTAAATTCAAAATTTGAAAAAATTAAAGATTTTTTTTTCCAATTCGAGAGTAATCTGAAAATAAAGTATTTAACAACAAATGCTTTAGATAAGGAGGCTTCCTTTAACAACATAGAATTATTATTTACAGATTTTGATGATTATCAAATTAAATTCGCAACATTAAACTTTAAATGTACTGGTCTTAAAAAAATAGTCAACGAAAAAAATATTGAATATAAGCTGACAGTAGAATTTGACAAATTTAGTTACAGGCTTACAGATAATACAATAAACGAAGATTTAATTGGATTACCTTATGGAAGAGCTTTATCAAAGGCAAATATTAAGGAAATCGTAAAAGCTGTGATGAAAAATATCATAGAAGAAATAAAATCAGCTACAAACCTTAACAATTAACAATTACTTCTTAACAATTACATTTTGCAAGTTCATACTTTATACGAAGGCACCTACTCGGTAGACGCAAGCAAAAAATTCGTTCCATTCGACCCAACCATCCATCAATTTAAAGATAGGCCAGCTTCGTTATTTATTAATATTCAGCCTTTTTTGGTAGAGCTGAAAAATGATTTGATCTTGTTCGATACAGGCCTTGGTCTCAGCGACGACCATGGCGAACTGATTTTACATAAAAACATTAGAAATGTCGGTTTCGATCCAAGTGACGTTACGAAGGTGTTGATGTCGCATCTACATTACGACCATGCGGGTGGTATGGTACACCACCTAAACAACAACATGGAATTGAGCTTTCCAGATGCTATATACTACATAAATCGTGGTGAATGGGAAACTGCATTTTCTACTTCTTCCACCTCTTATCATACCGATATTTTCGATTTTTTGCAACGAAATGCACAGCTTAATTTTGTGGAAGGCAATGGAAATATTACAGATTCGATTGCCTACGAATTTACAGGAGCACATACTCCCAACCATCAAGTTTTTTTATTGAAAGAAGGTAGCCAAAAAATATTTTTTGGCGGCGATGTTTTGCCAGAACCAGAGGAACTTGTCAAAAATTTTATTGCTAAATACGATTTCGACGGTCGCAAAGCGATGGAACTGAGAAAAGAATTTGGCAAACGTGCAGCCGAAGAGCAATGGGAATGCCTATTTTACCATGGCAAAAGTGCTGCTACAGGTTTTGTAAATTTGGTTGAAGGTGGATTTAAGGTAAGTTCTTAATAGGAATTAGAAAATCTCTACTTACAATCTTTAAATCCATCGCTAAGTCTGCGGAGTTTGTTTACCAAGGGCCTTATTTCCCATGGAGAATTTTCATAATCAAAAATAATAGTTTTTTCTACTTGAGCCGTGGAAACAGAAATCCACTCCTCTCCATATACAAAACCTTCTTTTGTCTCATTTCTTTCTGGCAGCTTTTTAATTTTTTCTAAATCAATTAGCGAAAAAAGCTGTTTTCTGTCTTCATCTTTTAGTTTAATTATACAATTTGCACCGAACTTGGCTTTACCCCTACCAGATCTGGCGTATTTTAAGTAAGCACCTTGTAAGGTAAGCGTCATCCAACTAAGCCATTCGCCAAGATCTTGTCTCGTTCCATAGGTTATCGAAAAATTCTTATCATCTTTCGGCGCTTGCTTACAAGCTGTAAATAATGTAATTACGACTAAAAAGAGAATGGAACGGTTGTTCATAAGAACTTGGATTAGGTATCCCAAATATATCTTTTTAAATGTTTATAGCGTTTTACGCCCATTCCTGCCTCCACCGCGACCGAGCAATAATTGTTGCCGTGGAAAATTCCTTTCTAAAAAACTGCGTAGTCGCTACCGAAATCATTAACGCTGGATTTTAACCCACAGCGCATAATGGAAACATAACATTTACGCGATCCAAGTATTAGATTTTAATCCGCCAAAAACCAAAGCGGCCTGCTTTTCGGCAGACCTCTTTCATTAAAATATTGTTGAACTTATTTACTCGCTACCAATTTCACTCCAATTTCGAACATATTGTCTATGGCTTTATCGCCAATGCTATCGAAAAAAGATTTAGAACCGTACCTAATGTCATATTTCGTTCTATCTACCAAAATTTTTCCTGCCAACGCAGATACACTCCCGTCGCTATTTACATCTACAGTTGCAGGAAAAACAACCGCATTGGTAATTCCTTTAATAGTTAGATTTCCAAGCACTTTTAAATTGTTGCCCGAGCCGGAAACCTTGGTAATTACAAATGTTGAAGTTGGAAATTTTCGTGTGCTAAAGAAATCTTCTGAATTTAAGTGCCCCTCTAATTTCACACTACCCTCCGATTCTTTAATGCTTGTCATATCCATAACAAAATTTCCACCAACAAGAGTTTTACCTTTTACAAGTAGATTTCCAGATTTTAAGAGAATTGTTCCGTTGTGAGAGCCGGCAATTTTTCTACCAATCCAAGTAATGGAAGATTTAGAAACCTCCACTTTATAATCGGTTGGGTCTGCTTTGTAAGTAAATGCAGATAGCCCGAAAATCGATACCACTAAAAATACCAAGCTAATTTTTAATTTCATGTTACAAATTTTTCTCCAAAGATACCGCTATACCGATTTTGCCCCGTTGACCTATGTTAAGAATTTCATTTGTTTTACGGTACAATCTCTTCCAAGTAACTCTCCAACGGCGGACAAGCGCAAATTAAGGACCTATCGCCATGGCTATCGTTTACGCGACCAACCGAAGGCCAAAATTTTCGCTCGGCAACATATTTGAGTGGAAAAGCGGCTACTTGACGGGTATACTCATGATTCCAATCATTGGCTGTAATTACCGCAGCTGTATGAGGCGCATTTTTAAGCGGATTGTCTAATTTATTAAAAGAACCATTTTCGACAGCTAAAACCTCATGTTTGATGGAGATCATCGCATCGCAGAAACGATCCATTTCATGCTTCGGTTCAGACTCTGTTGGCTCTACCATCAGCGTACCAGATACAGGAAAAGAAACCGTAGGTGCATGGAAACCATAATCCATCAATCGCTTTGCGATGTCTGTAACTTCTATACCGAACGCTTTAAACGAGCGGCAATCTAAAATCATCTCATGTGCGCAGCGGCCATTCGCACCCGAATACAACACCGGATAATATTTCTCTAATCGTGCTTTTATGTAATTGGCATTTAAAATAGCATATTTTGTGGCATCTGTTAAACCTTTACTGCCCATCATAGCAATATATGCATGAGAAATAATTAAAATAGAAGCCGACCCCCAAGGTGCAGAAGAAACTGCAGAAATAGATTTTTCATGCGCAATATCTACCACGGTATGTCCGGGCAAGAACGGAACCAAATGAGCCGCTACGCCAATTGGCCCCATGCCTGGGCCACCTCCGCCATGCGGAATACAAAAAGTTTTATGCAGGTTTAAGTGGCAAACATCTGCCCCAATATTCGCCGGACTAGTTAACCCAACCTGAGCATTCATATTGGCACCATCCATATAGACTTGGCCTCCATTTTTGTGAATTGTATCACAAATCTCTACAATGCTTTCCTCAAAAACACCATGTGTAGATGGATAAGTAACCATTAAACAGGCAAGATTATCTTTGTATTGAACAGCTTTTGCTTTCAAATCGTCTACATCTATGTTCCCATTTCCCAACGATTTTACCACTACAATTTTCATCTCTGCCATAGCTGCAGAAGCAGGATTTGTACCGTGGGCGGAAGCTGGAATCAAAGCCACATTTCTATGAGCTTCTCCACGATCTTGATGATAAGCACGGATAACCATTAGGCCAGTATATTCGCCTTGAGCGCCAGAATTTGGTTGGAAACTCATTGCGGCGAAGCCGGTAATCTCACTTAACCATTTATTTAGCTCGTTAAAAACCGAATAGTAACCAAGCACTTGATCGGCAGGAGCAAAAGGGTGTATTTTACCAAAATGCGACCAAGTTATAGGAATCATTTCTGCTGTTGCATTTAACTTCATGGTACAACTTCCCAAAGGAATCATTGATTGGCAAAGGGAAAGATCTTTTGCTTCTAAAGATTTAATGTACCGCAACATTTCATGTTCAGAATGATAAGAGTTGAAAATTGGATGTTGTAGATATTTCGTTATGCGTTTTAAATTTTCGGGAACTACAGTTTCGACATCATCTACAACCGACACATCATCTGCTGCAACGGCCTTAACCCTTGCAAATATTTTGGCTAATGTTTTAACATCGGCGAAAGTACTGGTTTCATCAAAAGAGATGGCTACAAGGCTTCCTTGATAGCTGAGGTTGATCTCGTTATCCAAACATGCGGCATGGATAGGTTGCACCAAATCGCCCAAATCAAAACGAATGGTATCGAAATAAGCAGTATTTAATTGTTTAAAACCTAACTTGTTTAACGTTTCAGCGAGGCTGATGGCTAGTCCGTGGGTTCTAAGTGCAATTTTCTTTAGCCCTTTTGGACCATGATATGCCGCATAAAAACTTGCCATGATGGCAAGTAAAGCCTGTGCGGTACAAATATTAGAAGTTGCTTTATCTCTCCGAATGTGTTGTTCGCGCGTTTGTAAAGCCATCCGCAAAGCATAATTATTTGCGCTATCTACGGTAACACCGATTATGCGCCCCGGAATGTTTCGTTTATATTCTGCCTTTGTAGCGAAATATGCTGCGTGCGGGCCACCAAAACCCATTGGAACGCCAAAACGCTGGGTATTTCCAACCACAATATCTGCACCCCATTCTCCTGGAGGGGTTAATAAGGTTAATGCTAAAATATCTGCCGCAACGGTAAGTTTAATGTTTAGCCCGTGGAGTTTGGCCGCAAAGTCCGCATAATCAAATAGCTCTCCATTTCCTGCGGGGTATTGAACAATGGCGCCAAAAAACTCTTCAGTCAGTTGAAAATTCTGATGATCACCAATTACAAGTTCTATTCCGTAAGGATTAGCTCGAGTTTTTAGCACATCTATAGTTTGAGGAAAAACGGATATAGAAACAAAATACTTTTTGGCGGCCATATTTTTACGCAAGCTGTACTGCATAAACATACCTTCGGCTGCTGCCGTAGCCTCGTCTAAAAGGGATGCATTTGCAATTTCCATTCCGGTTAAATCTATCACCATGGTTTGGAAATTTAACAATGCCTGTAATCGCCCTTGGGCAATCTCTGCTTGGTAAGGCGTATATTGCGTGTACCAACCTGGGTTTTCGAACACGTTGCGTAAAATAACACCTGGTGTAACCGTATCATAATATCCCTGCCCGATAAAACTCTTAAAAACTTTATTAAGTAGGGAGGTCTGTTTTAATGCAGTTAAATATTCAGTTTCTGATTTAGCTGCAGGAAGATTTAACGGCTTTTTGAGTTTGATGTTTTCTGGCAGCGTCTCGTCAATCAGCTGTTCGATGGAATCGACGCCAATAACGGATAACATGGCTTCTGTGTCTGCCTCATTTGGTGCAATATGCCTGTTTTGAAATTCTTCTTGATAGTGGATATCTAAGCCCATAAAATCTGAATAATAAGTGGCGGCAAAGTTAGCAAAAAGCCCGCTTAATTTTTAACATGAAACTGTAGTTTTTGGAAGTTGGCTTTGAGCAAGAAACAAAGAGCAAAGACGCGGTGTGCCAAACAGGGCGTCGCCTAAACAACTAAGCGACTAAACGATTAACCAGAAAAGAATAAAGAGCAAGCGACAAGAAGAAAAGTGATACGTTTTACGTGATAAGTTTTAAGTAAAAAGTGCAGGTGTTGAGGAGCAAAGGATAAAAGACAGGGTACTTAAACGGATTTATAGCTGACCGACTTGACGATTAAACGACTAACCGCCTAAACGCCTAACCCCTAACCTTCTACTCAATTCTGCACTTTCCAACCTTCGTCCTTATCAAATTTAAGTTTATAGGTTTTAGTGATGAAATTGCTATTTTCATACTTTTCAGAATCGAAAGGGGCAAAATCTGTATTTTCTTTTTTTAGCGAGACCGTTACTTTCGCAGTATTCGAGTTTACCATCGAGAAGTCTACCGGTTTACTATCTGCCAAAACGTAATTTACCGTTTTTACAGTTGCCTTGTCATCGCTCTGTTTTAATACTAATGCACTCGCTTGTTCGGTTAGTTTAATTTGATACACAAAACTGCTATCTTTCGATAAAAACTTCTTTTTTGCCGATAACAAACTCATGGCAACCATTCCCTTATTTGCCAATGCTTTGTATTTGAGCAAGTCGAGCATTTCACTTTTGCTGTTAAATTTCACTTCGCCAAAGTTAAACCTGGTCGTTTTATATTCTGGATTGGCGATCAAGTAATCGGTAATTACCTTACCAGCTTGTTCTTTGTTTATGGAGTTTTTTGATGCACATCCGGCGAAGCCGATAACAAAAAGAAACAGCAACGCGGCGTTAATATTTTTCATTTTTTAACTATTGATGGAATCAAATTTAAACAATATTTACAGAACCGCTTTTAAACTCTAAATTTTTTCTACCGTTTGCTTAGAACGTAGCAATTGCTTTAAATTAGAAATGGCTATTGCAGACAGGATAACGGCAACCCCAAACCAACGGCCTGCAGACACATGTTCGTGTAAAAATAACGCAGAGAGCAGCACGGCAATTGGTAACTCTGCTGCACTTAAAATAGAACTGAGCGCCAAGCCCGTTTTGGGCACACCAATGGCATAGCACAACGGCGGAATAACTGTGCCGAATAATGCGATAAGCAAGCCCCACTTAAATAAACTCCCTGAAAGTGCTCCGTTGATTAAGAAAACGGGTGGAAAGATGATAAATATAAAAATACAGGAACCTGTTACCATTAAAGCGGCCTTTTTAATTGGCCGATAATCGTTTCCCAACCTGCCGTTTAGCATAATAAAGCCAGCATAACAAACCGCAGCGAGTAAGCCGTAAACAATTCCAGTGGTATTTATAGTTTTTAAGGCCGAAGCAAAAACACCACTTGCCAACGCTGTTCCACCCAAAACCGACAAGATTGAAAAAACTTGTACCGTTGTTATCTTCTTTTTAAAAATAAAGTACTCCAACAAAATACCTATCCATATAAATTGCATCAACAAAATGATGGCTATCGAATTTGGAACGAGCTTAACGCTTTGATAATAAAAAATACTCACACAACCAGAACAAATTCCGGCCAATAGTAGTTGATAAATAGGCGTTTTCTCTACAAAACCATGTGGTTTTTTTAACATCGCATTGCGCGAAAAAAACAATAGCCACAAACCAATGGCACCAAAAAATGCTTGCGTTCCTGTAATATCGCCTAAAGTATAACCGTCTTGGTAAGCGAATTTTACAAAAGTAGAAAGCACGCCATAGCTGCAAGCACCGAGAAAAACGAGGAGAATTCCTTTTAACATGGACTGGGTTAGTGTTTAGGGGGTAGATGGTTAGAGGTTAAAGGGTTAGGGGTTAGTAGGTTAGGCGTTGAGTTGTGAAGTCGTCTAGTTGCTTGCTGTTTATCCAATTTTTATTCCTTGGTCCTAAACACTTGCACCTTTCACTTAAAACTTATCACGTAAAACGTATCAATTTTCTTTTTACGCCTTGCTCTCTGTTCGAAAAACCTAAAAACTAACTTTATAATTGCTCTAAGTATCTACCTATCGTTTGCTCCAAACCGAGATAGAGTGCATCACTAATTAAGGCATGGCCAATAGAAACCTCCAACAGCCCCGGTATACTTTGTGCGAAATATTTAAGGTTATGCAAATCTAAATCATGGCCGGCGTTTATGCCCAAACCCAATGCATTTGCCTTGTGGGCCGCCGCCACATAAGCTACAATGCTTTTTCCCCTATCGGCAAAATAATTGTGCGCAAAAGCTTCTGTGTAAAGTTCAATTCTATCTGTACCGGTATCTGCCGCAGCGGCAACCATATCAACCACAGGATCTACAAAAATAGAAACCCTGATTCCCTCTTGCTGAAATACAGCCACAATTTCCTTTAAATAGTCTGCATGTTTGATGGTGTCCCAACCATGGTTAGAAGTTATCTGCCCCTCGGCATCAGGTACGAGCGTAACCTGAGCGGGCTTATTTGCCAAGACCAAATCTACAAATTTATGCTCTTTGCAATTTCCTTCGATGTTAAATTCCGTGGCAATAACAGACTTCAAATCATAAACATCTTGATAACGAATGTGGCGTTCATCTGGCCTTGGATGAACCGTAATTCCTTGTGCACCAAATTTTTCGCAATCTAACGCCACTTTAACCAAATTGGGATTATCTCCACCCCTGCTGTTTCTAAGCGTCGCAATTTTGTTTATGTTAACCGATAATTTTGTCATGAACCAAAGATAAGTGTATTTTGAGAGAACTGGAGGAGCGAAACTCCTTGTAAAAGCATCAGCCTCTCGAACCTATTGCTTTTTCTTTAAATCTTTTTTTCCCGAAATATTATACCTAAGAAAAAAAGCTTGTTGGTTATCCAAAGCACCATCAACAATATGGTAACTAAAAACAAATTTACCCTCTAAATTTTTGTATTTAATTGGCGTATATCCAAAATCTATTCTATCATAATTTCTAGAGGTATAAAACGAATCGCCATAAATAACGTGGTGACCTTGGCCAACATAAAATGTATTTTGTATGCTAAATTTTTTATAGGATGCGTAAAAATTAGATATGAAACCCACCGGCGTATTAAATTTAGAAGAAATTGCCCTAGTTCTTTCTATAGAAAACATAGCCCCGCCGCTAATGGTTAGGGAATCTAGTTTTGTTTTATTCGACAAATCTAACCCTATTTCTGCCTGCAAACCTCCGTTATCTTGTAAAAAATCTCCCGGAATTGGTACTCCCGCACCCGCATTGTGAAACATAAAAGCGTAATGTGATAGGAAGAAAATGCCAGGTTGATATTTACCCGAGAAACCAAATAAAAATGTTTCTTTGTCTTTTGCTGTTTGCCTGCTTGTCCAATCTAACCAAACGGTTTCTTTAAATTTTTTGGTTTGATACTTAACCAACATCCCCTCTATATTTGGGCGATAATATTGTAAAGTATCTCTTAATAACCCTCTAGGGTAATCATCAACTAGATTTAGGCGCGGGAAAGACCCGATAAAAAAATTCCAATTGTTTTTTTTATGCTCATAATAAATAACAGGTTCAATTTTGTCGAAAAACGTATTTTTCTGTGAACCAAATTCGTATAAAGCATTAAAGCCAACCCTAAATCTGTTAAAGCTATCTAATTTTAATCCAATTTCTGGCGAAATACGATTGCCAAAAATAGTTTGCGAAAACCTTTTAGAGCGGGCGTATTCCCTATTATCCATAAAGCCAAAATAATTCAGGTTGCCTTCAATAGTTTGCGCTTTTGCTCCGAAATTATTTATCGTTAAAAACAATAAAACTACAAAGACAATTTTTTTAATATTCATATTTACTTAACTTTTATAGAAATCATTTTGCTATTTCTTGTACCGGCAAAAGGTTCGGTTTTTATAGATAAAAATAACTTATAGTCGCCGTTTGTGCCGGGCGATGTAATTTTAAGACTAATTTTTTTTATTTCATTCGCTTTTAAAGTAATATTTCTCAGCGAATCTGATAGAGGCGTTAAACCAACAACCGCTCCTTGTTTCATAAAGCCGTATTGGAAACTACATTTCCATTTTTGGTGATCATTTGAAAAAGAGATTGTCTTTTGATAAGGGTTTTTTAATGCAAAAGTAACAGATCTTGTTTCGCTCTTACCCCAATTTTCTGAAAAATCAATAGGCTCGAAATTAATTTTGGGATAAAATCTAACATCTTCTAATAATGTCAAATGATAGATTCCCTTGCCAGTATCTACCGTTTTTTGATTTACAGCATTGGCTTTACCATCTTCAACTAAATAAACATCCGAACCTTGCATCTCATTTTCTAGTGGCCAAAGGTCGTATTGGGTTTGCCTGTAAGAAATAGAGTTGTAAGCTACCGCATTTAAAGATTTAGTGTAAAAATTATAGTAAGAAGCCGCTTGAAAACCATCCTTAAAAATTACCTTTTTCCCGTTAGCGGCCTTACTTAACTTATTTGCCCATGCACCATACCCTTGAAAACCCGAAACAAAGTTAATTTTATCGGCAGTGGGCACAAAACCTGTTATAGCTAAACGAGCCAAAATAATTAAGAAAATATTAATTCCAAATAACCACTTAAACTTATAGAAGTGGTTGATGTTTTTACTTGCATACACATACGCTAAAATGAAAAGTGCTACAAACTCTATTAGTGCCCATTGAGCCTGTACCCTTCCTTTAAATGTGCTAAAAAAGAAGAAAACGAATACGCCATAAAAAATAAATTTTAAAGATTTTAGAAAGGCATCTTGATTCGTTTTCAATTTAAACCCGTAATAAAAAAGCAACCACCCAACTAATGGCCCCATCATTAAAAGCTGATCTAAAAAATATTGTAAAGTATACTCAAGTCGGTATGGTGTTGCAGAACGATCTATAATATGATAGTAAAACGATGGAAAGCCATTTTGGTATTGCCAATATAAATGCGGTAAGCATAAAGCTATAGCCAATGAAATAACCAAATAAAAAGACCTTCTTTTGAAAAGATGAACGTTGGAGATCAGCACAAAAAATATTAACAAAATGCCATGATATTTGCTCAAAATTAATGCTCCACATGCTAGCCCTAAAAAAACTGCCCAGTATACTTTATCTTCTTTTAAATAAATTTGATAGAGATAAAGAAATAAAACGCTAAAGAAAAACAGTGGCACATCTGGAGTTGTGATAAAAGCATAAACCTGAAACAACAAAACCGAGCTTATCATGATGATAAACATTGAGATGTTTGCGTTAAATTTTTTAACAATTTGATACAACAAAATAATTGTACCCAAGTTGCTGATCACGGTAAATAACCTTAAACCTAACGTGTTTTGAAATAATGAATAGCCTGCTTTAATAAATAAAGCTACCATTGGCGGATGATCAAAATAACCCCAGGCTAAGAATTTAGAATACACCCAATAATATGCTTCGTCTGCATGAAGGCCGGTAAAATAAGATTGCAGAAGATTGGCTATGAAAGTTAAAATAAGAAATATGATAAAAAGATTTCTGCTCTTAATAGTAGAGGGTTTACCGTGCAGAAACTTATTTATCATTTCGCAAAAGTATACATATTGTTTCTTAAATTCAACAAGGAAAAAGCCTAAGAAAAACCCTTATCTTTTGGGCAAGCGCGGGAATTACCTTCCTTGCTTCTTCTGTTTCTAAATTTAAACTAGGGCACAACATTCTTCTGCTGTTTCCTGCTACTTCAAATAGATTTTCAGGATTTGGAAGGTAGTCATCTAACATTTTGCCTCTTGTTTATAGCTGAGCTCTTTCTGTGACGCAGATATCCAATACAGGAAAAATCAGAAGCACATCAAATTTTATATTAAATGTTTCCAGCGTCTTTCTATTTTTTCAGTGTTGTCCTGTTTTATCTGCTGAAGCAGAAGCAGCGCTTTAGAGGCACAACTTTGGAGAAATAATAGGTGCTATGCCAAATAAATCATTAGACAGACCAGGCTAATTAATTTTATCCTGGCCTTTTTAGGTAAGCTTTCAATGGTGGGTTAAATTTTCCCCATGAGCCTAATTTTTAGATAAAACTTCTTTTATATCTTTCAACTCTTCTTTAATAGCGTTATTTGTTTCTTTGAACACTTTTGTTTTAGATTTAAGAGTTTTGTTTACTATCCACTGAATGAGCTTGTTTTCATAAACATAAAACCGATTTTCCTCTATCTTCTTTATTTTAAATCCTTTTACATAAATAGGCTTGTCGTAAAATGTTTCCTTTTTATATTGAAAAAACAATCCTGTCTTGTTAAAATAATAATCCGTTTCTACCTTTCCAGTTTCCCCATAAAAGACTGAGTGGGCTTTTGTTAAAAATGTATTGTCATAGTACCCAATAATTTCGCCTCCTTCAGAAGACATATCAAATACTTCTCTCTTCTTCTTTTTAAAAGATTTCAATTTCGAATTTATGGCTAAAAAATCTCCTCTTATTTTTTTTATAATTGCACAGGTGTCTAATGCAACGGAAGGCACAAGATTATTTCTATTTACATTACTGTCAATATTATAATTGAATAAAAGAGATACGAAATGTATTAGTAATATATTAACCATATTGTTTATTTTGCTGATTTTAAATCTCTTATACTTTTTCCAAAAGTCATTTGGAAATGTGGATAATCTTTAAACCTTTTCCAATTACCTCCCCATTCAAAGCCCAAACGTTCGCCAATTTTAACTACATCGTTTGGAACAACTGTCCAAATAGCCCGCCCTTCCTTTATAATAACAACATCAATAGCCAAAGCATAGTTGTCATAACTTAAACCGCCCCTAGCTTTAGTTACAATATTTCCGGGAGCTGTTCTTCCTATATTATACAATGAATCTTGTTCCGCTGTAGTTCTTAGTGCCTGAACTATTCTTAATTGTATCCCTAATTCTTCCTCTACTGTATTAATAAATTCTCTTGCAGGATTTTGTAATCTTATATCTAATGTGGAAATTTTAAAATTGGTTGATTTATCCCATGTTGGCCTAGAAGAGTTGGAAAGCCGGTTTTCCACAAATAAAGTCAATGTATTTGCTTTTTTATTATGCTTTAATTTCCTTTCTTTTCCCCAACTAGTTAAAGGATCAAGTGAATAGTAATCAACATCAATTCCGCCGTATGCAGATATTTTTTTTACCTCATAGTTTCTATGCAGGTTACTAACAATAGAAGAGATTAATAAAGTAGAATATGAACGTGAATAATTATCAATTAATGATGCAAAGGGATCATTGAAAGTAAAGATGATTCCAATCTTTTGTCTATTTTTCTTTCTCAATAAATACTCCATAATATGTAAATTGTCTTCATTGATTTTGAGAAACCTCGCTATAAGTTCTAGTTTATTGCGTATGACCTACTATCAATCAAACTTGAATCTATATCTGCGGCTTTTATTTTTTAGCTTTACCAAAGATATTAAAAATTTCTGGTCAGAAGTTGGCAGTTTCAAAACCGCTTGGCCAGGTGCTACAGGTATTACCGGAATCGCTAAAATAGGTAATTTTTTATGCTCGATTTGCACAGAACGAATAATATTAAGAAAAACATCTTTTACATTATTTCTGTTTTAAAACGAGGTTCTTCCCAATAACTTTTGGCAATTCCGCACAGACCGTTTAACTTAGCGTGCTAAATTTTAGAGTAATCCATGCAGCGAGAAGAAAAAAAAACCTACCTCATCCTCATCTTTCTTTTGGCGGTTTTTGGAATTCCAGCGCTCTTTACCACCATTATAGAGCCAGATGGCGCGCTTTACGCAAGCATTTCCAAGAATATGGTGCTACACAACGATTGGCTAAACCTATATAACCGTGGTGCAGATTGGTTAGATAAGCCACATTTACCTTTTTGGTTGGCCGCAATATCCTTCAAAATTTTCGGCATCAATAGTTTCGCCTACAAACTTCCATCTTACCTAGCGGGATTAATGGCCGCCTGGTTTGTATTTAAATTCGCTAAAAACATCTATGCAGAAAAAATAGCATACCTTTCTACGATAATATTTTTGAGTGCGCTCCATGTAATTGTTTCTACATTTGATGTAAGGGCAGAAATCTACATCGCCGCCTTTGCATTCGGAGCTATCTATTTTTTTGAGCGCGCAAGTAATCGAGAGAAATTTAGCTGGGCGTTGATTTTGGGAGTACTGTTTGCTGCATGCGCTGTAATGGTAAAGGGCATTTTTGTGCTAATTACCATTTTGGGCGGCTTTGTAATCTACTGGCTAATTAACAAAAAATATAAAGAGTTTCTAAAATTGAAGTGGTATTTGGCAGTTTTGCTAATTTTCGTGTTCATTACGCCAGAACTTTATGCGCTTTACACCCAGTTCGACATGCACCCCGAAGTTCTTACACTAGGTAAACGAGGCGTGTCTGGCATCAAATTCTTTTTTTGGGATAGTCAGTTTGGACGGTTTTTTAATACCGGCCCAATTAGAGGCAAAGGAGACCCAACTTTCTTTCTACACACTACATTATGGGCATTTTTACCTTGGTCGGTACTGTTATATGTGGCTGTTTTTAACCTATTTAAAAAAAGAGAACGCTACAAAATGCCTAAAGAAACCATCATTCTTTGGGCAAGTGCTGGAATTACCTTCCTTGTTTTTTCTCTTTCTAAATTTCAACTACCGCACTATATCCTGCTGCTGTTCCCTCAATTTGCAATCATTACCGCGCTTTACATTGCCGATAAAAAAGAGAAATCTTTAAAAAGTCTAGTTGTCGTGCAATCGGTCATCGTACTCTTGGTTACCGTCGCACTTTTGCTGCTAACCTTCTATTTCGGCTTTAATCGGCCTATTTTAATTGCGGCAATCTTAATTGGGTTTTTAGCCATTGCCTTTTTAGTCTTTAAAGAAATAAGCCTTCGGACGCTTATCGGAAGAAGTGTAGCGGTCTCGCTAAGTTTAATGATATTCCTCTACTTTTTCTTTTATCCATCGCTTCTAAAATACCAAGCTGGTAGCGAGGCTGGCCAATGGCTATCCGTCCATAAAACAAATGCAAAACCAGGGGTATTTATGTACAACGATGCCTATTCTTTTGATTTTTATGCCAAGGGCGAGGTAAAATACTTTTATAACCTTAACGATTTACAAGGCTACAAAGACAAAAGAAATTTGGTTTTGTACGTTCGCGAAACAGAGTTAGAGACACTTAAAAAAGCGTACAATGTGCAACTTCTTAAAGGATTTGTTTATTTTCACGCCACCAGGTTAACACCAAAGTTTTTAAATGCAGCCAGTAGAGCAGCTACCTTAGAGCGGTTTTATTTGGTTACGCTGAATTAATATATGGAAATTTTCTACAGAATCATCAAATTTGGGCTGACAGGTTTTCTGGGCATGGCGATAGATTTTGGTGCCACTTGGCTTTTTAAAGAAAAGATTAAGATTAACAAATACGTTGCAAATGCCATTGGTTTTAGTTTGGCGGTAACCAACAACTACTTTATAAATAGAATATGGACTTTCCAGAGCACTAATCCGCATTTGGGCACCGAGTTTAGCAAATTTATATTTGTAAGCTTGGTCGGTCTTGGCTTAAATACCTTTATTATTTACCTCTTCCATCAACGTAAAGACGGAATAAACTTTTACTTGGCGAAGTTTTTTGCCATTGTGATTGTTTTTGTCTGGAATTTCTTGGCAAACTGGCTGTTTACTTTTAGGTAATGTTTTCTCTACATTAAAAAAAACGACATCTTAAGTAATATTTTTAAGTACAAAAGAAACCGAATTAAATCGATGCGTTTAAACCAACAAATCAAATTTTCTTTTTTGACGGGGCTGCTTATTTAAAGACAATGGATTTTGGCTGGAACTTAAAAAACTGATAATATGAAGATTGAGATGTTGTATAGACAAAAGTAGATTTATGATTAGAGAATTAATTGAGGTAAATAACTACCGTTCAATTGTAAACGACCAAAGCGAATCTATTTATATCAAATTTAAAAGGACGCTGAAAGTATACCTAGTGCTTCTAATAGGCCTTCTCATTGTAGGCTTGGCTATTGAAGCTGTAGATCAAGTAGTAAAAAATACTTTCCATTTAAAAAGTCTTGTCGACATAAACAAAACAAATTTCAAAACTTTTTTCTTAAAAAACGGGAAAGTAAAAGCTTTTCTTATCGCATGCATTTTTATTCCCATAATGGAGGAGTTTTTGTTCCGCATTTGGTTGGATTTAAAAAAGAACAATATTGCAATATTTTTTGCCACTATTATTTTTGTCGTTTCAGGGTTAAAAGTGATGACATTGCCTCCATACGTGGTTTTTTTAATCAGGATAATTCTGAGCATTGGCATATTTTTTCTTACTCGATATTTAATAAAAGATGTAATTTTTCGAGTTACAATCTATCAAAAACAGTTAATAATTGCCTCAATCATCTTGTTTGGATTGGCTCACATCTCAAATTACTCTCCTATTTATTGGAAAATTATCTATTTGTATCCCATCTACGTGTTGCCGCAGCTACTAATGGGAGTTGGGTTAACATACACCAGATTAAAAAGCGGAATATTTTGGAGTATCTTTCTACATTGTTTAATCAATTCAATTTCTCTCCTGATGATTTTTCACAGATGAAAATCATCAGTCAATTTTGAGGAATAGAAACACCGTAGGCCGAGCCGATTAAACCAACTGTGTGTGTTCTCGGTTAATTAAAATACTAGTTTTACAAACAATGGATTTCGCCCCAATTTTTAAAAAAATGGAATTCTGAAAATACCCATAAACGATGCTTAAAAAGAAGATTTATCTATTTAGTGGTCTTGGTGCCGACGAAAGGGCTTTTAGAAAGCTTGACCTCTCGCCTTTTTCGGCAATCTATATCCAATGGATTCTTCCTAAAAACAATGAATCTATTGAAATGTATGCAACAAGACTTTTAGCACAGATTACTACAACAAACCCCATATTAATCGGGCTTTCTTTTGGAGGAATAATGGCCATTGAAGTTGCAAAACAAATATCAACTGAAAAAATCCTATTAATTGCATCTGTAAAAACATCTTCTGAGGTTCCATTCTACTATCGCATTGCAGGAAAACTAAGGCTGCATAAACTATTGCCTCAAAAATTATTGTTGCATGCTAATTTTATAACAAACTGGTTTTTTGGTGTTAAATCGAAACGAGAAAAAAATGTATTAAAGCAAATTTTAAAAGACACAGATTCTATCTTCTTAACCTGGGCGATTGATAAGATTGTTTCTTGGAAAAACAAAGAAATCCCTTCAAATATCATTCACATTCATGGCGAAGACGATAAGATATTACCACGCAAGTTTGTAGATGCCAACGTTATCATTAAAAATGGCGGGCATTTAATGACTTTAGATAAGTCTGGGGAAATAAGCAAGCTGCTAAAACTTTATATCATCTAACAAGCTGATACCTTAAAAGAAACAATCTAGTAAAAAAGCCTCTCCACATTTAGAAAGGCTTTCGATTGTTACATTTTTGCGACAGCTTTTTTTGCTTTGTGATGGTGGTGATGATGACCTTGATGGTGATGGACTTTGTGCTTTTTCTTCATCGGAGTTTTTTCTGTAGCGGGTTTTGTTGGCATGGTTGTCTGTGCGCTAACAGTGCTCAGAGAAAAAGCGGCAATCAGGGCGATTGCCAAAATTTTAATTGCTTTCATTTTTATCAGAATTAGGTGTACAACTTTGTTAATTGCTCAATAAAGCTAGCGTACAAACATGAAGAATTGATGAACTATGGCAAAATAAAATTTAGCATTTTACCGTTCTTAGCACTTTAATAATCAGTGGGTTAAACTCTATGATTACTCGGAATCATCAAAATAAATCGAAAAATATCTTTAAATTGCCATAGATATTTACCCACTCGTTACTAGCAAATTACTAGGAGAAACAAGACTTTAAAAATTATCTGTATTGTGGCCGTGGTGGCTATAGTTGTTTACTTGGGCTTTAACTGGGCTGATGTTAGAGCTGGCTTTATAGATGGATGGAATGGTGTGCATCGTTAAGAAATTAATTGCTTGATTTAAGACTAAGGCAAATCAAACGAATAATCATAGCGTATTCTAGAACTTGTTAAAACCTTTTCGTTAACAGAATTTCCATCGACTGTTATTTTGTAGTTTGCGGTAGATTTATCGCCTTCTGCCAAGGTCTTTATCTGTACGTGCGTACCCGATTTTAGTGTAATAGTTTTCTTCCAATTGCCAATAATATTTTTCAGTTTGGTCAATTTTCCGTCTGAGTTGGTGTAAGCTACACTAGCCGACAAATCTGATCCAAAATTTGCTTCGTAAACAACCTCGTAACTGTCTTTTTGCGCGATGTGTAATTTACCTACCGACATGGAATAAATTTTAAGGCTATGACAACCGGCCAATAAAATAGCTGAACAAACTAATAAGGCTAATTTTTTCATGATTCTAATTGCTTTTATCTGATGACGACCAAAGTTTTAATTTGGTTGCAAGCCACTCTTAATTTTATTGCTCAAAATCTTACAATGTTAAAAGCGCATCCCTATTCAAATTTTTCGAAAACTTTTCTTTCAACATCTTCAGCTTTGGTGTGATGTAATTTTTGCAAAAAGGTTTTTCGGGGTTGTTTTGATAATAGTTTAAATACTGATCGCTGTTCTGCCTAAAAGAACTAAAAGGTAAAACTTGGGTAAGGATGGGTTTATCAAAATCAGATTGATGCGCCTTCAAAATATTTTCGAAATCTTGCTCTTGGTCTGCATTGAAAAAATAGAGCGCCGAGCGATATTTAGCACGAAGTTGATGTTCGCTTGTACAACTGTGGCTGTGTAAATGAATGGCAATAATGTCTTGAAGTGAAATCTCATCTGGACTAAAATCCAATATAATTGCTTCTGAAAATTCTTGATAAGGCTTTTCTGAGGCAATCCAACCTTGTTTTACGTTACTAACGCCAATAAGCGATTGGAAAATGCCTTCGGTACACCAGTGGCAACTGCCGCCCAAGCCCAAAGTTTGGATGTTGTTTTCTTTGTTTTCGTTCATTTAAATCCACATATCGCATAATTTCAACCACAAAGTACACAAAGGTTTTCACAAAGTTCACGGAGAAGGAGGCCACTTTTCTTTGTGTGCTTTGCGTAGTTTTCTCTGTGACCTTGGTGGTTCTTTCTACTAAGACAATGCTGCCTCGACGAAGTTGAATGCCCTGAGAACTCCACTTTCCAAACTTAAAACGTACAACTCAACCTCGGCCTCAACTAAGAACTACTTCCGCTGTAAAATAAACCCGATGGCAGCGAGCACGAGCCCATTTTTTTTGGCGAGTAAAGCGGACAGCGGGGCTGCAATTGCCGAAGAATTACTGGACCCTCCGTTTTCAAATAAAAAATAAATCCACAAAAAAAGAGATGCGCTTTACACACATCCCTTTTTTAACTATTAAATCTCAGACTTCCAGACTTCGGACGTCTGACTTATTCTAGTAACGGTATTCGTCTGATTTGTATGGACCATTTACGGTAACGCCAATATAATCTGCTTGATGTTGGTCTAACACCTCTAACTCTACTCCGATTTTTTCTAGGTGCAAACGGGCTACTTTTTCATCGAGCACTTTTGGCAATACGTAAACTTTGTTTTCGTACTTGCCAGTATTTTGCCACAACTCTAATTGTGCCAATACTTGGTTAGAAAAAGAGTTGCTCATTACAAAACTTGGGTGGCCAGTTGCGCAACCAAGGTTAACCAATCTACCTTCTGCAAGCACAATTACGTCTTTACCATCGATGGTGTATTTGTCTACCTGAGGTTTGATCTCTACTTTGGTATCGCCGTAGTTGTTGTTTAACCAAGCCATGTCTATTTCGTTATCGAAGTGACCGATGTTGCAAATAATGGCTTTGTCTTTTATCGCACGGAAGTGCTTTTCTCTAACAATATCGCGGTTTCCGGTAGTGGTAACCACAATGTCGGCCTCTTTAATGGCGGTATCTAATTTCTTCACTTCGTAACCTTCCATGGCAGCTTGTAATGCACATATTGGATCTATTTCTGTAACGATTACGCGCACGCCTTGCGAGCTTAAAGATTCTGCAGAACCTTTACCAACATCGCCAAAACCACAAACAACGGCAATTTTACCTGCCAACATTACATCTGTAGCACGGCGAATGGCATCTACCAATGACTCGCGACAACCGTATTTGTTATCGAATTTAGATTTGGTAACCGAATCGTTTACGTTGATGGCCGGCAAATGCAACGTGCCATTTTTCATGCGCTCGTATAAACGGTGCACGCCAGTAGTGGTCTCTTCTGATAAACCTTTGATAGCTGCGATAAGCTCTGGAAATTTATCGAAAACCATGTTGGTTAAATCGCCACCATCATCTAAAATAAGGTTTAATGGTTTTTGCTCTTCGCCAAAATGTAGCGTTTGCTCTATACACCAATCAAAATCTTCTTCTGATAAGCCTTTCCAAGCGTACACTTGTATGCCTGCGGCAGCCATTGCGGCGGCGGCATGATCTTGCGTGGAAAAAATATTACAAGAAGACCAAGTAACTTCTGCACCAAGGGCAACCAAGGTTTCTATCAAAACGGCGGTTTGGATGGTCATGTGCAGACAACCTGCAATGCGCGCGCCTTTTAAGGGTTGCGATGGGCCAAACTCTTCGCGTAAGCTCATTAAGCCTGGCATTTCTGCTTCGGCCAATCCAATTTCTTTTCTGCCCCAATCGGCCAAAGAAATGTCTTTAACTTTGTAAGGAAGGTATTTTGTCTCTACTGATGACATAGTTTTTTGTTTTAATTATTTGATAATTAGTTTATTACATGAATTTTAAAAAGGCATTTGCTTGCTATTTGCACACCTACCAATAAATATTCTGCTTTAATACGTCAAAATTACATAATTGTTTAACCAAATTCAAAAGCCGGAAAATTAAAGGATTAAAGGTTGTCGAATATAACTTTGGTATGGCAATTAAAATTATCAGTGCGATTGAGTGTCGCCGCCCTCTAACCAATTCACCAGATCACTTTGACGGAAAAAAAGTTTTCCCATCTTTTTAATAAATGGCACTTGGTTTTTACACACCATCACTCTTAATGCATTTGGTGTGGTGCTCAAAAATTCTGCTGCTTTATCAATTTTCAGATAAGCTTCAGAGGCTTTACCGTTCAGTTTCTCACCATGTATTTGCGGGAGAAGATCTTCAATCGCTCTTAGTCTGCTATCTAGAATTGAAAAAGGGTTGTCCATTTATATGCTTTGTGATGCAATATAAAATTGAAACGGGAATTATCAAAGCTTTTAATGAAGTGGATAATCACTTTTTTAGGGCGTTTTTTACATTGCAAGATGTATTTTTGTGTTACAAAAAATATAGAATTGTTACAATGCCAATCTTATAGAATTGGGTTAAAAACTCATCGCAACTCTGATTTTGAAAAAATTAACTTACCCCAAATCTGAACCTGAAGCTATAAGCACATACTTTTAAATAGATATATAGATACAAAAGTTTGTTGTTACTTTGTTACTTCATAGCCAAAAAAAAGCAACCAATATTTCTATGTGGTTGCCTCCAATTGTTAACTTTTACTAAAGCTTGCTATTTATAAGGATATTCAGGAAAGTCTGCGCCCAGCAATTTAAATTTATCAGACCATTCTAATTTTAAAGATTCGTATTTTTTCAAAGACGGTTTCAAGTTTATTTGCGACCAAACGTATTCTTGAGCTGCAAAAAGTATTTCAGCATCTGGCCGATTCATAAAAGTGCGTTTGTTGTATTCATCAAACCAATTAGGCTTGTCAATGCTTTTAAGTTGATTTTTAATTTTGTCAATGTTATTGGCCATGACAAAAAAGGTTATGAGCGCCACTAAGCTCAAGAATCCGGAAATAAAAATTAATGTGTCGTTCATGCGAGTTTAAATTTAGTTTCTCAAACATAAAAAAAACAATCATCAAAGCATGAAACAATACAGAAAAGAGAATATAACGGGAGGTTAATAGCACGTTATATTGTCATTAAATTGTCAATAATTAAAATTATTTTTAATTTAAATTGTAAATAATTTTTCATTTAAATTTTAGAAATCTTAGACAGGGGCGTTTATTTTGATTTTTCTACCTTGCGTACCGCAACTGACAAGAAAGTTGACTATAGAGCTTCATTTCATTGCTAAACGAATCATTTAACAGCCTATTGCGGAAGATGTTTAACACTATACACTCTATTATTAAGCACAACTTTATCATTGACTACTGAAACAGTATAAGCTTTAACTTCATCTATGTTTATGCAAAAATTAGTTAAATTGGTATAACTTTGGTTAATTCAATATCAATCAATTTCCAAATTAGCATGTCAGAGAAACAAGAATATTTAAACATTCAACACTCTAAGCAACATAGAAGCGTAAAGGGAGAAGTAACGGGTATAGATTTCCAAAATGATGGATTTTATATTGTATATATTCCATCGCTTAAGTTAAGCGCGTACGGGAATTCACCGGAAGACGCAAAAGACATGATGGTTAAAATTATTATTCCAGAATTTTGTGAAAGTTTAATGAAACTTTCCATAAGCGAGGCTTTATCAGAACTGAAGAATATGGGTTGGAATTCTAACACTTTTTTTAGAAAAGAGTTAAGTAAATCTGCTCATGTGGATATAGAGGGGATTTTGAGAGAGTTTGATTTACCTAAAGACACTAAAGTAAATGAAAGTGTGTTAAAAGTAGCCGCTTAATATGGGGGGTTATAGACCTGTAAAAACAAAGTGTTGGATTGCGTTTCTCAAGTTTAAAAATTGTAAACATATTAGAACAACTGCTTCTCACGACCAATGGCAATGCCCAGGGTGTTTTCGCAATGTAGTGGTAAGAGAAAAAGATAAGGAAATACCTAGCTTTCACATTAACACAAATCTTGATACCATGAAAATTGATAAAAAAGAGTTTTGGAGTTGGGTTGAAACCAATTGCTAAAAAGTATAAAATCCTTAGAAGCCACCCTGACTCGGTGGTTTTTTTTATTCAGATTAAATAAGGCGAACCTTAAATATTCATTGTAATTTGTTTAGCAGCTCGGTTGGGCGGTTTTGTCAAAAGTTGGACTTATTAAAGCTTGACTATCAGATTTGCTAGTAAGTTCAACTTGACTCGTCCTGAAAAAAGTTTACACTTTTTGATTTAAAATCCTAATACAAGTTTACACATTTTTTTTAATCCTAAATACCGTTTACATTTGGCA
>NZ_JBEPPD010000017.1:0-98575 GCF_040547165.1 Pedobacter sp. UYP30 | reverse complement strand
CATCATTCGTTCGGTAACAGATACATGTATTAAAAATGGACAAAATGTTTTAAATGCTTTTAAAACTATTGCTAAATTACAACCTGAATAGTTACTAATTTGGAAACTAACTGAGGTTTCTGTTTGAAAGCTTAATTCTTTCTTAGCTTCCTCTGTACGATACAATAATTCGTAATACAACGATTCATATTCTCCACCTTTGGTTTTTAGCTCAGTTTGCAGCGCTGGTAAGTTAAATTTCTTTTGCAATTGTGGTACCAAAATATGATCTATTATACTTTGGTCGAAGTCTGTTCCACCTAAAAAGTTGTTTCCTTCGTGGTCGGCTACTTTAAGCTCACCTTCCTTAATTTGCACCAAAGCAACATCAAAAGTGCCTCCGCCGAGATCGTAGACCAGCCAATATCCTTCTTGGTCTTCTATGTTTTGAGTATTAAAATAGGCCAAACTAGCAGCTATGGGTTCTTGCAACAATACTACTTCTTGCAAACCCGCCTGCTTCCCTGCCTTAATGGTGGCATTACTCTGCATGGTATCAAAACTAGCAGGAATAGTTACTACGGCAGCGTTTACCTGCTCGCCACTATGCACAAATTGTTTTAGCTCTTTTAGTACATGGCTAGATAAGTCTATTGGCGTTACATTATCATCAAGATTAACTACATAATATTTTTGATCTGTACCCATACGCCTTTTAAAACCTGCAAACACATTAAACGGGTCGCTTTTTAAAAGTTCACGAGCTTTATCTCCTAACAGAATTCTATCACGCCGATAGGCAACCACAGACGCTAAAGTTTCCTTTAGTCCTAAGGGATTTTTGAAGACCGTAACCCTACCATTTTCAAATTTTGCAATGCCGCTATTGGTGGTACCAAGATCGATTCCAAAATTTATAGATTTTAACGAATTCATTAATTTTTATTTATTGTTGCTTTATTCGGCAATCACTATTCCTTTTTGAATTAGAGAAACACCACCATCTTGCTGCAAATATATAATAGGTTTTATTACTCTAATTATTTTTTTCTTTGAGGATGTACCTATAAGACTTGCGTCAATATCGGTACGAGCTTCGGAGAAAGCTTCGCCTATAGGATTTGACACTTTATACCCGTCTTCTGCCAATAACATACTGATTTTTTGGAAATTTCGTGAAAACTTTTCCGAGTTGTTTTCTTGGATCAACCGTTGTTCAATTTCAAAAACTTGGTTGATAATTGCTAGATAATTATTCAATAGTGTAATTTTAGTTTCTAAAGTAGGGATTTATAGGAATAAAAGCAACCTTGATTTCATTTTAGTTTTTGTACGACAGTTGGCGCGTGCATTACAAACCGTACAAGTTGATTTTACGGACATTGTAATTTAGAAAATGGGAGTTCGCATAGATAGAAAATGTAGTGAGATAGAAGACTTAAAGTTTAGATATTCGAGAATTTGATATTTGCACACAAAAGAAGGCAACTTATGCAGAAGATTTGAAAACAGGAGACTGAATTTAAAGCAGTTGATTACATGCGAAAGATTCGTAGTGAATTAACTGAACAATTTTTGCAGGACAAAGAGAAATACCTAAAATACATACGCAAAGTGATGGAATATTTCAAAAGCGAACAAAACAAGATTTGAAGATGACAACAAATTGAAGTTATATCGAGTCAACCCAAAAAAAGAAATCTAGTTTATGCATGGGATAAACGCAGCGCAAACACAGCCCGCCAGAAAATCCTACTCACTTTAAATCTCGATAAATTTCGTAAATTTATGCGATGAAAAAACAGCGGTTATATTTGGACACCTCAGTTTTTGGAGGCCTTCACGATGAGGAGTTCCAACAATATACCGAACCGCTATTTGATAGGATAAAAAAATCTGAATTTACGATAATCTTATCAAACATTACGGAAGGCGAATTAGAAAATGCCCCGAACAAAGTAAAACAAACACCAAAATTACTTCCTAAAGATTCAACTGAATATGTAACGTCGGATATTGAATCAGCGAGGTTAGCTAAAAAATATATTGATGAAGGCGTTGTAGGACTTACATCATACGCAGATTGTTTGCATATAGCACTTGCAACAATACACAACGCAGACATCTTGTTGAGTTGGAATTTCAAACATATCGTAAACGTGGTTCGAATTATAGGTTATAATTCCGTAAATATTGCGGAAGGATATAAACAAATCGATATTCGTTCACCAAGAGAATTAATGATTTATGAAGACTAAAGAAAAGAGCGCAAACAGAACTCCTGTCCGTTCAGCAGGCGGGTTCGATGCCGTAAAATTTATGCGGGAACAAAGAGACAGGATTTCAAAGGATATTATGAACTTAAGTCCAGAGGAAATAGTCAACTATTTTGAACAAAGAAAAAACGAAAAACAGATACAGCCCAGTGCCTAACAGTCTATACTTTTATACTTTGACCCCTCTGCATTTGGAACGCTAAGACTGGCGAATCAATCAATGAACAAAACCCAAAAAGCCTTCCTCTTCTCAGACATCTTCTGCCTGCTTGTCGTTCTGGCTTTTCTGTTGTGCCTGCCAAAAAAATTGTTCCATTATCCAACTTCTTATGTAATAGAAGCGAGTGATGGAAAGTTATTAAGCGCATCCATCGCTAGCGATGGCCAATGGCGTTTTCCGATTACCGATAGCATCCCACAAAAATTTAAAGATTGCATAATCGCTTTTGAAGATAAACGTTTTTATAACCATATTGGGATAGATTTTATAGCCCTTGCCAGAGCAATGCGACAAGATATACGAGCGAAAAGTATAGTTAGCGGCGGCAGCACGCTCACGATGCAAGTGATGCGTCTATCGCGTAAACAAGACCGCACCGTTGGCCAAAAATTAATAGAAATGATTTGGGCTTTACGCTTAGAACTAACAAATTCTAAAGAACAAATTCTAAAATTATATACCGCCAATGCACCTTTTGGGAGCAATGTCGTTGGTTTAGATGCTGCAAGTTGGCGCTATTATGGTCGCAATCCAGGTCAGCTTTCTTGGGGTGAAATGGCAACGTTGGCAGTGTTACCAAACAGTCCGTCTTTGGTGTTGCCAGGTAAAAACGCCGCGAAGCTAATAAAAAAACGAAACGACTTATTGGATAAATTAGCTAAGCTAAAATACATCGACCAAGAAACAGCAAACTTGGCGAAGCTAGAGCCAGTGCCTGGCAAACCTCTGACCCTGCCTCAAAACGCCCAACATCTTTTAAATCGATTTAAGCGAGAACGCAGTAAATTAAAAGTAAACTCCACGCGCATAAAAACTACGATAGATGAGCAACTACAGCTCAAAATAAACAGCATTATAAAACGCTACAACAACCGTTACCGAGCTAACGGAATTAACAATATTGCGGCTTTGGTGTTAAACGCAAGAACGGGCGAAGTGGCAAGCTACGTAGGCAACATCTATCAACCGGAAGATCCTTCTTTGGAAAGTCATGTAGATATGATTAAGGCACCAAGAAGCCCGGGGAGTACCTTAAAGCCCTTTTTATATGCAAGCATGATGAATGATGGCTTTATTCTGCCGACTACTTTGGTGCCCGATATTCCTACACAAATCTCTGGCTACGCGCCCCAGAATTACGATTTAGGTTATGATGGCGCCATTGGTGCGGACAAGGCGTTGAGCAGATCGTTAAATGTTCCGGCGGTTAGAATGTTGCAACAGTACAAATACCAGCGGTTTTATGATAAGCTTAAAAAAATGGGGATCGGTACGCTTAACCAACCTGCAGATCATTACGGGCTTTCGCTTATTTTGGGCGGCAGCGAAGTAACCATGTGGGATTTGGCAAACACCTATATGGGCATGGTAAGAACGCTCGATCATTTCAACAGCTATCAAGGCTTGTACAATGCTGCCGATTACGACCAAGCAACCTACATCAAACAGCTGAAACCAAAACAACCAATTTTAGAAAAATCTTCCTATTTGGATCATGGATCCATTTGGGCAACCTTTAATGCCATGGAAGAGTTGATGCGGCCTGGCGATGAAGGATTATGGCAACAGTTTTCTTCTTCGCAACGTATTTCTTGGAAAACAGGAACCAGCTTCGGGTTTCGCGATGCTTGGGCTGTTGGCTTAACGCCAGATTACGTAGTTTGTGTTTGGGTGGGCAATGCTGATGGAGAAGGTCGCCCGGGATTGGTTGGCGTAGAAGCTGCTGCACCAGTAATGTTCGATATCTTTAGACAACTGCCCAACGGAAAATGGTTCGAAACGCCAAAAACTAAACTCAAAACCATAAAAATTTGTAAAGAAAGCGGCTATAAGGCAGGAGAAAACTGCCCAGATGTAGTAGATGAATTGGTGCCTTTTGGCGGAGAAAAAACAACCGTTTGTCCATACCACAAACTTATTCATTTAGACAAAACCGGCACTTACCGCGTAAACGACAATTGCGAAGAAGTTATAAATATGCAAAACAAAAGTTTTTTTATTCTGCCGCCCGCGATGGAATATTACTATAAAGTTAAGAATGCCGATTACAAACCTTTGCCCCCATTTAAACCTGGCTGCGACATAAATACCTCAACCGCAGCATTGGAACTCATTTACCCAAAAAATGGGGCAACGGTTTACATTCCCTTAGAGATTGATGGAACACGCGGAAAAGTGGTGCTAAATGCCGCACACAGAAATCCACGGACCAAAATCTATTGGCACATAGACAACGAATACATTGCAACGACCACTAACTTCCACCAATTGGCGGTAAGTCCATCGCCGGGAAGACATAAACTTACCTTGGTAGATGAAAATGGCGAGCGATTAGAGCAATATTTTACGGTTTTAGATAAGGAGAGAAATAGTAAAAAATAAGAAGTGGTGTCTGGTCTATTCTTCTTTTTCAGTCCTGAAGCCAATCCTAGTTCTCGGCTGCTCGTCCTTTTCTATGAATTTGCTTAGATAGTTAAACAACAATTCGATCTTTTCATCTTGTTTCATCATCTGTTTCTCAAATTGTTCAACTTTGATAAATATATCTTTATGTTTCAACAGCATCTCGCGTATGCGGGTGTAAATACGCATAATTTGGATATTTACTTTAATTGCTTGTTTGCTGTTTAATACGCTAGAAAGCATTAGCACACCATGTTCAGTAAAAGCATTTGGCAGCTTTCTTCGACCTCCCCAACTTGATGTCGCATTTTGCGACTTCAAGTCGCTAAACTCAGTTTCATCCAACTGGAACATAAAATCTTCTGGAAAACGATCTTTATTACGCCTCACCTGCTCGTTTAATCTCCTAGTCTCCACGCCGTAAAGTTCTGCTAAGTCTTCGTCCAACATAATTTTCTGGTTCCGGATAATATACATTTTGCTCATGACTACCTCGTCAGGTATGGTTATTGATTGCGTCTTGCTCATAATACAAATATATTTTTATTTCGATGTAATTTCTTAGCGTGAAAATCAAACACAAAGGCCTCGACAAAGTCTCACACAAAATTTTCACAGTGATTCAAAACCTAACCTAAAAAAGTAGAAACCCATAAAACACCTTTCCCATCTTTTATATTAACGGTAGTGCTGTGCTTAGAATATTTCCTTGCTTTTATAAGGGACTCTATCAAGTAAAACCCTTTTAAACTCTTCTATAACAGTCCTTCTTTTTTGTCCATCTAAATCTTTTGCATATAACTTTACGCCATGAATGTTTGAAACTGCAAACAAAACTATTCTACAAAAGGGCACATTCCATTCATCCACACCTTCAGCGAATCTATACCATACTATCGGATAAGATTTATTATCAGGTAAATGGACACTAAAATTGATACTGTCCTGTAGTGGATGAAATTTAGTATGCTGAAACTCACTTTCTGCAAACGAGCCTGGATTTACCGTCTTATAAAAAAATTGGGGCGTTCTAAGTTCTGGATGATGAAGGTTAAGTTTTTTGACTTCTTTAAAGATCTGTTTTTTACTTGCAGATATTTCAAATCTAGTAAAACGTCCTACCGTACCAGCTGTGGAAACCAAAGAAAAAGCAGAAATTATAAAAATAATCGATCAAAACCCAATGATATAGTTAGATTTAATTTAGGAGCTACAGGCTTATAAATATAGCTTAGTGGCAAAACAAGTAGCGCAAAATAATCTGTATAGTCTATAACTCGCCCAATCTGAAAAATATTTAAAGAATTCCAAAAAGCAATTGGATAATCTGCTATAGGACATTTCCACGCCACAAACAAAACTGCTGCCGTTATATATGCTAGTATTTTATTGCTAAATATTACGGAAAGAAAAATAGCTAAGACACACAGACCTGCAACATCGCTCAATTTGCCAGTTAAGGTGTTATGAAATAAGTTCTTTAAGTAAAAATCGTTAATTAACAAACAAGAAAGGCAACTAAAAAAAGTGGCGATAATAACAATAACCTATGGGTGTCTCTTTTGCATTTCATATCAACTGTTAAAACTAGTGTTAAAAAAATAATTTTGTGTCATTTGAGGTGTTATCTGCAATGAATCTTCGCCCTTAGCCCACAAAAATTCAAACCACAACAAAATGCTAAGCAGCAGCACCGCGTTTAGTAGATATAAGATCATCCACGTTTAAAATTTCTATTTTTCCTTGGAGCGTGTCTAATTTAGATTTTTCATTTCTAGCTATTTAATTGCTGTTATTTAATTTTTTATTAGATAAAGTAAATTCATTTCTTTTTATCCGATCCCGCCATCTGAATATTCTTAACGAGCCTATTCTGGTAAAATTTCACTGCATCCCTTTTCCACTTCAAGTGTGTTACCTTAATCAATCCGTAAGCACTATCTGCAGGGATTAGCCTATTGAAGGAAATAAGTAAAATGCCGGGGTTGGTCCCATTTTTCATTTTTTCGGGCACATCAGAGAAGATATTCAGGTAAATTGCCGGTACATCATCAGTTCGTGAATCATAACTTGGAACACCGTTGTAATATTTAAAAATCGGTAACTTTAGTGAATCTAACAGGACTTTAAAAGGCTTATTGATGTACGATTGTTTATTGATGACAAAATTTTCTTTTAAATACTCCAGGGTATCTTGCTTAAAATTTTTCAGTGGAATAACACTAATTTTTATGGTTGAGTCCTGTAATTCGACACCTGTATGAACAACCTGCTTATTACCACTTTGACATCCCTGAATTGTTCCTAAGAGTATTAAAACAAAATTTATATATAATCTCATGTTTTTTTTATAATCGAATAAACGTTCCTTTTATCTAGCGTTTAGTTTGGCTCTTAATCATTTCTTTTTTCGGCCAATAAAATTTACTAACTCGTTTTCCAATACTATCAGTTACAATTATTCGATATTTCATACCTCTTTCTTCAACCCTAATAAATATTGGTTTCGTTTCCATGCTCGGAATTTGGTATTTTTCATATTCATCAATTTGATCTGGAAAATCAACACTACTCCGTTCATGTAATTTCAATACTAATTTATAACACCCCTCTTCCGTGTAGAATTGATCAATGGGCAGAATATGATATAGAGTAAAAGCTTCATCTTTTTCCAAAAACAAAGGATTAAAACTTCTTTTACCATGAAATTGTGGCATATTGTTCATGAGATTTTCTCCAAATTTCTTTTTTAATTGAAATTTAGCCACATATTCATCGATTTTATAGGATGTTATCCCAACATAGATGTTTGGCACAATTCTATCTTGTCGCCTCCCAGTTATTATTGTTAAAACTTTGTAGTCATTTGCAGTTTCTGATTTCAGAACAACCATGCTATCTGAAGTTTGATATATAAATTGAGTTAAAATTGTAGGAATATATATAGGTTTATTACTTCTGTTCACTAACCGAACTTGGATTCCAGTCTCTCTATTTTTTTCATTCTTAATTAAAGAATCAATAAATTTTAATTCAACGGAAATACCTTTAAAGGTTTGACTAAAAACTTTTGACTCACAAGTCAAAATAAAGATGAGGCAAAAATAAACGAGCGTTTTCATAATTTCCTTTTATAAATAATATTACTGCTGAGTTTTATACTTATGTGTTGGCAAATTAAATTTACTAAGCACGTGTCCGTTGCTATCTTTTACCACAATTTTTTTAGTTCTTTTATTATTCCTTCCGGTTATAGATATGGGTTTTGTCTGAAAACTTTCTATAGAATATTTCTTATAACCCCCAATTTGGTCTGGCGCGTCTTTGTTGCTTTTTTCATTTAAATAGAACACTATTTCATAGTGCCAAAATGGCTCATCTCTGTTGTAGAGAAAATGGATGGGAGAAATATTATACAAGATAAAGGACTCACCCTTTTTTAAAAACAAAGGTTTTAAATCTTTACCTATTTCAGTGAGCTCAGCCATAGATATTACTTGCCTGCCAAAATCTTTCTTTTTTAAAAAACTGGCGTAACTTTCGTCTGATTTATATCCAGTCAGTCCACTTATCCCGTCAGCACCCATTTCATCTGGCCTATACCCTCTAAGCACTGATAACCTTTTAAAAGCTTTATCCAAAATTAGCAAACTATCATTTGCCTGAATTTTAAATTGCTCTAAAATATTCGGTATATAAATGTTTTTGTCCGTTTGATTTGTCACTTGTATCTGGAGTGCTGCTTCCCGATAATTTCTACTCCGAATTAGTGTATCAACAAATTTTAATTCAACGGAAATACCTTTAAAGGTTTGACTAAAAACTTTTGATTCACAAGTCAAAATAAAGATAAGGCAAAAATAAACGAGCGTTTTCATCAGTTTTTTTAATAAAGATGACAATTTTTTCGAAATTCCATAAATTAAAAAACCAGTCAAACAAAAATTAAACGCGGTCGCGATTAACCCTAAACCTCCGTCTTGGTTACCAGCAACTTCCTAACAATTGTTCCATAAACCATTAAATATTGTGCTATAAAATAGCCTGCAATAACCAAGGCAGAACTTTCTACTATTGGTTGTACAAATCTATCTATCGCCCAAACGGTATTTGCAAACAAGAAAAATAAAGACGCGTAAAAAATCATCTTAAAACTTAGAAGATTTACTTTTTTAAACCTATTTACGGCCATAATCCCCATAAAGCACAATGTTAATGTGTAAATTAAAACAGCGGCCTGTTGTGGGCCGAGCTGTGGCTGCAGGTAAAAGAAAATTCCGGCGCAGAATGTGGCAAAGCCAATTATTGCCCAAATTAAATAACCGTTCTTCTGTTTCGGGTTAGATTTATGATCTAATCTAAATGCCCTTAAGTAGAACAGGTAACAAATAAACTGAGTAAAAAACACCACCGTTTCTATGTAAGTATTTGCAGCAAAGGCAGCATACACATCTCCCACCAAAGCAACACATAAACCAATAAAAATTTGTTTATGAAACCTACCCTTCAATCGTTCTGCTTGGTAAAGCCATGCCAACAACAACACAATAGATAGCGGTTTGGAAATTGCGAGTAAGTCATCGCTTTTTACATAATCGGCAGCAAGAGCTATTAAGGTAAGTATAGCAAATAAAAGAGAATAGATTTTGTTTTTCATTAGATATAAATAGAGTCAAAAATTAACAAGTCAAATGTAGTTTTAATTCGGCAAAGCCCTAATTATTCAGCTGCCGGGATAGTATTCTTTTTTGCAGTTTCTATATAGAGTACAACCTGATTTACACAAATATCTAAATTCTTCTTCAGTTCATGTTCCCAAAAACGCATAACCGTATAACCCATGTAAGTAAGTTGTTGGTTAACAAAGACATCGCGTTGCATGTTTCGCTCTATTTTAGGAATCCAAAAAGCGGCGTTGGTCTTAATTTTCTGCTTCCGTTCCGCCCACCCGTACCCATGCCAAAAATCGCCATCCACAAAAATAGCTAAACGATATTTTTTAATTACAATATCGGGTTTACCTAAAACTTTCTTTAAATGGATCCTATATCGCACATTATTCGCCCACAACGCTTTTCTAAACCTCAACTCCTGCGAAGTGTCTTTTGCTTTTATCTTAGCCATTGTAGCACTTCGCTTACTGGAAGTGTAAAAGCCGGCGCGCTCCTCAAAACGTGGTACTTTTATTCTGTCTTGCTCTTCTGGCAGGTAAAACTTTGTTGGCATTTAAAAAACAACAGGCCAGACGGCTATTTTGTTTAATTCCTTTCTAAATTTTCGACTAAAAACACCTATATGTATCAAAGTTATTATAATTTTGATTTCCATACCTTAACCTAAATCCATGCACTTTAAAGGAACTTTTTTTTGGGTAATTTTTACCTCCCTACTAGTAGCTTTCATTTGCTTGAGTGTTTTTATCGCCCATCATCCAATTATCCAATCAGACATTGCCATTTCTAATTATTTACAGCAATATCACGCCAATTGGCTAGACAAGGTTATGACCGGCATTAGCTTTTTTGGCGAGCTGCCCTATTCCCTTATCTCTGTACTACTCGCCGCAGCCATTTTTTATGTTACTCGCTATAGAAGAGAAGCTTATTATACCGCCAGCATTCTGCTTTCTGGCTTAATTATTCTGCTAGTAAAGCAATTGGTAGATCGCCCAAGACCAACCTCACTCTACGTTCGATTGGTTGGAGTCAACCGGTTCCAAAGTTTCCCGAGCGGCCATGTGCTTTCCTATACCCTCTTTTTTGGGTTTTTACTCATTCTCATGTTTACGTTAAAAGGAGTACCCAACCTAATAAAGAACGTCCTCATATTTGTGTCCACCTTTTACATCGTAACCATTCCATTTTCTAGAATATATTTGGGCGCCCATTGGTTTACCGATGTGTTGGGCGGCTTTCTTCTCGGCTTATGCTTGTTGTTTCCGTTGTGTTATTTTTATTTTAGGGGAAAGGATAAATCGGAAATAGAAAGGTCTTCTATATTAAAGAACTAGTAGCTAAAAAATATTATATTTTCATTTGGGCGCTTTTACACGCTATCCACTATAGTTTTTTTTCGCTAAAAAGCTTCAAAAAAAGCTGCCGTTTCTATCGTTAGCGCTCGCATCATGGCTATTCGTGTGGGGATGTTCTCGCTGATCTCGCTGATTGACGCAGAGGGTACTTGGCTTTATTTCTGCGCTCATCTGCAGAATTTGCTGGATATTTTTTAGCAAACTACAGAGCTCCAGTTATTTTCCTTAAATAAAAAAACGGACTGTAGCCTCGGCCACAATCCGTTAATTTTAGCTGTTACTTACTAATTAGAAAACTTGTAGATAGAGCTTGTTTTATACACTTGGCCAGGCTTTAATTCTGTAGACGGGAACGAAGGTTGGTTCGGGCTGTCTGGAAAATGTTGTGTTTCCATGGCAAATGCGGTTCTAAAATCGTCTTTAGTACCTCCTTTAAAAGTATTCATACTTTGCATAAAGTTACCGCTATAAAACTGCAAACCTGGTTCTTGGGTGTAAACATCCATAACAATTCCAGATTTATCTCCTTGTACCGTAGCCGCATGGTACATGCCCATTCCTGGGGTTTTGTTTAACACAAAGTTGTGGTCATAACCTTTGCCAAAAGTCAATTGCTCATTTTTGTCGCCTATGCGTTTACCAATAGTTTCTGGTTTTGTAAAGTCAAACGGAGTTCCTGCAACTGGCTCAATTTTTCCCGACGGAATTAAGGTAGAATCAACAGGGGTGTATTTATCGCCGTAAATGGTTACGGTATGCCCCAAAATAGTTCCACTTCCCTCTCCATTTAGATTAAAAAATGCGTGATTGGTCAAATTTACAATAGTTTTTTTATCAGTAGTTGCCAAATAATCCATTTTCAACTCATTACTATCTGTTAAGGTATAAGTTACCTTAACATCTAAATTACCTGGAAAATTTTCTTCTCCATCTTTAGATAAATAATGCAGTTCTATCGTGTGGTCGTTTGGTTGTTTGGCATCCCAAACCACATATTGAAATCCTTTTTTACCACCATGCAACGTATTTTGCCCGTTGTTGGTAAAAAGCTGACAGTTCTTGCCATCTAGCGTAAACTTTCCTTTGGCAATTCTATTTCCATAACGTCCAATGGTGGCGCCAAAATACGGCTCGGTAGATTTTTCATAATCGGCTACACTCTTAAAACCAACAACTACATCTGTAAGTTTTCCATTTTTATCTGGTATTAACAGGCTTACAATTCTGCCGCCGTAATTGGTAAAAATAGCCTCGGCATTATTTTTATTTTTTAGTGTGAATAAGCCGACTTGCTTTCCGTCGATTTCTGTTTTAAAAGAATCGGCTACTAATTTCACTACTTTTACAGAATCGTTTGTAGCGCTATCTGTAGAAGAAGCATCTTTTTTAGAATTAGATTGGCAAGACGCCAACAATAGACCACCAGAAGCAAGCATGCAGTAAATGGATTTTAGGTTCATTTGAAAAAAATATTTAGGTTAAAATATAAAACGTAAATGTAACCATAACAATTATAATAGCAAATAGAAGTTAAGTCTTTGCCTAACTCGCAATGCTTACCAAAACTTATTTTTCATTAGAAATTGGTATAATTGCAAAAAAAGAATACGATGGAACATACAGCTACAGAAAACAGGTACGAGAAAATGCAGTATCGCCGCTGCGGAAAAAGCGGCTTAAAGCTACCCGCCATGTCTTTAGGACTTTGGCACAATTTCGGGTTTGTAAATGATTTTGAGAACAGCAAAAACCTTATAGCAACCGCTTTTGACCACGGAATTACCCATTTCGATTTGGCAAACAATTATGGGCCGCCTCCGGGATCTGCAGAAACTGTATTCGGGAAAATTTTAAAAGAGAATTTTTCAGCTTATCGCGATGAAATGATTATTTCTAGCAAAGCTGGCTATACCATGTGGGATGGCCCTTATGGCGATTGGGGTTCGAAAAAATATTTGGTCGCCAGCTTAGATCAAAGCTTAAAAAGACTTGGGCTAGATTATGTAGACATATTTTATCATCATCGCCCCGATCCCGAAACGCCGCTGCAAGAAACTATGGATACCTTAAGCTTAATGGTGCAACAAGGAAAAGCACTTTATGTGGGCATTTCTAATTATCACCCAAAAGAAGCAAAAAAAGCCATCAAAATACTTAAAAAGAATGGCACCCCTTGCCTTATACACCAACCAAAGTACTCTATGTTTGAACGCTGGGTAGAAGACGGATTGCTAGATGTACTCGAAGAAAATGGCGTTGGTTGTATTCCTTTTTCGCCATTAGCGCAAGGATTGCTTACCAATAAATATCTTCATGGCATTCCAGAAGATTCTAGAATAGCCACAAGTGGTGTGTTTTTGAAAGAAAGCAACTTAACTCCAGAAACTTTAACAAAAATCTCTAAGCTAAACGAGCTGGCACAGTCTCGTGGACAAGATTTAGCACAAATGGCTTTGTCTTGGATTTTAAAAGACGAACGTATTACTTCAGTTTTAATTGGAGCAAGCAAGCCAGCACAGGTGCTCGATTCTGCAAAAGCAATAGAAAACACCAAGTTTACAGAAGAAGAATTGAAGCACATCAACCAAATTTTGGGCTAATTGGCGAGAGCTAACAAATCTATATATAGCGCCTTAGCTGCAAATTTGCTTATAGCTGTAACCAAATTTGTGGCAGGCGCTTTCACCAGCAGTTCTTCTATGATTGCCGAGGGAATTCACTCTACAGTTGATACCAGCAACCAGCTTTTACTGCTTTATGGATTAAAGAAAAGTAAAAAACCTGCAGATGAACGCCATCCTTTCGGCTACGGAAAAGAGCTGTATTTTTGGTCGTTCATTGTAGCCATTATGATTTTTGCCTTGGGTGGAGTGGTTTCTATTACGCAAGGCATTTATCATATTATAAATCCCGAAGAATTAAAAAGCCCCACTTGGAATTATGTAGTTTTAGGGCTTTCGTTCTTATTTGAAGGCGCTTCCTTAATTATAGCAGTAAACGAATTTAACGAAACCCGCAAGGGTGTTGCTTGGTGGAAAGCTTTTATTAACAGCAAAGACCCAGCTGGTTTTCTTGTTATTTTCGAAGATGGTGCAGCAGTTCTTGGTTTGCTTATAGTATTTATAATGATGCTTTTTAGCCATCATTATGGCTTGCCGTGGTTAGACGGGCTGGCCTCGGTATTGGTTGGAGTTTTGCTTGTATTGGTCAGCCTAATTTTAGGTAGAGAAAACAGAAGCTTACTTATGGGTGAGGGATTATCCAAAAAACTTCAAAATGAGGTAAAATCAACTGTGGTAGAAGATGAAAGCGTTGTAGCTGTAACGCGTCTTTTATCTACCTATCAATCGCCAAATGAAGTGATGCTGGTATTGATCATCAACTTTAAAAACGACATGAATACGCAAGAAATTGAAAAGCGTATCGTACAGATAAAAAATAAGGTAAAAGAAAAGTTCGCAGTGATTAAGCATGTGGTTATCGAACCAGCAGCCTCTGCAACTGAAGCAACTAGTTGATTAAAGAGTTGATTTTCTTTTTTAATACGGCAGCAGCTTTGGTGTAACCACCTTCGGCACCGTCTATAAAGTGGATGTGGTCATCTTCTAAATCTCTAACATAACAACTCATTACAGACGCCGAACTTATGTGCAAGCCATATAAAATTTCGCTGTTTTTTTCCATTTTATCCAGCGCTTTCACCAACGCAGAACGTTGAGTTTCTGAACCTGTAATAACCGTATTAATTCTACCGTCTACCACAAGCGTATCAGACATTTCTACCAATCGCCGTAAATATTTTTTCCCTTTTTCTGTTCTAAAGAACACATACCCATAGAAATTAGTTAAATAGGTTTTAAGCAGTTTGAGTATATTAATTTTGCCAAGCTGGCTTTTCATCTCGCGGCCGAGATTGTTAAAGCTTGTTTTAAATACCAATTTAGACACAGATATCGGTTGGCGCATCTCTGGCATCCCATAAATTTTATCGATAAAACTGATGACCGCAGCAAAGCAATTGGCTTGATGAACATGGTCTCTTGAAACGACTATTAAGGTTACAATCTCGTTATTCGTTTTAGGAGGTTCTATCTTATCCCATCTACATTGCATACCAGAAAGATCTGGCTCGTAATCTTGAGGATCCACACCCGAATACAGGTAGTCATCACCTTTAATTATTTTCTCTGCATAATCCAAGCCATCGCCCAAAACAATTGGCGTAACCAAGTTGCCAGAACTTGCAAATTTGCTAATGCGAAGCACATGGCCTTGTTTATAAACTTCTTTAACCGCTACAATACCAGTTCTTAAACTTAGACTGAAAGCGTTAAGGGTATTTTTTTTATAAATAAGCAGCGCTTTCATTGCATCGTTTACAATGTTTGGCGGCACCAGAAAAGTTGCGCCATCTCCACCAAAAAAAAACGGAACAACGATGTCGTTTTTATAAGCTATGTTTAACAAGGCGACAATACTTCCAGTTGCAACGAGGTTTACATTTTCGTGTAAACCGGCATGTACTGCATCTGTAGATTGCTCTATGTCTGTAATAATTACAAACCAATCGTTAGGCACATTAAAAAACAGACGCTCATTCAGCATCAATTTACTTAACGACAACCTGTTAACTGGTAAATTAGCATAGAATTTCTCCGTTTCAACAGCCATAATTAATTTCTAACGCGTTCCACAATTAAAAATAATAGCCTTACATCCGTTCAGGAGCGTTGATGCCAAGAATTGATAAGCCCGCGTTGAGCACATCTGCAGTCTTTTTACAAAGATTAAGCCTAAACTGTTTTACATCCTTCTCTTCGGTTTTTATAATTGGAGGCACATCATGATAAAACTTGTTAAACAATTTTGCCAGCTCATATAAATAATTGGCCAAACTTGCCGGGCTGTGAGCCTTTGCCGCAATTTCTACCTCTGCGGGATATTTGGCCAATAAAATAATCATATCAAGCTCCACCTCAACTATACCAGAAAACTTTGAATTTAATTTAGCACTGTTGTAATCGGCTTTGCTTAACAGCGATTTTATCCTTGCATGGGTATATTGAATAAAAGGCCCTGTATTTCCTTGAAAATCTATGCTTTCTGCTGGATTAAACAGCAGTCGCTTTTTTGGCTCAACTTTTAATAGAAAATATTTTAAAGCGCCAAGACCAATCTTTTTATAAAGCTCTTCTTTCTCCTGCTCGCTAAAATCACTTATTTTTCCAAGTTCCACAGATTTTTCCCTAGCTGTCTCCACCATGCTTTCTATCAGTTCATCTGCATCGACCACCGTGCCTTCTCTACTTTTCATTTTTCCGTTTGGCAAATCTACCATGCCATAAGAAAGATGATAAAGGCCGTTTGCCCAGCTCTTACCAAGTTTATGCAAAATGAGAAACAGCACTTTGAAATGATAATCTTGTTCGTTGCCCACCACGTAAATAGATTCGTCCATGGCAAAATCATCATACTTCATTTTAGCTGTGCCTAAATCTTGGGTAATATAAACCGAAGTTCCATCTGCCCTCAACACCAGTTTTTGGTCAAGTCCTTCTTCGGTTAAATCAATCCAAACAGAACCGTCGTCTTTCTTAAAAAAAACACCTTTTTCCAAACCTTCCTTTACCGTATCTTTTCCGAGTAAATAGGTGCTGCTCTCAAAATAATATTTATCAAAGTCTACACCTAAGTTCTCATAAGTAACTGCAAAGCCCGCATACACCCATTCATTCATCATATTCCAAAGCTGCATCACGCTAACATCATCAGCTTCCCATTTTTGCAACATGTGTTGAGCCTCTACAATTAGTGGCGCGGTCTTTTTGGCCTGCTCTTCTTCCAGGCCCTCTAATTTTAGCTGTGCTATTTGTTTTTTATACTCTTGATCAAAAATTACATAATATTTTCCAACCAAATGATCACCTTTTAATCCACTACTTTCTGGTGTCTCGCCATTGCCCCATTTCTGCCAAGCAAGCATTGATTTACAAATATGTATTCCCCTATCATTTACCAAGTTAACCTTAATTACTTCGTAACCATAAGCTTCTAACAACTTAGACACAGAATACCCCAATAAGTTATTTCTTACATGCCCCAAATGCAGCGGTTTGTTTGTATTTGGCGAAGAATACTCTACCATTACTTTCTTTCCGTTTGAGGGAAATTGCCCAAAATCATCGGCAGAGATAACTTCGTTAAAATGCTTCAAAAAAAACTCTTCGCTTAAACTGAGGTTTAAAAACCCTTTTACAACGTTAAAATCTGTAATTTCTGCAACATTATTCTTTAAATATTCGCCAATCTCGGTTCCGGTTTGTTCTGGCGACTTTTTAGAAAAACGGGTAATAGGAAAAACCACCACAGTTACTTGTCCATTAAATTCTTTCCGGGTATCTGTTATGTTTATCAAGCTGGGAGAAACATCCTCTTGGTAAAGTTTCAATACAGCTTTATGTGTGGCATCGTAAATAAAATCCATGTGTCAAAAGTAGCTAAAAACGCTAAGCAAAAAAAGGCACATTTAACTTAGAACCGACATACTTGCCTTTTTAATCAGAAAAATTGATTTACTTTTATCTTTTGAACAAACAAATTAATATCTTCATTGAGAAGCAACTATTCAATCGAGCTAGTTGTTGAAGAATTTTAGATTTGACATTTAAAACCAAACAAACGTTGTGGACACTTCGATTGGTCTGAGTAAATTATAGGAATTGATATGTTAAAAATGGATAAAAAAAAAGATACTGTACAGGTAACCAGCGAAGTTGGTCGTTTACGTAAGCTATTGATTCACAGTCCAGACAGCGGATTGGGGAAAGTAGTTCCTTCTAAAGCCCAAGACTGGCTTTTTGAAGACATTGTACATTTGGACACTATTAGAAGAAAAGAATATGATTACTATTTAAAACTGTTGATGTACTTTTTAGATCCATCTAAAATTAAAGGTAAGCTTGCAGAAATAGATAATCCATTAGCCAAACGCGCGTTTTACAAACCAAAAAGTACCGATTTCCACCACTCAAATTCGGTTATAGAAATCCAGATTTTGTTGACCGAAATTTTGGAACAGGAATTAATCAGAAAAAAATTGGTCGCGGCTGTTTGCGCAATAGAAGGCATCACTTATAAAGTGCAATTAGAGCTTATAGATACTGAGCCTGCACAACTTGCAGAAATTTTAATCTCTGGAACGCTTGCAAATGATAAGATGATTTTTGCTCCGATTCCAAACTTAATTTTTACACGCGATGTTGGGACGACCATAAACAACTTCATTCTTATTAATAAACCAGCAAAAAAGGCCAGGGTTAGAGAAACATTATTGATGCGTTATATTTTTTTCAATCACGCGTTGTTCGAAGGCCATCAAGATTTTGTATTAGAAATACCAGACGTAACGATGCATTTTTTGAGGCCTGGCGATGAACCTGCCTTTAGCACTACTTTAGAAGGTGGAGATGTGATGGTGGTTTCGCCAAACCATGTGTTAATTGGTTGTAGCGAAAGAACATCAGAACATGGCGCAAATGAAGCCATTAAACTGCTATTTGATAATGATGTAGTAGAAAAAGTTACCGTAGTGAAAATTCCGAGTAAAAGAGACTACATGCACTTAGACACCGTTTTTACACAGGTAAAACGTAACACTTGGGTAATTTTAAACTCCATTGCACATTCTCCAAAATATAATTTGCAAGAGCCTATAAACTTCTTAAAAGAACCAGAAAGATTGGAGGCAACAACGGCAATTCAATTCACCAAAACAAACCCAGGCGAACCAAAAATTTTCCAAAATGTAGAAGCTTTGCTTAATGACATAAGTCAGAACGATTTAAAAAGCACCGAACCCACCAAAATTATTTATAGTGGCAACAATTCTTTCCCTTATGATTCTAGGGAACAATGGACAGATTCTTGCAACCTGCTCGCCATTAAAGAAGGCGTTGTAATTGGCTATGATAGAAATGATAAAACCGTTGAAGCATTTAAAGATGCGGGCTATGCCATTGTGAAAGTTAAAGACTTGATAAACGATTTAGAGGCAGGCAAAGTTGATGTAGAAACCATTACAGATACGCTCATTTTAATGCCATCGGCAGAGTTGTCTCGTGCACGTGGCGGTTTCCATTGTATGAGTATGCCGATTTTGAGAGACCGCTTAGAGGATTAAACACGTACAAAAACACACGTTTATTTTAAATTTCGATACATTAAAAACAATGCCCGCAACCAGCCACCTATTAATGATTCGCCCGGTAGACTTTAAGTTTAATAAGCAAACGGCGGCGAACAACATGTTTCAAGAAAAATCAACGCACACCAAGGTTCAAGAGTTTGCCTTGCAAGAATTTGATGGATATGTAGTTATGCTTCGAAAAAACGGTGTGAATGTCTTGGTGATTGAAGATACCCTGAAACCAGAATCACCAGATTCTATTTTCCCAAACAATTGGATATCGATGCATAAAGATGGAGAAGTGATTCTGTACCCAATGTTTTCTCCAAACCGCAGGGTAGAGCGTCGCGCTGATGTGGTAGACATGCTTAAAGAGAAATTCTACGTTAAAAAAGTAACCGACCTAAGTTTTTACGAGCACGAAAATTTGTTTTTAGAAGGTACGGGGAGTTTGGTGCTAGATCGGAAACACAAAATTGCCTACGCTTGTCTGTCAGTAAGAACTAGCGAAAAAGTCATCGAAGATTTTTGTGCGGAAACCAATTACAAGGCCATAACCTTTCATGGAACAGATCAAGATCATGCGCCAATTTACCACAGCAACGTAATGATGTGCGTGGCAGACGATTTTGCAGTAATTTGCACAGCGGCGATTGCTGATAAACAAGAAAGAGAAAAGATAACAGAAAGCTTAATCACTACTGGCAAAGAAATTATAGAAATCACCTTCGGTCAAATGAATCAGTTTGCCGGGAATGTGCTGCAGATCAAAAATAAAGCTGACGAAAAATTAATTGTGATGTCTGAACAAGCGTTTAAAACACTTAATCAAGAACAGATAGATAAGCTAGAAAAATTTGGTAGAATTATTTATGCTCCACTCTACACGATAGAAAAAAATGGCGGGGGAAGCGCCCGATGCATGCTTGCAGAAATTTTTTTACCTGACAAGATTTAAGAAATCAATTGGATCAACGCTGATAAACGGCAATAGTTTCTGCTAGTTCGATGATGTTTTTAACTTTTAATTTTTGGAACAGCCTAAGCTTATAAGTGCTTACCGTGCCCATTTGCAAATTAAGTTTTTTAGAAATATCCAACACTCCATCACCTTTTACAAGTAACTCTGCCACTTCTAGCTCTCGGGCAGAAAGTTTAGCAAAAGGTACTTTTTCTACAGTTCCAAAAGCGCTATTGAACATGCTCTCCTTGATGTTTTTACTAGAGTACCTGCTACCAGCTAGCACAGTGGTTAACGCAGCGATAATTTCGCCTTCTGGTGCGTTTTTTAACAGATAACCAGCAGCTCCATGCTTAAGGTAAGGCATTGCATATATGCTTTCATTTAAGGTAGAAAACACTAAAACTTTCGCTCCAACTTGCGCATCTAAAATTTGCTTCATCAATTTTACGCCGTAGGCTTCTGGTAAGGTAACTTCAGTGATAATTACCGTGGGCTTTTTCCTAACCTCTATAATCAGTTCAGCTACAGTTTTTGCTTGGCGTACTACTGCACCTGGCCAAAAATCGTTTAAAAGCCCCTTTAATCCACGTAAAACTATTTCTTGATCGTCCGCAATGAGAATGGTTAATCTATTTAAATTTGTTCGTTTATTCATATAAGGTAGGGCTTTTTACGCCCTCACTTTTTTACTGTACAACTTAATTTACCAAACTGCTCAATTTAAACGAATCCTTTAAATATTCAAAAACGCTCTAAAAAGTCTGTTTTAGTATACAAATTTAGTTTTATTTTAATTAAATCCTAATAATAATTTCTAATTCTTAGTTCCATGTTAAATGAGCGGAAAAACCTAAAATCAAGTCAGACATAAATTTTTAAAGCCAGTACACATTATTAATTTAATAAAAAACAAGCGGCAGTGCCAGATTTTATCTCTTTGCATAAAAAGCCTCATGTTTTTCTATACCAAGCCCAAAAAGTGCAAAATCGTACTTTACTGGGTCGTTTTTATCAAATGCTAGGAGATGATGGGTTAGCTCAACGGCAGTTTTCCAATCTGTTTGTTTTCGATCAATCAAACCTAATATTCTGGCAATCCTATCTACATGCAAATCACAAGGGCAGATTAAGCTTTGTTGATTTAATTTAGTCCAAATACCAAAATCTACCCCCTTGTCGTCTTTTCTTACCATCCAGCGCAAAAACATATTTAATCTTTTACAAGTAGAATTTTGCCTTGGCGACGAAATATGCTTTACCGTTCTGGGTGGATAATATTCTAATGAAAAAAAGTATTGCCTAAAATTGTTCAATGCGTGCTCGATACTAAAATTCAGCTCAGCAGCGAAACAAACGCTTCCCTCCTGCTGGGCCTCCTCGGTAAATGTTGCATTGTTTAAATAACCATCTAAATATTTTCCGCTCTGCGAGATAAATGCGTCTTCTAAACTCCTTGAATGTGAAAAATGAAACTTAAAAAACGAGATAAAATAAAGTAAATCGGTATCGTTGAATGTTCGATGTTTAAAACCTAACAAACCCTTCAAATCAGCATCGGTATGATTTACTACGAAATCGAAGGGCGAATTATCCATACGAGCCAACAAATCACGGCATTTATTTATAATGGTTTTCCGTTGCCCCCAGGCAAAAATTGCGGCAAAAAAACCCGCAATTTCGATGTCTTGCTTTTTTTCAAACAAGTGTGGAATACAAATAGGGTCATCGTTTATAAATTCGGGCCTATTGTATTGGTCGACTTTTTCGTCTAAAAAATTCTTAAGGGATAAAAAGTCCAAAATTTACCGTTTATCATTTTCAAACGCATCAGAGTTACTTCAATGCGTTTTCCAAATCTTGTATTAAATCCTCTATATCCTCTACGCCAACACTTAGCCTTAATAAACTATCGGTTACGCCAACTTTTTCTCGTTCCTCTTTTGGGATCGAGCCATGCGTCATAGAAGCTGGGTGGTTTACTAAAGATTCAACTCCCCCTAAAGATTCGGCCAAGGTAAAAACCTTAAAGTTCGAAGCAATTCTAAACGTTTCTGCCAAATCTGCATCTTTTAGACTGATTGAAACCATTCCTCCAAAACCGCGCATTTGTTTTTTGGCAACATTATGGTTTGGATGGTCTTCAAATCCAGGCCAATAAATTTTATCAATTTTAGGGTGATTTTTCAAATACCGAGCAACCTTTTCGCCGTTTATGCAATGGGCTTGCATACGTAAATGCAAGGTCTTAATTCCCCTTAAAACCAAAAAGGAATCTTGCGGACCTGGCGTGGCGCCACAAGCATTGTACACAAACCAAAGTTTATCGTATAACTCTTTATTGTTGGTTACCAAAGCGCCCATTACCACATCACTGTGGCCGGCAATGTATTTGGTAACAGAATGCATTACTATATCTGCACCCAAATCTATCGGGTTTTGCAGGTATGGAGATGCAAATGTGTTGTCTACTACAAAAACTAGATCATGAGCTTTAGTAAATTTCGCTAAACCCGCTATATCAACAATTTGCATGGTTGGATTGGTAGGCGTTTCTACCCAAACCATTTTGGTGTGCTCATTTACATAAGGCAAAATATTTTCTGGCTTAGATAAATCTAAAAAATGAAACTTTATTCCATAATTGGCAAACACCTTGGTAAATATCCGATAAGAACCTCCATACAAATCGTTCCCGGTAATCACTTCATCGCCGGGTTGGAGCATTTTCATTACCGCATCTGTAGCAGCCATACCGCTACTAAAAGCCAAACCATAAGTTCCGTTTTCTAAAGCTGCGATACAATCTTCTAAAGCTTTACGTGTTGGATTTGTTCCCCTAGAATATTCATAACCTTTATTGTCGCCAGGCGATTTTTGCCAATACGTAGAGGTTTGATAAATTGGGGTCATTACGGCCCCAGTTGTAGGATCTGGGTGTTGTCCTGCATGTATTGCTTTCGTTCCAAATTTCATTTTTTCAATATTTAGATATGAGAAGTGAGATTTGAGATTTGAGTTGCATTCCTCAACCCCGGTTACCTACTTCGAACTTTTAACTTTTAATACTTAACTTTCAACTCTAATACGCTCTCGCAAATAATACGCGTTGGATAGACGGCGCACCAGAATAGATGCAAACACCATCTTCTAAGGTATTGTTTAGCGGTATGCAACGTATGGTTGCTTTTGTCTCTTCTTTAATTTTCTGCTCTGTTTCTGCGGTGCCATCCCAATGCGCCGAAATGAAACCTGCTTTCTCATCAAGCAATTTTTTAAATTCGTCGTAGCTATCTGCTTTGGTAATGTGGCTATCTCTAAATGTTAAAGCCTTAGTATACATATTTGTTTGTATATCGTCAAGCAAACGCACAATATATTCATCTAAATCGGCTTGCGGCACGGTTTGTTTCTCTTTAGTATCTCTACGCGCAATCTCTACTTCTCGGTTTTGCATATCTCTTGCACCAACCGCAATCCTTATCGGCACGCCTTTCAACTCATATTCTGCAAACTTAAATCCGGGTCTTTGGGTATCTCTATCATCAAACTTTACCGAAACATTTGCTTGTTTCAATTTCTCGATTAATGCTTTTGCAAAGGCAGATATTTTTTCTAGTTCCTCGTCGGTTTTATAAATAGGCACAATAACCACTTGTGTGGGCGCCAATTTAGGTGGGATAATTAGGCCGCTGTCATCGCTATGCGCCATAATAAGCGCACCCATCAACCTGGTAGAAACGCCCCACGAGGTGGCCCAAACGTAATCTAACTTACCATCTCTCCCCGTAAACTTAACATCAAACGCTTTTGCGAAATTTTGCCCTAAAAAGTGTGAAGTGCCAGCCTGCAATGCTTTGCCATCTTGCATAAGCGCCTCTACGCAATAAGTCTCTAACGCACCTGCGAAACGTTCATTTGGCGATTTTAACCCACGGATTACTGGAACGGCCATGTAATTTTCTAAAAAGTCTGCATATACGTGGAGCATTCTTTCTGTTTCTTCTATCGCTTCTTGAGCTGTTGCATGTGCGGTATGTCCTTCTTGCCATAAAAACTCAGCCGTGCGCAAAAATAACCTCGTACGCATTTCCCATCTTACCACATTTGCCCATTGGTTAATAAGTAAAGGTAAATCTCGGTAAGATTGTATCCATCCACGGTAGGTATTCCAAATAATGGTTTCTGAGGTTGGGCGAACGATAAGTTCCTCTTCTAATTTAGCTGTTTCATCTACAACGATATTGCCATTTCCATCGTTTTTAAGACGATAATGTGTTACTACTGCACATTCTGTTGCAAAGCCTTCTACGTGAGACGCTTCCTTGCTGAAAAAAGATTTTGGGATAAAAAGGGGAAAGTAAGCATTGCTGTGGCCAGTATCTTTAAACATTTTGTCTAAAACAGCCTGCATCTTTTCCCAAATGGCATAACCATTTGGCTTGATAACCATACAACCACGAACTGCCGAATGTTCAGCCAAATCGGCCTTAATTACGATATCATTGTACCACTGCGAGTAATCTACAGCCCGCTTTGTAACTTCTTTGCTCATATACGATTTTGGAACGCAATTTGTAATGAAAAACAGATAAACTTTAGCCACAAATCTATAACTTTATGAGCAAAAAACACCACAATAGCTTTTAAAACTAATTCTACAGTTTTCTGACGATAATTTAGTGAAAAAAACGTATATTGTGTTGATTTGATTTCTTTAGACACACACAACACTAAATATAAACACAAATGAAACCAATTAACTTTTTACAAATTGCGCTGATTGCCACTGCTGGGATGGTGGCTTCTTGCGCGACACCTAAGTTGGCCAGTAATTCGGCAACTGACGATGTTTACAACACGACAGCAAAAGCTCAAGAAGTGGTTTATGCGCCAGTAGCCGAGCAAAAAACAACCGTTTATGACGATGGTTATTACGGAACGAGCAACCCATATTTAGATATGGATTACGCCTCTAGAATAAACAGGTTCTCTAACGGCTACTCTTGGCGCTCTTATTACGATCCCTATTTTGATAATTTGTACTATGGAAATTCATTTGGTTATGGATTGGGATGGAATTCTGGCTATGGCCTTAATTACGGATTAGGATATTACGGCGGAATTTGGAATAACCCATTTTATTATGGTAGCTACTTTGGTAGCCCGTTTTATGGGTACAACTCTTGGGGACCCTACTCCTACTATGATGCTTTTGGCCGCGGCGGCGGCTATTATGGTTACGGCGGCGGATATGGCTACGGTGGCGGTGGCTATTACGGCGGCGTTTACACCAACAACAAAAATTATAGACCAAGACCGGGTAGCGGGGGCGAAAACCAAGCTGCATACAGCGGGGGCAACAGAGCAAGGACCAGCGTAACACCTAAAGGAGACTATGGCAGGCCAACGCTCGATGCAACTGGAAGACCAGCGAGAGGTTCTGCAAACAATACTAATAGCCAACCCAACCGTGCCGGTTCGAGACCAAGTAGAGGTGAAGTAAGCAGACCTCAAACTCAAGAAAGTAGACCACAGCCTCAAAGCAGACCTCAGCCAGAAAGTCAGCCGACCAGCCGACCCCCTCGCGGAAGTTATACACCTTCACCCTCTTCTTCACCTGCTCCAAGCCGTTCTTCGGGCGGCGGTGGCGGTAGTGCTCCAACAAGGGCAGGAAGAGGTTAATTTAATTTGAACACATAACATGAAAAAATATATACTAGCTTCAATAGTGGCTACAGTAGCCACTATTGGGGCATCGCACGCTCAGAGTTATGCTCCAGATGCATTTCGTTTTTCTCAAACCAATTACGGAAGTTCTGCTAGATTTAAAGGTATGGCAGGCGCTCAAATCGGCGTTGGCGGAGACATAGGCTCTATAAGCGCTAACCCTGCTGGATTAGGGTTATTTACTAAATCAGAGTTCAGCTTAACTCCCGAGTTCAATTCTGTATCAAATAATAGCAAATTTCTAGGAACAGGAACTAAAGAAACTAAAAGTCAATTAAATCTTAGCAATATTGGCGCAGTATTTTATAGCCCAGCTTTTAAAAATAAAGGTAGCGAATTGAACAAGGGTTTGGTTAGTACCGTATTCGGGATCAGTTATACAAGAAACAATGATTTTTTGAATAACATTAGCTACAATGGCACCAACACGAATAGTTCCATTAGAGATGCTTTTGCAGAGCAAGCAAATAGTTCTGGCGTAGATCAAACGATTGCAGGTGATGCATACAATAGTTACTTAATTAATAAAGATGCCACCAACTATCCAAACAGTTATTCTGCCGAGCCTTATAAAAATTCGAGTTTTAATCAAAATTGGAAAGAAAATAGATTAGGTTCAACTTCAGAAATTAATTTAGCTGGCGCATTAAATTTTGGAAACAAAATCTACATTGGTGCAACTACAAGCTTTGTTAATGTTAGATATTCAAGCGAAGCTACTTATACCGAATCTGGTCTTGTTAATACCTTCGATCCTGTTAAAGGTTATGCTGGAAATGAAGATTATACCCTAACTCATCTTAGAAATCAAGACACAAAAGGAAGTGGTTTCAACCTGAAACTTGGAATGATTTTTAGGCCAGTTAGTGAGTTTAGAATTGGACTGAACTTTCAATCGCCAACTTGGATGAGTATTCAAGACAATACAGACGAAACCGTAAACAGCCAATTGGCAAATTATAACTCAAATAATCCTGGCAGAAATTATCCTTTCAATTATAATTTACGCACCCCACTAAAAGCCTCAGCAGGATTAAGTTATATTATTGCAGGAACTGCATTAATTTCCGCAGATATAGATTATGTTGATTATTCATCTATGCGCTTTAGTGCCGATAATGGTTCTGGTCAAACTACTATTAACAGCACAAATGCATTTATAAAAAATTCTTATAAGGAAACCATAAACTATCGCGTGGGTGCGGAAATTAAGGTTAGCCCAGAGATTAGTTTAAGGGGTGGTTATGGTATAAATGGGAATGGCGTTAAGGGTGGCGATAATTCATTTTACCAAGGTCAATATTTTACTGGTGGCATTGGTTATCGCATTGAGAATTATTACTTTGATTTAGCTTATCAAAACTATCAAACTAATTTCAACTCGGCTCCGTATCAATTACAGGATTTCTCTGAACCAGTTGCCAATATTAAAAGTGACAGAAATAATATGTTCTTGACGTTTGGAGTGAGATTTTAACACGACTTTTTTTATCAAAGAAATTTGACACTTTTAAATGCCCACAAAGTTATTTGGCTTTCGGGCATTTTTTTTTCGACAACGCTGCCTTTAAAACATAGCAACCATTTCAACAATTAATATTGGCCAATTGCGGTTTATGAAAACATCCTGAAATAGATTAAGTGCTTTTTTAATGTTTCATTACCCCACCCTACTTTAAATGTTCAACTTTCGGAATGGCACGCGTAATTGATGAATTATCGACGGCAAAAAAAGGATAGAAAGACCAGCAAAATGTTATACCAAACATTTAATTGGAATGATTGTTGTGGATTAAAAGGGATTAACACATCGATCGCAAAGTTTACATTTCCAATATTTTAACTTTTAAATTTGATGATTTTTTCGTAACTTTGCAAACCGAAAATATTATATAGCGCACAAAACATATAAATGAGACAACTCAAGATTACACAATCCATCACAAATCGCGAAAGTCAGTCATTAGACAAGTACTTGCACGAGATTGGAAAGGTGGATTTGATTACGGCAGAAGAAGAGGTAATTTTAGCTAGAAAAATTCGGGAGGGTGATCAGGCAGCGTTAGAACGTTTAACAAAAACGAATCTACGTTTTGTTGTTTCTGTAGCAAAGCAATATCAAAACCAGGGGCTTACCTTGGGAGATTTAATTAATGAAGGAAACTTAGGTCTTATAAAAGCAGCAAAACGTTTTGATGAAACGAAAGGATTCAAATTTATTTCCTATGCTGTTTGGTGGATTCGCCAGTCTATTTTACAAGCTATTGCAGAGCAAAGTAGAATTGTGCGTTTGCCGCTTAACCAAGTAGGTTCGTTAAGTAAAATTAGCAAAGCTTTTTCTAAGCTAGAACAAGAGTACGAGCGAGAACCATCTCCAGAAGAATTGGCAGAGATTTTAGAAACTACAGTTGAAAAGATTTCTGATACGTTGAGTAATTCTGGACGTCATGTTTCTATGGATGCTCCGTTTGTACAGGGAGAAGAAAATACTTTGCTAGATGTATTGGAAAATCACGAGCCGAATACGGACAGTTCATTAATAGACGAATCGCTATCAGAAGAGATTAAACGCTCACTGTCTACTTTAACAGAAAGAGAGAGAGAAATTATTGTCTTGTTTTTCGGACTTGGATCTAACCATCCACTATCGTTAGAGGAAATTGGCGAAAAATTTAACCTTACGCGAGAACGGGTAAGACAGATAAAAGACAAGGCGCTACAACGTTTGCGCCATACTTCTAGAAGTAAGATTTTAAAATCATATTTGGGTTAAAAACCAAGTCATAATCATATTGGTAATAAAAAAAGATCGACGGTAGTCGGTCTTTTTTTATTTGTGAGGACTACAGGAATTAACCACGGAGTACACAAAGTTTTGCACAAAGTCCACAGAGCAGGCGGCTTTTTTATTTGGACACTTTGTGTGATTTTCTCTGCGCTCTTTGCGGTTACTTTTTAACTGAATGATATAGGAATCGACATCCGATTTCTGACTTCTGACATCTGACATCTCCTTATTAAAACAACAAATGCTTTACAGTTAACCCATTGTTGATCAATTGCTTTAAAGAATCGATCCCGATACGCAAATGCGTTTCCACATAATTCTCTGTAATAGACGAATCGCTCTTTTCAGTCTTCACACCTTCTGGAATCATTGGTTGGTCTGACACTAACAGCAAAGCACCAGCAGGAATTTTATTTGCAAATGCAGTAGTAAAGATGGTTGCCGTTTCCATATCTACGGCCATAGCTCGTAAGGTTTTTAAATATTTTTTAAAATCCTTGTCATGCTCCCAAACCCTTCTATTGGTGGTATAACAGGTCCCAGTCCAATAATCTCTACCATAATCTCTAATGGTAGTAGAGATGGCCTTCTGCAGGGCAAAAGCAGGTAAAGCTGGTACCTCAGCAGGTAAATAATCGTTAGAAGTTCCCTCTCCCCTAATGGCGGCTATCGGCAAAATCAAGTCGCCAAGCTGATTTTTCTTCTTCAACCCGCCACATTTACCTAAAAATAAAACTGCTTTTGGTTTAATTGCGGTAAGCAAATCCATCATGGTAGCAGCCATTGGGCTTCCCATACCGAAATTTATAATGGTAATGCCATTGGCAGATACACTTTGCATGGGCTTATCTAAGCCATAAATTGGTGCGTTTTGATTCCATTCTGAGAACATGCCTAGGTATTTGCTAAAGTTTGTTAGCAAAATGTAATCGGTAAATTCTGATAATGGTCTACCTGTATATCTAGGCAACCAATTACTTACTATTTCTTCTTTAGAAACTAGACCAGATTTTACTGCGGATACTACTTCCTTAATCTTTTTGACTTTGGTACTGGAAATAGTTTCCTTTTTTATGTCTTTTTCTTCGTTCATAATAAATAAAATAAGCGTTTTCAGAAAAGCATTGTTAAAAAAAATCCTCTCGTTTTTGGCGAGAGGATTTTTTCGATTTGTTAGGCTGCTTGTAAGTTTTTAAAATTTCCCTTTTCGAATTTTCCAATCGCGTAATCGAGCGTAATGTGCAACTCTTTTACATCGGCCTGCGTCGGCGTGTCAAACATCGCGTCTAGCATAATAGCTTCGCAAATAGACCTAAGCCCTCGCGCGCCCAACTTATATTCCATCGCTTTATCTACAACGTAATCTAACACATCATTTTCGAAAACCAGGTTTACTCCTTCGTAGTCGAACAATTTTACATACTGCTTAATAAGCGAGTTTTTTGGCTCGGTTAAAATATTTCTTAAAGACTCTTTATCTAATGGATTTAAATGAGACAGCACAGGAATCCGACCGATTAATTCAGGAATTAATCCAAAAGATTTTAGGTCTTGAGGTGTAATGTATTTATAAAGATTCTTTAAATCCAGCTCGGCATCGTCTTTTTTAACTTTATAGCCCACCACATTGGTCCGCAATCTATTTGCTATTTTCCGTTCAATACCATCGAAAGCACCGCCGCAAATAAATAGAATATTATTGGTATCAACAGGGATCATCTTTTGATCCGGGTGTTTTCTACCCCCTTGGGGCGGCACATTTACCACCGTTCCTTCTAAAATTTTTAGTAAGGCCTGTTGTACGCCTTCGCCAGATACATCTCTTGTGATAGATGGATTATCACTCTTTCTAGCTACTTTATCAACCTCATCAATATACACAATGCCACGTTCTGCCGATGCCACGTCGTAATCTGCAGCCTGCAATAGGCGTGTTAAAATACTTTCTACATCTTCGCCAACGTAACCTGCTTCAGTCAATACCGTAGCATCGCAAATACAAAAAGGCACATGCAAAATCTTCGCAATTGTTTTTGCTAAAAGTGTTTTTCCAGTTCCCGTTTCGCCAACCAGCATGATATTTGACTTTTCAATCTCAATTTCATCCTTATCAACTTTTTGGTTAAGCCTTTTGTAATGGTTGTAAACAGCCACCGACAATACTTTTTTTGCATCGTTTTGACCAATAACGTATTGATCTAAATGTTCCTTAATTTCTAACGGCTTTAATAGAGAAACCGTAGAAGGAATGCTTTTTGCCGACTTATTGCCAAGCTCTTGCAACAATAGTTGATTTGCCTGCGTAACGCATTTGTCGCATATAAATGCATCCATGCCTTCAATAAGCATCAACGTTTCGTTTTTGCCAGAATGACAGAATGAACACCTTGAATCTTTATTTTGTTTTGCCATTTTTCTTCTCGTTTCTCGATAATACTTCATCAACCATACCAAAGCCCTTAGCTTCACTTGCGGTCATCCAATAATCTCTATCTGATGCTTTTTCTACCCAATCATAAGTTTGGCCGGAGTGTTCTGAAATAATATCGTACAGCTCCTTTTTTAACTTTAACATCTCTCTCAAGTTGATCTCCATATCCGAAGCAACTCCTTGTGCACCACCAGAAGGTTGGTGAATCATTACCCTAGAATGGGGCAACGCCGAGCGTTTTCCAGGCGCACCTGCCACCAATAAAACTGCACCCATAGAGGCGGCTATTCCAGTACAGATTGTTGCAACATCTGGCTGAACAAATTGCATGGTATCATAAATACCTAAGCCCGCGTAAACAGAACCACCCGGAGAATTGATGTAAATCTGAATGTCTCTTTCTGCATCGGCAGATTGCAAGAACAAAAGCTGTGCTTGGATAATGTTTGCGTTCTGATCGTGAATTGCATCTCCAAGAAAGATAATTCTATCCATCATCAATCGAGAAAAAACATCCATTTGAGCCACATTTAACTGGCGCTCTTCTATAATGTATGGCGTCATAGACTGTGGTGAAAAATTAGCCTGCGCAATAAATTTATCTACATGAAGGCCGCCAATACCTTGGTGCTTCACGGCAAAATTTCTAAATTCTTTTGAATCTACGTTCATGGTTTCATTTCCTTTATCGGGCTGCGAAGAACGTTAGAAATTGTTCTTTATACAAACCCTTTATGTGATTGTGAATATTTCCCTAAGTTGGTTAATTTTCGTGCCAGTTTAACCTGCCTCCAAAAATCATAAATTTAAACCATTATCGCACAACTCCCTTAAAACTACAAAAATATTTACATTTATAACGCAAAGATATTTTAACATTCAGATAATGAGTAAATTCCAACTCGATGTTAATTTTAAAATAATCGCTTCTAACAAGAAAGAGCGGCACTTAATAAGCCGCTCTTCTAATTTTTTATCGTTGCAAACTGACAAACGGTCAGCCTAAAAAAACATCTTTCTGCAACCTATTTAGTTTTTTGCATCTCAACAAACATATCGTAGTCGATGTCTTTTTGCTCTAAAGTTGCCAAAGATTTTATATGCTCGAACGTTTTCAGCGCTTTCACTTCTTCGAACGTGCGGTTTGCATTTTCTTTATCTTGTAAAAACTGAGCAACATATTGACCGAGTTGATTTTCTGGTAAAGGTTGAGGACTGTACATTCTGAATTGAGCATCGATCTTTTGCTTAGCAGACTGAAAAACATCTTCGTATTTTATCTCGATTTTATTGTCTTTAATAATTTTGTTTTCGATTAGAGTCCACTTCAAGTTTTTTGCGAAATCATCGTAGCCTTCTGCCAACTCTTCATCGCTCAATTTTTCATTGGTGGCTTTAAGCCATTTACGCAGAAACTCATCTGGCAATTCAAATTGGTGCTGCGCCAATAGTTGCTCGTAAATATCGTTAGAAAGTTTGCGATCAGAATCTTGTTGAAACATTCCTTCTACCTCGGCTCTTATTTTCTCTCTAAAACCAGCCTCATCGGTAACTTCGTCTTTACCAAAAAGCTTGTCGAAAAACTCTTGGTTTAAGTCTGCTTCTTCTAACCGATTCACATTTTTTACCACAAGTTTAAAACTGGCACTAACTTCTTTTGCTTTATCCTCCTCTATTTTCAACGCCTTTGCAACTAGATTTACATCGTCTAAAGCTGTTTTTATGTCAAAAGTAAGCTCAGCTTCTTTTTGCAACCCAATTAAAGACTTCTTTATTTTGGCATCTTTTATTTGGTCTAACCTAATTGTTGCAGAGCTCTTAATACCCTCTCCTACCTCGCTACCATCTTCTGCCAGCTCCGTTAAGTCTACGTATAATACGTCATCGTCTGCAGATGTTTCTGGATTGCTCATTTTGCCATAACTTCTACGAATGTTTTTTATCCGGCTTTCTAGGGTCTCGTTGTCTGCTTTTACAACATATTCGGTAAATTTATCTTTGGAAGTGATGTTAACATCTACTTCTGGCGCAAGACCAAGTTCATAATCAAACTCAAACTCATCTGTATTATCCCACTTAAACTCTTTTTCCTTTTCCATTACTGGAAGCGGCTGGCCTAAAATCTCTAGTTTTTGCTCAGCAAGATAATTGTTAAGCGTGTCGCTCAGTAAGTTATTCACTTCTTCAACCAAAATGCTTTTGCCATACATTTTTTTAATGTGTGCAACAGGAACCATGCCTTTTCTAAAGCCCGGCAATTGAGCCTTTTTAGCTTGGTCTTTAATAGCTTTATCAATCTTTTCGCTATAATCTGCTGGAGTCATCTTTATTTTTACAACCGCAGTAAGGTTTCCAGTCTTTTCTTGTGTAATATCCATTTTTTTTAGCTCTGAGTATTAAAATGTAATCTTTGGCAGACGGTCTCGTCCTCAAATTTCACACCGATTTATCTTTTTTATCAATGTTCAAAAAACAAAACCGCTCCGATTGGTATCGGAACGGCTTCATGTACTGTGCGGATGAAGGGACTCGAACCCCCACGCCGTGAAGCGCCAGATCCTAAGTCTGGTGCGGCTACCAATTACGCCACATCCGCAATTAGGAATTAATTTGGATTGCAAAGATAGACATTAGAATGAATTATCAAAAAAAATTCGAGCACTATCGCTATTTTTGTCATGTCTAAAAACATAAACCATTAAAGATAAACACTCTAATTTCTTAAAAAAAGAAAATTAATTGTTTCCCCTATTCTTCTGCGGTTGCGCAAAGATTAAACTTGCAACCTAAAAATGTCGCGTTTACTTTCTACACTTTAAACAAATTGTTTCTGCAACTCGAAGAAGTAGTGAACCGCTTTAACCATTCTGCTTCCATACCAGCTAAACATTTCGCCATCAACAAGCATAACCTCTGTATTTGGCAAGCTTTCTTTTATCGCATCGAGATGTTTCTCTTTAAAAGGATAAGGTTCTGATGACAACAATACAACTTGGCAGTTTAGCACCTCTAACTCTTTTAAACTTACCTCTGGATACCTGCTTACACTTACCACATTTGTTAGCCCTATGGTGGTAAGTATATTGTTGATAAACGTTTGCGGGCCAACTGCCATATATGGATCTTTCCAAATAAGGTAAGCTACCCGTTTGTATATATTATGTTGTGCGGCCAACAGCGCTAAATCTCTAAACCCAGCATCAATTAAATGTTTAAGGTAATCGGCTTCTGGAGCCCTATTTACCATTGATCCAATTTGGCAGATGGTTTCAACAGCGTCTTCTACGTTGTAGATATCGCTCATCCAAACCGGAAAGTGTTTTTGCAAAAACTCTATATCTTCTTTGCAGTTTTCTTCTTTATTGCCAATAATTAAATCTGGTTGTAATTGTTCAATTAACTCTAATTTTAATTTTTTTGTACCACCAACCTTGGTTCTCGAAGCAAATTTTTCTATCGGATGGACGCAAAACTTGGTCACTCCTACAACTTCTTCATCCAACCCTAAATCGAACAAAAGTTCTGTTTGCGAAGGCACGATAGAGACGATTCGCTTTGGTGGAAAATTAATGGTAATCGAGTTTCCGAGATGATCTATGAAGCTTTTTTGCATTGCTCAAATGTAAGAAAACCATTTAATCGAATTTATTAAACAGCTAGTTAACTGCTATAAATATATCAATGGGCGAACAATTACCGCTTTTTTTGGTTAAACTAACAGCATAACAACTATAAATGAACGAAAAAACAATCATAGTTTCTAATAGGCTACCAGTTAGAATAATTGAAAAAGACAACGAATACACTTTCATTCCAAGTGAGGGAGGACTAGCAACCGGATTAAGTGGCGTTTACAAATCTGGAAACTCTATTTGGGTTGGTTGGCCTGGTATAGATGTACCAGAAGAAAGGCAGCAAGAAGTAATCGAAAAGCTGAGTCATTTAAACCTTTACCCGGTATTTTTAACCCAAGAAGAAATTAACCTCTATTACGAGGGGTTTTCTAATGAAGTGCTCTGGCCCATTTTTCATTATATGATTACATACGCAAATTTCGAGCAAAGTTATTGGGAGAGTTACAAATCGGTCAATCAGAAATTTGCAGATGCAACGAAAAAGGTAATGGACCAGGATGATAGAATTTGGGTGCAAGATTACCAATTGATGTTATTACCCGGCATATTGAGGTCTGTACATCCCAAATCTACCATTGGCTTCTTTAACCACATTCCATTTCCATCTTACGAGATTTTTAGGCTTATCCCATGGAGAGAAGAACTGTTACAAGGCGTAATGGGATCAGATTTGATTGGTTTTCATACTTATGATGATGTACGACATTTTGTTAGTACTGCTACCAGGCTATTGCCAGTAAAATCTTCTTCGAACGTGTTGGTGGAAAATGATAGATCGGTGGTTATAGAAGCTTTTCCAATGGGCATAGATGCCGAAAAGTTTGAGAACTTGCCAAACCAACCAGATGTTAAAGAGGAAATTGAGCTGTTAAAGCAAGGCAGAGAAAACATCAAACTTATTTTATCTATCGACCGCCTCGATTACAGCAAAGGCATTCTTGAAAGGCTAAGGGCCTACGAAATGTTATTACAGCAAAACCCGGAATATTTAGAAAAAGTAGAACTGTATATGATTGTGGTTCCTTCTAGAGACAGCGTTGCTCAATACAAAAGTTTAAGAGAGCAAATAGATCAATTTGTGGGTAACTTAAATGCCCGGTACCGTACGCTAAACTGGAACCCAATAAATTATTTTTATAGGTCTTTCCCTATCAACGTGCTGTCTTCGCTTTTTTCTACCGCAGCCATTTGTTTGGTTACACCTATGAGAGATGGTATGAACCTTGTGAGTAAGGAATATGTGGCCAGTAGAGTACAGAACGATGGCGTTTTGATTTTAAGCGAGATGGCTGGTGCATCAAAAGAACTTACAGAAGCACTTATTGTTAACCCCAATAACCTAAACGACATTAAAAACGCCATTATTAAAGGGCTGGAAATGCCTTTGGCAGAACAACAAGAACGTATGACATCCATGCGTGCCATAGTGGCGAAATTCAATGTTAACCATTGGGTAAATAACTTTATCACAAAATTAAACGAAGTGAAAGAATCTCAAAATTCATTAAAAACCAAACATGCAATAAACAGCATAAGAGAAAAGATTGTAGAAAATTATAAAAATGCAAATGAGAGAACGCTCTTCTTAGATTATGATGGCACTTTGGTAGGTTTTTCTGGCGATATAGATCAAGCAACGCCAAATGAAGAGCTTTTAAATTTGCTAAACAGTTTAATCTCTGACCCTAAAAATAACGTGGTAATTATTAGCGGCAGGCGTCATGAAACTTTGCAAAATTGGTTTGGCGACCTAGATGTAAACTTTATCGCAGAACACGGCGCATGGCAGAAATATAGAGGTAACAACTGGACTTCGCTACCCCTATTAACCAGCGCTTGGAAGAGAGAGATCAAAACCTTGTTAGATACTTATACAGACAGAACCCCCGGAAGCTTTGTTGAGGAAAAGAGCTACTCGTTAGTTTGGCATTACAGGAAAGCAGAAGCTGGCTTAGGGGATTTAAGGGCAAACGAAATTGTGAGTAATTTACGTGTGCTTGCAGCAGATAAAGGTTTAAAATTGATGCCCGGCAATAAGGTTATCGAATTTAAGAATATGGAAGTTAACAAAGGAAAAGCGGCGTTGAATTATCTCCACGGAAAAACAACAGATTTTATATTAGCTTTAGGTGACGACTACACTGACGAAGATATTTTTACAGCTTTGCCCCAAACTGCTTTTACTGTAAAAGTTGGAAACACCAGTTCTGCAGCCAAATACTATCTGGTAGACTATAAAGAGGTTAGACAGCTGCTTTGGGCACTTGTAGAGTAAATCTATAACTCAACACTAAAATATTAAAGAGCTTTGAATCCTTGCAAACGCAATTGATTCAAAGCTCTTTTTTTAGATAAATCCTATGTATTTCTCTTCACAATAAAACCCCAAGTAAAACCTTGGCTTGTAAAATCGACAGGATTTTACAATTAGGCACAGACCAAAACGATAGCTGCCCGACAATGTAAGCCAAATGCTCTTCTATCGTTTTTTTTTGCTACTTGCCTTTTAATTTACCCCAAAATGATTTTTCAGGGATTAAATTTTTTCTATTCGAGTCCATTACTTCTTTCCCGTTCGCTCTTATTAATAAATCTAATAGCTTACTGTATCCATTTTCCATCTTAAATTCCATCTCGTTTTTATAGAGCGGGAGAACGTTGTATATATTTATTTTCCTTCCATTTCTTTCTATTTCCGTAAATTTTTTTTCAAAAGTAACCGAGGGGAGAATTATTGCGCCAACATATTCTGTATCATTGTTATAAGGTGTAAAGTCTTCTTTTGCCTGAATTGTGTGCCCAATTCCAACCCAAGTATCGTAAAAGTGCGGAAATTTAGCTGTCTTTTTAAGAATTGAAATAATCCAATCATTCTTATTTTTTCCAGAGTAAATTTGTCCGAATTCAACGTTTTTAGGAATCAACATCATTAGTTCGGCAAATTCCAATTCCTTTGAATTCGCAACTTGCTCTGAAACATTCATTTTTAACGTACTCATCCCTGACGTGAGAAGTATGTTAAATGACGAATTTTCAGGTTTTATCCAATAAATATCAAGATGCATATCCATCGTCGGAATTTCATGAAATACAGAAATTAAATCATTATCAAAGAATTCGCTTAAATGGTCGTTAATCCATTCAAGGTGTTCATGGTAATGTTTTCTATCCGAGAACGGATTTTGATATTCAGCCATGGCTTTTTTTCAGATGATACCTACCTTTTTTACAGCGATAATATTAGAAATGGCTACTTCGACAAAAAGATGGGTCGATCTAATTTTGTTGCAATTCTATATGCTGCATTCATAAGCCCAACATGGCTGTATGCTTGCGGAAAGTTTCCCCACTGACTTTCTGTATGTGCATCTACATCTTCGCTAAACAACAACAAATGATTGGAATATTTGATGATGTTCTCAAATTCCCTAATTGCATCGGCTGTTCTTCCTACACAGGCTAAAGCCTCCACGTACCAAAAAGCACAGATTAAAAAAGTGGTTTTTGGTATACCGAAATCATCTGCGTGTAGATAGCGATAAAATAACCCATGTTCTGTTTTAAGCTCTTTCTCTAAAGCGATAAGATGATTTTTGGCCCGATCTGATGCCGGATCTAAATAATTCATCACAATAAGCTGCAATGTACTGGCATCTAAATGCGGACTACCAACAGCGTTTGTATACACTTTCCTTTCTGGATCATAACAATTCTCTATGTGTGCCGATGCCTTATCTATCAATACGTTGGCTCGGTCTTCAAAATCTTTGTTTTTAATCTGCTTAGCCATTTTTAGTGCAGCATTTGCACCGGCCCATTGAAAAAGGTTGCTATAACAATGCATGTTTGCGATGTTTCTGAACTCCCAAATACCTGCATCTTTTTCATCAATGGTTCGTTCTATCAGCGACAATACCCTTTCTATCCACTTTGGAGAATCATTACGTTCGGTAAATACAAAACGTTGGTCGGTATATAAGGGTAGCATTGATATAAGCACCTGTCCGTAAATATCATTTTGAATATGTTCTGAAGCTTGATTTCCTACCCTTACCGGTTTCTCACCCATGTAACCATCCAGATAATCTAACTCCACTTCATTTAAATTTTTTTCGCCTGTAATGCCATACAGGGGCTGGTATCTATCGTCTTCGGCATAGCTAATGTCGCTTAGGTAGTTAAAAAACTTCTCCATTTCCTCAAAATGCCCTATGTGATTTAAGGAAGTAAGCACATAGTAAGAATCTCGAAGCCAGCAAAACCTATAATCCCAGTTCCGCGTACTTCCCAAAAACTCTGGTAAACTGGTTGTACTAGCCGCTATAATTGCACCCGTATCTTCATATTGATGAATTTTTAGCACCAGTGCCGACCTGATAACTAGAGTTTGATGGAAATCGGCGATGGAAGAATGCTTTATCCAGGTTCGCCAATAATCAATTGTCTTTTGCAGAAATTCTTCTGCCGTGCTAGGAACGCCTGCTTGAAAATCAAATCCATAAGTTAGGACAAGATATTTCGTTTCGTTTAACACAAATGCACGTTCTTCTATTATATGATTTAGCGATACGTTGGTACTTAACTGAAGATTTTCTGCTCCTCCAGCAAAATCTATGTGGCTGCTGCCTCTACATTTTCTTAATTTGGTTTTGCCGTAATCGTATACTGGATTACATTTTACCGTAATTCGGGGCTCGCCACTTATAGGCTCTATTTTCCTGATAACCATTAGAGGCTTGTAATAGCGCTCATAAAGCTGGAATCTGGGTGCAAAGTCTGTTATTTTGTAAGAGCCGTAATCAGTGGTGATTTGCGTGCACAATACATTTGTATTTTCTACATACCATTGTTCAGACTTATACTCGCCGCTAGGTAAAACGGTACATTCGCCGCCCTTGTTTTTATCTAACATACTGCCAAAAACAAAAGAGCTGTCAAACCTTGGCATGCATAACCAGCTGATGTTTGTATTTTTATTTATATGGGCTATTATTCCACAATTCCCAATAATCCCTGTCTCGTATAGATGTTTCTCTGCCATACCTTTATTTGTAAAATTTAAAATTCTTTTAAAAGCCGATAGTTGTCGGCTTTTGTTTAAATAGCAAAAAAGCCAATTTAGTTTAGAAAAAAGTAAATTTCTAATCTAAATTGGCTTTTAACAGTTTTTTAACTGTTAAATTTCAGTTCCGCTAGGCAGCGTAACTCCTTTTTTTAACACTACTATACCATCCTTTATGGTGTAAAGCTCGTGTTCTGCGTCCTCTAAATGTTCGCCACCGTTTATTTTTACGTCATTTCCTATTCTGCAATTTTTATCGATGATTGCATTATTGATATAGCATCGGTCTCCAATACCAATTAACGGTGTTCCAGATTCGCTCGCCGCAAAAATATCTTCCGCAGTTTGATATCTATCGCTTCCCATTACATAAGAATTGGTTATAGTGGTCGATTTTCCAACTCTGCAACGAATCCCCAAGATAGAATGCTCTACCAAATCTGCTTGAACGATACAACCTTCTGCAATAATAGCCCTATTTAGCATAGTCCCAGAAATTTTTGAAGGCGGAAGCATTCTAGCTCTCGTAAAAATAGTATGGGAACTATCAAACATATTAAATTTTGGCAGTTCATCTGTTAATCCTAAATTTGCCTCGAAAAAAGAAGCTATTGTACCAATATCGGTCCAGTAACCCTCGTATTGATAACTCAACACAGCTGTATTCTCTATGGCTCTCGGTAAAATCTCTTTACCAAAATCTTTCTCATCGGGATTGTTATTGAGCATATCAACCAAATATTTTCTATTGAAGAGGTATATCCCCATGCTGGCTAAAAAATTTCTTCCTTCAGCTTGCATTTCCGCTCCAGTATCCGAAACCCAGTCCTCTAATCCAGTCTTTGGCTTTTCTGTAAAGGAGGTAATCATATTTTGATCATTAGCCTTTAAAATTCCAAAATCTGTAGCATCTTTTGCTGTAACCGGGATAGTTGCAATGGTAACCTCTGCTTTAGCCTCTATGTGGTTGTTAATCATTTCTTGAAAGTCCATCTGATACAGTTGGTCTCCAGAAAGAATTAAAATATATTCAGATTCATGTGCATCAAAGTGATGCATACATTGTCTTACCGCATCTGCCGTGCCCTGATACCAGCCAGAATTGCTTATGGTTTGCTCGGCGGCTAAAATATCTACAAATGCTTTACTAAAATGACTAAAATGGTAGGTGTTTTTAATGTGTTTGTTTAATGAGGCAGAATTAAACTGTGTAAGCACAAACATTCTATGAATACCAGAATTGATACAGTTGGAAATCGGAATATCTACCAAACGGTATTTTCCCGCAATGGGTACGGCCGGCTTAGATCTTGTTTGTGTCAGTGGTGCTAATCTCGATCCTTGACCACCGCCAAGAATTACGCCTAAAACTTTGTTAGTCATAGTGTTTATTTTAATTTAATATTTGGTATAGTTCAATATATTCAGTTGCTGCTTTATCCCAAGAATGATCTATTTTCATTATTGTTTTTCTAATGGCTTTAAACTTCTTTTTATCACCGTATAACCCAACGGCTCTACTAATACCGTCGGTTATGTCGTATATACTTGTTTGGTCGAAACAAATTCCAAAACCACCATCTCCAACATCCGTAATAGTATCCTTAAGGCCACCTATTCTACGCACAATGGGTATGGTTCCATATCTTAAAGAATACAGCTGATTTAATCCGCAAGGCTCTACCCTCGATGGCATTAATAAAAAATCTGCACCTGCATAAAGCTGGTGAGAGAGTTGTTCATTGTAGCCTATGTAAACATTGTAATTGGCGCCATGCACATTCTTTATGTCATTTAGCCTATGCTCTACGTCATTGTCTCCAGAACCTAACACTAAAATATTTATTTTATCTCTGTGATAATGCAAGGAATCATAAAAGACATCTGGGAGCAAATCAGCACCTTTCTCATCAACCAACCGCCCAATAAATACAAACAAGGGCTTGTTAAAATCTAAACCAAAAACACCACAAACAAGCTTTTTGTTTGCCAATTTACCAGCTTCCACTGTTTTTATTTCAAAATTCTTCGAAAGCATTGGGTCAGTCGCCGGATTCCACACCTCGGTATCTATGCCATTGAGAATGCCTACACACTTTCCACGCTCATAATTAAATAAAGACTCGAGACCACGTGCATTATACCTCATCTCTTCTAAATAGCTGGGCGACACGGTTGTTACACGCCAAGCGCATTTTATCCCCGATGCTAAAGGATTGATATCTCCCTCCCACTCTAACAACCCAGATTTCCATAGATCAAATGCTGGAATATAGTAAAGTTTATCCCAACCAAACTGCCCTTGATATTGGGCATTATGAATGGTTAATACGGTAGCTGTTTCTTTTAAATGCTGATATTTAACACAGTTGGCCGTCATAAACGGCCCTAAACCGGTATGGTGATCGTGAAAGTGTAATACATCTGGCCGATGCTCCCACTGCGAAATCCAATCTAAAGCAGCAATTTGAAAGGCTATGAACCGTTCGGTATCATCTTGATAGCCATAAACGCTCGGTCTATCTGTCAATCCGGGAATATGTACAAGGTAGAGGTCGAAACCCAACTTATTGGTTTTCTCTTTAAGTACCCTGAAAGAAAACCAATGGTTCCCGTAGTTTCCCCAAGCATCATAAACCACCTCAAAAGCATTCTCTCTTATAAATTTGGTGTCGTATGCAGGCACAACTACTTTGGCTATATGGCCAAGTTTGTTTTGATATTTGGGCAATGCACCAACAACATCTGCCAAACCGCCAACTTTGGCAACCGGATAGCACTCTGCGCTTATGTGAATAATTTCCATTTGTATTTAGGCTTTTTACTCCGCTCAAGTTACTAATTGTTTTGAGCAATGCAAACAATAGATAAATTTAAAATCTTAGGAAAAATTCCAAAAAAAAAGACCGATTGGCTAGGCCTATCAGTCTTATATAAATTTTAAATTATTTTAACTAAAACTTAAAAAGATTATTTTGAATTTTCTTTTTCTGCCGCAGATGCATTTGCGAAAACGACTATGCCTGCGCCAAATGTTATAAGGCCAGCAAAAAACTCTATACTGCCAAAATTAGTACTGTTACCTGAATCGCCAACGTTCATCGCATGGAAAGGTGTAAAAACTACAGAACCTATAACAACAAGCAACCCAATAACGGCAATAGCCAAACCTAAATTCTTTTTCATAATAAACTTTTGTGCTGCAAATGTACTATATAAATGTATTCGCTAAAAATTTTAGACTATTTTTTTACAATGATTTTAATTTTTTAATCGCCTAACTAAACGCATTGCGAAACATTAATGCGGCAACAGTTAAGTTTGTTCTATCATCTATCAAAATGGCAGACCCATTTGCCCTATTATCTTCGTAAAGATCGAAAGGCAACACTTCTGCCGTTTTTAAAATTACTCTACCAATATCGTTTAATTTAAAATCTTCTGCACTGTGTTTATCTAAGGTATTTATATCTACTTTGTGCACAATCTCGCCTATTTTACACCTTGTCTTTTTGCTGTTGTGCTGCAAAGTATACATTAAAGATGCATCTAAGGGTTTTGTATCCATCCAACAAATATCTGCTTCAATTTGCTTGCTATCTTGTGGCAGGGCAGCAGAATTTACAATGGTATCTCCCCTGCTAATGTCTATATTATCTTTTAGATGAATAACTACCGACTGCCCAGCTTTAGCTTCTTTAAGGTCTTTCTCAAAAAAATCTATCTTTTTAACGGCAGAGGTTACACCCGATGGAAGGATGGTTATAGCGTCACCCACAGAAAACGTACCGCTAATTATCCGTCCGGCGTAGCCACGATAATCGTGTAGATCTTCAGTTTGTGGCCTAATAACCCATTGAACTGGCATCCGCGCTAATTTAGAATTTTCTAAATGATCGGTATCAACAGTTTCTAAAAAGTGAAGTAGGCTCTCTCCTTTATACCAAGGCATGTTAATGGAGTTCTGCACCACATTATCGCCCTTTAACGCACTAACGGGAATGTAATTAACATCCTCTAAATGGAGCTTCTTAGCCAATCCTTTATAGTTTGAAATAATATCGTTGTAGATTTCCTCGCTATAGTCTACCATATCCATTTTATTGATACACAAAACTACATGCTTAATACCAAGTAAAGACACAAGGTAAGAATGCCTGATGGTCTGTTCTGCAACGCCGTTGCGTGCATCTATTAAGATAATTGCCAAGTTGGCTGTAGATGCACCCGTAACCATATTGCGGGTGTATTGAATGTGGCCTGGCGTATCTGCAATAATAAATTTGCGCTTTTCTGTTTGAAAGTATTTGTAAGCAACATCAATGGTAATGCCTTGTTCACGCTCTGCCCGCAGGCCGTCTGTAAGAATCGCCAAATCAATAGATCCGTCGTCGTTTTTACGGCTCGAGGTCTGTAGGGCTTCGAGTTGATCCGTCAAAATGGAATCTGTATCGTACAGTAAACGTCCAATTAATGTGCTTTTGCCATCATCTACGCTGCCTGCTGTAAAAAATTTAAGTATGTTCATGTTAAAAAGTATAAAGATAAAAGTATCAAGTATCAAGATGCTAAACGCCAACTAAAAACTCGAAACAAATTAATCATGTTATCTATAAAGTATCTGTATAAAGCCCGATATTCAGTCTTGATACTTGATACTAACTACTTGATACTCCTTTAAAAGTATCCTCCTTTTTTCCTGTCCTCCATGGCTGCTTCAGATACTTTATCGTCTAGCCTTGCGCCACGTTCTGATATTTTAGATAAACTGATCTCAGAAATGATGTCGTCTATCAGCACAGCATCAGACTCTACCGCTGCCGTGCAAGACATGTCTCCAACTGTTCTAAACCGAACTTGCTTTTGAACGACTACATCTTCCTCATCCATGTTTAAAAATGGAGAAGCCGCCATCAATTGTCCGTTGCGGGTAATGCAGGCACGTTGATGAGAAAAATAAATGCTAGGTAAACTAATGTTTTCCCTACGAATGTAATTCCAAACGTCTAGTTCGGTCCAGTTGCTAATTGGAAAAACCCGCACATTTTCTCCTTTATGTATTTTACCATTGTAGATATTCCACAATTCTGGTCTTTGCATTTTCGGATCCCACTGCCCAAATTCGTCTCTTACAGAAAATATACGCTCCTTGGCTCTCGCTTTTTCTTCATCGCGCCTTGCACCACCAATACAGGCATCAAACTGATATTTCTCTATGGTATCTAATAACGTTATGGTTTGCAACGGGTTTCTACTGGCATTTCTACCCTTCTGTTCTGCAACTTTACCTTGATTTATAGATTCTTGCACAGATCCCACAATAAGTTTTTCGCCAATCCGAGCTACCATTTCGTCTCTGTAGGCAATGGTCTCTTCGAAATTATGACCTGTATCTATATGAACGAGTGGAAACGGAAATTTACCGGGTCTAAAGGCTTTCTCGGCCAGACGCACCAAAGTTATAGAATCTTTGCCACCACTAAACAAGAGTGCAGGTCTTTCAAATTGCCCCGCTACCTCCCTTAAGATATGAATCGCTTCTGCCTCTAGCTCGTCTAAATAGTCGTAATTATATGCTGTCATTTTGTATCTCTTTTTATTTTAACTTTAATTCTGCTATGGGTTACGAGTTGTGGTGCAGAACTTAACTTTTAACCTTTTAAATTTGCTATAGGTTGCCGGTTATGGGTTACGAGTTATTGTGCAGAACTTAACTTTTAACCTACTACTTTCGCCTTTTACCTTTCATCTTTCAACCCTCAACCTGTAACCCTCAACCTTTTACTTTCAATCTTTTAACTCGAAACATGCAAGCCGCATTCTTTCTTAGATTGATCTTCCCACCACCACCTGCCTGCTCTAAAATCTTCGCCCGGTTGCACTGCGCGCGTGCAGGGCGCACAGCCTATACTCGGAAAACCTTTATCGTGCAAAGGATTGTAGACTATATTATTATCCTTAATATAGGCTTTTACTTCGTCTAAGCTCCAATTAAAAATCGGGTGAAATTTAATCAATTGATTCCCTTCATCCCACTCTAGGTCTTTCATTTCTTCCCTATTTGCGCTTTGATCTGCGCGTATGCCTGTAACCCAAATGCTATTGCCAGCCAACGCCCTTTTTAAAGGTTCTATCTTTCTAATGTGGCAACATTCTTTTCTATTTTCTACAGACTCGTAAAAACTGCTTGGTCCTTTGGCATCTACCATAGCTTCTAACCTTGTACGTTCAGGATAGTATGCGTGGATCTGCTTGTTGTATATTTCTAAAGTCCTATTCCAAACATAGTAGGTTTCTGGGAAAAGTCGCCCTGTTTCTAGGGTAAAAACTTTTATGGGAATGTTGTTTGAAAAAATAAGATGTGTTATTGCCTGATCTTCCCAGCCAAAGCTAGTAGAAAAAATTATCTTTCCAGGATAGGAATCTGCTAAAAACTTTAGTTTTCCCACCAAATCTAGCCCAAGTAAACGCTCGTTTATTACTTCTAATTCCTTCTTCATCTCTAAACCAATTTTAAAATAAATAAAATAATGCTGCGGATGCTTACCGCAATTACAATCATACCCACCACGACCATAATTGTTTTTGCCGAAATTTTATTAGAAACGCGTGCTGCAATTGGCGAGGCCAGCGCACTGCCAATAATTAATCCCAAAACTGCCTCCCAATGGCTTCCGCCCAAAATAGTGAAGAAAGTTAAGGAACTTAGCGTGGCAATAAAAAAGCGGCTAATCTTTACGGTTCCTAAAGAAAACAATGGATGTCTACCTCCAGCAATTAAACTAGATAGTACGATAGAACCCCAACCGCCACCAAATGCGGCATCTATAAATCCGCCCACAAACCCAAGTAAGCCAATACGTTTTATCTTTTTGGTTGTGCGTTTCCGTTTGATGTTAATTGCTTTTGACAAAATTACAAAACCCAAAAACAGTGTATAAAAAGACACTAAGGGTTTTACATAAGCTGCGTACGCATGTAGCGACGATAAAATAAAAGCACCTAGAACCGCTCCAATAATAGCGGGAATAATCAATATTCTAAAGAGCTTCCAATTTACATTGCCCATCTTAAAGTGCATCCATCCGGCAATGCCATTGCTCAATACTTCAGAAATGTGAATGGCCATACTGGCTGAAGCCGGCGGAAGCCCCATAGCCAAAGAAAAAGACGCCGAAGTAACACCATAAGACATACCAATTGCACCGTCTATCATGGCAAAAACAAATCCTGCACCTAAAAACCAATAGAATATTGGATTAATGTTTAACACAAAAGATTGAAACTCGGGTTCAGATTTCCAGAGTGAAAACCCAATTACCGTAATTAGCAATACTGATGCGATCCAAATTAGCCAGGTGATATTACGCTCTGCAAAACCGCGTTTTGGCGTAATGAGCTTTTTTGTTACCCGGTTTAATCTTCTAACTTTCTCAGAAAAATCGCCATTTAAAGTTAATCTAAGCGCACTCATGTTTTGCAAAGTTTCATCCAACTCGTCTGGAATGCCTTCTTTTAAAATCTCTTTTATCCGCTTTGCGATGGTTGGCGACTTACCGTTGGTTGAAATGGCAATTTTAAGGTCTCCCTTTTGAACGATTGAACCCAAATAAAAATCGCACAAATCTGGCGTATCGGCTACGTTTATAAGTAAGCCCTTTTGATGCGTGATGTTTCTTATTTCCTGATTTACAACGTTGTTTCCAGTGGCAGCAAATACAATATCAATTTCCTCTAAATCTGAAGATTCAAAACTTTTTTGTTTTAAGGTAATTGATGGATAACTCGCCGCAAGCGCAAAAACAGATGCAGAAATATTTTCTGCAACAATGGTAATAGTTGCGTTATGGCTATTATTTACAATAGCCGTTAGCTTCTCCAAGCCAATATTGCCCGCGCCGATAAGTAGCGTACGCAACTTATTCAGCTTAACAAATACTGGGAAAAGTTGATTGCCTTTCTCCTCTTCAAGTAGTAGAGGTTGCACCGAATTTTCTGTGTTAGGCAAGATTTGCATAAGATGCCATTAACTTTTTAAACGACGGGTGTAAAGATACCACTTTACCAAAAACCAACAACACTGGGGCTTTAATGCTTTCGTGCTGAACCATAGATTCGATTGTTTCTACCGTTCCTACCAGTAATTTTTCATTTTCTCCAGATCCGTTTTGGATAACAGCCGTTGGCAATTGGTTTTTTCCGGCTGCCTTAAAAATTTCGATAATTTTAGATAGTTGTTTTAGCCCCATTAAAACAACAACCGTGGCCTCAGAATTAGCCGCTTGGTAAATGTCTTTAGAAACCTCGCCAGATGTGGTAGTGCCGGTAATTACCCAAAAACTTTCTGCCAAACCGCGATGCGTAACGGGAATCTGTTGCAAACCAGGAACACCAATTGAACTGGAAATACCGGGAATTACACTTACAGGGATGTTGTAAGAATTGGCGTAATCCAATTCCTCATATCCTCTTCCAAACACAAAAGGGTCTCCGCCTTTTAACCTAACCACATGGCCAAAGTTTAGCGCATAATCTACCATCAATTTATTTATGGCTTCTTGCTTGTAAGAATGTTCTCCCGAACGCTTTCCTACATATACTTTTATGGCATCTTTAGGTGCGTGTGCTAACAAAGCTTCGTTTGTAAGGGCGTCATACAACACTACGTTTGCACGCTGTAGCGCCTTTACTCCTTTTAAGGTAATTAAATCTGGGTCGCCGGGACCTGCACCTAAAAGCGTTATTTTGGGATGTATATTTAAATGTTGTTCGCTCATTGTACTAGCTTAAAACTGCTCTCTGTTCTTTAACTTGATTTAAAAATTGATTGGCCTGTGTAAAATAAGCAGTTGCAAAAGCCTCTGAAGGTTCGTTCTTATTTATTTGCAAAGCAAGATCCATAAATGTGCCATCAATGTTAATTTCTCCAGTTTCTACGAAATTGGCATCAAAATCTTTAAGTACACCAATTTGGGTATTACATTGAATACTTTTATCTAGCAACAAAGATTTGGCTGCATTTACTAAACTACTGTAAGTATGGTAAATCGAATCTGCAAAGTTCGCATTGTCTAGATTTTTTTTGGCCAAGGCCATTTTCTCATCAACCTCTAACAACAAAGTGGCCACTAAATCTATAATTACGCCAGCACATTCGCCCACGCCAATAGCTGTTTGAAACTGCTCCTTGTGCCCCCAATCAACAAATTCTTCGGTCTTTAAATTCTTTAAATTACCTAAAGGCTTAAGCAACTGATAAAAATAGTCTTTCCCTTGCCTATCATAATATTGTTGAAAGTTTTCTGCACCAATGTTGTTTTCTTTAAAATCATTTAACAAAAACCGCAATACATTATCTGCCCTTTTAGTTGGGATTTTAATCACACGCTCCGCCGCTCTTCCAACGCCATCACCCACAATACCACCACCTAGCAACACCTGAACTGCTGGTACCACTTTGCCATCGGCCTTTACAGAACTGCCATGAAATCCAATTTCTGCAACACCATGCTGACCGCAGGAATTCATGCAGCCACTAATTTTTATATTTAAGTTTTTTTCGTAGATAAGCTCTGGAAAATCAGCATAGATTACGTCTTCTAACACTTCTGCAAGTGTCATAGAGTTAGATATTCCTAAATTACAGGTATCAGTTCCCGGACAAGTTGTAATGTCTGCCACACTGTTAAAACCTGCGGTTGTAAAACCAATTTTATTTAACGCCAAATACAAGGATGGTAGTGCTTCCTTGCGCACAAATTTTAAAAGCAGGCCTTGGTTTGCCGTAACTCTAATTTCATCGGCAACATACGGTGTAATGGCAGCGATAAATTCTCGCGCTTGCGCCACTTTAATATCACCAACCGTTACTTTTATATACACACCAAAAAAACCTTTCTGCTTTTGCTCTACCACGTTAGTGGCCAACCAATGTTGGTAATGTAATTCCTTTTCGACCGCTGTTTCGGCATAATCAATTAGTGCCGGTATAGTTGGTGCAGGAACCGCATCTCTATCGATTTTATAAGATTGCACTTTATTTGCGGTACGCTCTTCTGCAGCAAGCCTTAAAAATTCTTCAATCCCAATTTTTTGGATGAGGTACTTCAGCCTAGCTTTATTTCTGTTATTGCGCTCACCATAACGGTCAAAAGTTCTAATAAGGGATTCTATAACCGGAATAAATTGGTCTTCGTGTAAAAAATCGTGGATGGTAATTGCTAAGAATGGTTGTGCGCCCAAACTACCACCAACAGAAACCTTAAACCCGCGTTCGCCTGCTTCGTTAATCTTTGGGATAAGCCCAACATCATGTATAAAGCTAAGCGCTGTATCTTTCTCACTCGAAGAAAAGCATATTTTAAACTTCCTTCCCATTTCTTGGCAAATAGGATTGCGCAAGAAATACTTAAAAGTTGCATGGGCATAAGGCGATACATCAAAAGGCTCATCGGCATCTATGCCTGCATTAGGAGATGCGGTAACGTTACGAACCGTGTTTCCGCAAGCTTCTCTAATGGTAACATCGTCTTCAGAGAGCTTCTCCCAAAGTTCTGGCGTTCTATCTAAACTAACATAATGAATTTGTATGTCTTGGCGCGTAGTAAGGTGTAAGTTTCCACTTCCGTATTCCTCTGCAATATCTGCAATGCGCAAAAACTGCTTAAAGGTTACCTTACCAAATGGCAGCTTAATACGCACCATTTGAACACCAGGCTGCCGCTGGCCGTAAATTCCTCGGGCTAACCGTAAACTTTTAAATTTATCGTCGTGCAGTTTGCCATTTCTAAATTCATTTATTTTTTTTGCTAAATCAATAATGTCTTGCGATACGACTGGGTTTTCTAACTCTGTTCTAAAAGTTTGCATTTGTTTATGGTATTGGCTTTACGTTCTATGTTATTACTTCTTCACTCCTTACAGCTCAGAGCTGATTATTTCTATTTTTAAAAATGATTTTCGGCAAATATATAAAGTATATAGGAATAGTAGACATTTTTTATAAAAAATTTTATAACAGTAGTTTCATCTTATCCTCACGGGCAATTATATGAGCAATGCTGGTCTCGGTAAGCACCTTTAAAGTTGCATCTCTAACGTCTATAAAAGCACTTCTAATGCCACAAGTCTTTTCGTCCTCACATTCCTCGCACTTATGGTAAAAATTTAGACTGGCACAAGGTACCATTGCAATTGGCCCATCGGTAACACGCATTACTTGCACTAAAAAAATATCTTCTGGTTTTTTGTTAAGCGAATAGCCTCCGCCTGCACCCTTTTTGCTAAAAAGAAAACCTGCATTTCTGAGGTCTAACAAAATTTGCTCTAAAAATTTCTTGGGAATACTCTCCTGCTCTGCAATCTTTTGAATTTGCATAGGCGGATTATCCATGTTTTTTCCCAATACTACAAGGGCCTTTATGGCATATTTGGTTTTTTTAGACAGCATAATGTTAACAAAGCTAATAAAGAAAGCCGAAAAATCTACTATCGCGGCCGTTTGGTTTTAAGTCTGATTAATGTAAGCAACTATACCGGTATAACCAACCTTAAAACTGATGTTGCCCGCTATTTAAGATAAACCTAAGCCAAAAACAACCAAACGCATAGCTTCAGTTCGTGTTAACGGCAGATTTCAATCCAATATTTGCCATCTATAAAAACCATCATTGTATGCAACAGATTGAAATCCATTGCTATAATTTTGCCTAGAGCGCATAGTTCTTTGTTCTAAAGCACAAATTTACATTTGTTAAACGCTTAGTAATTCGTAGGGTATCATTATCGATTATCTTTGTACTTTTTAAAATTCCTTACGCACTATGCGCAAAATAAGCTTGTTGCCCCTATTACTCTTTATAGTTTTCTATGTCTTACTAAACTTTTATGCCATTGGCGGGGTTCATTTTCTTTTTCCGAACCATTGGTTTGCCTCTTTCTTATGGATTTTTTCTGTAGGATTAGCGGGTTTTTTATTTCTGGCGATTATGCAATTTCGAAAAAAGCATACAGCCAAATTTTTCACCGTGGTAACCCATGCATTTTTAATGTTCTTCTTGGCTGAGGTGGTTTTCTCTATTTTTCTGCTACTTGGAGACGTTGTGGGTTTCTTTGTTGCACTTTCAGCTAAATTTTCTGGAAGTCTATTTTATTTTGAAAGAAATTACTACTGGGTTGGCTTCTGCCTTACCATGTTGTTGTTAACCATTGTTATTTTCGGATATGGAATTGTAAAGGGGAAATATGCATACCGAGTAATTAAGCACACCCTTTATTTCGATGACCTGCCACAGAATTTTGACGGATTTACCATTACACAAATTTCTGATGTACACGCTGGGAGTTTTACCAAGCCCAAAGAAGTAAAAAAAGGAATTGACTTAATTAATAAGCAGAAAAGCGATTTATTTGTATTTACCGGCGACCTGGTAAACAATGTTGCAACAGAAATTGAGCCTTACATTAATATATTTTCTAACATACGTGCCGACTATGGTAAATATTCCATTTTAGGCAACCACGATTATGGCGACTACGCAAAGTGGCCAAACCCAGAAGCAAAAATAGCAAACTTTGCCCGATTAAAGGAAAATCATGCTGCCTTAGGTTTTAGGTTGCTTTTAGATGAACATATAACTTTGACGAGAGGTGACGAAAAAATTATTTTGGCAGGTATAGAAAATTGGGGTGTTGGATTTGGGGAGCGTGGCGATTTGAAAAAAGCCTTGCATGGAACCGATGCTACAGACTTTAAAATACTGTTATCACATGATCCTTCTCATTGGGATGCAGAAACGAAAAATTTTCCGTCGAACATTGCGCTTACGCTGGCTGGCCATACGCACGGAATGCAGTTTGGCATAGAAGCCTTCGGCATTAAATGGAGCCCGGTAAAATACCGCTACAAACATTGGGCGGGTATAAAAGAAGAAAACAATCGCTATTTAAATATAAATAGAGGGTTCGGGTTTTTAGGTTTCTCTGGCAGAATTGGCATTTGGCCAGAAATTACAGTCATCACGCTCAGAAAAAAATAATTACACAATTATTCGCCTTTGCCAACGCTCGGGTTTTGTTTTGCAAAGCGATGAAGAGCCGTTTGAGAATATCCGCATATTTAAAAAATTCTTAACCATTTGGGAGCGAAATGCTTGTAAAAACAAATTATATCTGTTAAAAAAAGCATGTCGATTTTGATATTCGTTTTTATTATAGCTTTATTTGCAGAAAACCTAATCAATGGCAAAAAACTTACTCATTGTAGAATCACCAGCAAAAGCAAAAACAATTGAAGGATATTTAGGAAAAGATTTTCTGGTAAAATCTAGCTATGGCCATATCAGAGATTTGATAAAAGGAGATTCTGCCATTGATACTAAAAACGATTTTGCACAAAAATACGAGGTACCCGCCGACAAAAAGAACGTGGTTGCCGAGCTTAAAAAATTAGCAAAGAGCGCAGAAATGGTTTGGTTAGCGTCTGATGAGGACCGCGAAGGTGAGGCCATTAGTTGGCACCTGTTTGAAACGCTAGGTCTTCAGAAAGAAAAAACCAAACGTATTGTATTCCACGAAATCACAAAACCTGCCATTCTAAAAGCCATCGATAGTCCGAGGGGAATAGACTATAACCTCGTATTTGCGCAACAGGCCAGGCGTGTGTTAGATCGTTTAGTAGGTTTCGAATTGTCGCCTGTACTGTGGAGAAAAATAAAACCATCACTTTCCGCAGGTCGTGTTCAATCTGTTGCCGTACGCTTAATTGTAGATAGAGAGCGAGAAATTGTTGGCTTTAACGCTACGGCCGCTTATAGAATTACTGCCCAATTTAACACTGGCAAAGGAAAAGAAATAGTAAAGGCAGAACTGCCACAACGCTTTGAAAAGGAAGAAGATGCAGAGCTGTTTTTAAAAGACTGTTTAAGCGCCGATTTCAACATTACCAGTTTAGAAACTCGCCCTACAAAAAGAAATCCGGCAGCGCCGTTTACCACCTCTACTTTACAGCAAGAGGCATCTAGAAAGTTAGGTTTTTCTGTGGCGAGGACGATGCAGGTTGCGCAAAAACTATACGAGGCAGGTAAGATTAGCTATATGAGAACGGACTCTGTAAATCTATCAGATACCGCATTGGCTGCCGCAGCCGCTGAGATAAAGAGTGCTTACGGCGATAAATATTTGCACCATAGAAAGTACAAAACTAAATCGGCAGGTGCCCAGGAAGCGCACGAGGCCATACGTCCAACTTATTTTGATCAACACAGCGTAACCGGCGACTATTCTGAGCAACGGTTATACGATTTAATATGGAAACGTGCTATTGCTTCTCAAATGAGCGAAGCCGCTTTCGAAAAAACGACTGCTCAAATATTACCATCAACCAGAAAAGAACATTTAGTTGCCGAAGGCGAAGTATTAATTTTTGACGGATTTTTAAAAGTCTACCTAGAATCTACCGACGACGAGGACGACAATGCCGGTGAAAAAGAAAATGGAAACATATTGCCTCCATTAGCAAAAGGCCAAACCTTGTTTTTAAACGAAATGCAGGCTACCCAACGTTTTGGACGCCCGCCAGCGAGATATACAGAAGCTAGCTTGGTAAAAAAACTCGAAGAATTAGGCATTGGAAGACCTTCTACCTATGCACCTACCATATCTACCGTACAAAATAGAGGTTATGTAGTTAAAGAAGATAGAGACGGAAAAGAGCGGAACTTTACCGCAATGACACTAGCAAATGGTGCGATAAAAAAAGAAATAAAAAAAGAAATAACCGGCGCAGAAAAATCAAAATTATTCCCTACAGACATTGGCCAAGTGGTAAACGACTTTTTGGTTGAACACTTTAAAGGAATTGTAGATTTTAATTTTACGGCCAATGTAGAGAAAGAATTTGATGAAATTGCCCACGGTTTGCAAGAGTGGACAAAGATGCTCCACTCCTTCTATGAGCCTTTTCATAAGGAGGTAGAAAGTACATTAGAAACCGCAGAACGTGCCACCGGCGAACGTTTACTTGGTATAGATCCAGAAAGCGGCAAAAATGTTTACACAAAAGTTGGAAAGTTTGGCCCCTTGGTTCAAATTGGCGAAATAGACGACGAGGAAAAGCCGAAGTACGCTAGCTTGATGAAAAACCAATCCGTTACCACCATTGCTTTGCCCGAGGCTTTAGAGCTCTTTAGACTTCCTTTTATTTTAGAACCGTTTGAAGAACAAGACGTTTTAATTGGCGTTGGCAGGTTTGGCCCTTATGTAAAATGGGGAGAAAGCTTTATCTCGCTTCCAAAAAATGAGGATCCACTATCGGTAAGTTACGACCGTGCCGTAGAAATTATTAAGGAAAAACAAAAAGCAGACGCACCAATAGCACATTATGATGGATTACCCGTTACCAAAGGCAAAGGTAGGTTTGGTCCTTTTATAAAATGGAACAATCTGTTTATAAATGTTCCGGCAAAAGGCTACCAGTTTGAAGACCTTTCGCAAAGCGATATAGATACGCTAATCTCAAAAAAGATAGAAAAAGAAGACAATAGGTATATAAAAACGTGGGATGAAGAAAAAATAGCTATTGAAAATGGTAGGTGGGGACCGTTTATACGTTTTGGCAAAGCAATGCTAAAATTAAGGCTCAACCCAACAACAAAACAAAAATATACACCCGAAGAATTGGTAGATATAAATCTAGATGCTGTAAAAACCATGATTGTAGAACAAGTGCCTGATGCTTTTGAAAAGAAGAAAAAGGCACCTGCAAAAAAAACAACAACCACCACAAAAAAACCTGCCGCAAAGAAAACCGTAGCAAAGAAAAAATAGAGTAAAAGGGTTAGTAAGTTATAAATGAAATCCATATTTCAATCTGCTTATTCTAAATACTTTATTTTAGGTTTAGTACTTATTATTACTACAGCTTGGTTTAGCAAGGGATTTCATCATCCGGATGAACAATTTCAAATTTTAGAATTTGCAAATTATAAATTAGGAAATAGTCCTTCGGCCGATTTACCTTGGGAATTTGCTGCTAAAATACGACCTGGTTTACAGCCATATTTGGCTTATATTTTCATTAAAAGCTTAAACTATTTTGGTGTAGAAAATCCATTCACTTTAGCTTTTCTTCTTCGTTTAATTACAGCAATTTGTTGCTGGTTTGTTGTTAGCAAATTAATTCTATTATTACTACCCAATTTTTCGACCGAAAAAGGGAAGAAAATTTTCATTTTCTTAAGCTTATTTTTATGGTTTATACCCTATATTAATGTTCGTTTTTCTTCGGAAAACATGGCAGCAATTAGCTTTCTATTAGCCATTTACCTATTACTAAAAATCTACAGAAATCCATCAGTAGAAAAGATTTCGATGTTTATAACTGGCTTATTATTAAGCTTTTCGTTTTTCTTTAGGTTTCAAATGGCTTTCGCCATTATAGGTTTAGGTTTATGGTTAATCTTTGTAAATAAAATTACCTGGTATAAATGGCTAATATTGGTCTTTTCGGGTTTAATTGGGGTAATAATATGTGTTTATTTGGACAAGTGGCTTTATGGCACTTGGCAATTTACCCCGTACAATTATTATGTTGCCAACATAGTAACAGGTGTTGCCGCCAGTTTTGGGGTAAGCCCGTGGTGGTATTATTTAAACTTATTTTTTTTAAGGGCAATTCCTCCACTTAGCCTAGTATTATTGTGTTTTTTTACAGTCGGGGTTTATAAAAAACCGTTACATGTTTTTTCAGTTGTTGCTGTTTGTTTTTTGATCGGCCACTTTATGGTTGGCCATAAAGAAATGCGATTTCTGTTTCCAATTTGGTTTTTATTTACTTATTTAGCCGCTATTGGGTGTGATTTTTATCTCAAAAACTATCGAATAAATACTTTTGCCAAGTATGGATTTATTTTGTTGGTAGCAATAAATAGTCTGTTATTATTGTTTAGAACATTTTTTCCGGCACAAGAAGCATTAGATTGCTACAGCTATGTTTATAGACACTTTAGAAGTAAACCTCCTGTAAATATGTATTGCATTAATGAGCCTCTATATAGCTTATCAGGAATTAAGACTAGTTTTTACAGGCAAAAAAATATTAATGAAATTGTATTTAAAAGCGAAGTTGAGTTATTAGAGGCATTAAAAAAAAACCACTTTGATTCCGTTTATGTATTTAAGAGGAAAGCCGCATTAACCGGCGAATTGAGCACGTATAAAAGTGAAAGAATCTATAGTGTTTATCCCAATTGGGTTTTAAAATTTAACATTAGTAATTGGCAAGAGCGAGCAAATATTTGGAGTATTTACTTAATTCATAATAAAAAGAAACTTCCTATTTATATAAAAAACTAGAAATTTTGAAAGCAGATCTACCAGAGAATAAAGTTGAAGAAATTGCAGTTGCCGTGGTGCTTATGGGCGAAACGCCAGAGGTAAAAAATTGGTCGGTTTATTTAATCAACCTCAAAAACATAGACATAAGTAATGTTTTAATAAGCTCTAAAGGGTATGGCGATAAAAATGGAAAGCCCGTAACAACTTCGGTTCTTCGCCATTTTTTGGGAGATATGAAATCACAATCATTCGGTGCCATAGAAGCAATAGATACTGAAGTATTTGGTTTAACAAACGAATATTGGTTAAGCTATTACATTGATGGAACCATTTACGATAAGAAGTTTATTTTTTTACCTGAAAGCATTGTTGATGAAAACCTGATTAAAATTCCATTGGTTAATAAACCTGGTGTAATGATCAAATAGGTTTTTGGTAGACCTCAAAAACAGTTGTGTCCCAAAAAAATATCTTAGTCAATATGCTAGAGAACTTAGCAGCCACTTATAAATTTAAAAATCAATCTGTTGAAACTGTACAATGTAGGTAATCTACAAAAATTGACAGTAAATCAAACTGAGATTTTGTGCGATATTAAAAAAATTAAACCAAAAATATCCTTAAAAAACGAACCTTTATGAAATCAATTTACTTGCGTGGCATATTGCTGTCTGCGCTTTCTTTAATGGCCAGCTATGTGTTTGCTCAAACACCGGGAATTGAATCGGGCACTATTTACACACTAAAATCTAAGGTAAATAACAAGCTACTTAACGTAAAAAATGCTTCCATGGATAACGGGGCTGCAATTACTACGTGGACCGATACCAAATCTGATGCTCAACGTTGGATGATCAAGCAGGTAGATAAAAATATTTATACCTTAACAAACGTTGCAAGTGGCAAATTACTCCATGCTTCTGCCGCACCTACAGATTCGGTTTTGATAGACCAAACGGAAAATGCCAATGCTGATTATGTAAAGTGGACCATTAAGAAAGTGGGCAATGGGGTTTATTGTGTAAAAACTGCGAACCAAAATTATGCTTTGAACTCGCAAACCAGAAGCTTAACAGATGGCACTAAAGTTAATCTGAGTAAATCTGCTAATACAGATACGCAAAAATGGGTGTTTCAAAAAGAGAATCCTCGTCCTTTTGCACCTACTGCTGCCATTGCAGATCAAGTCTTTAATGCTTGGTATACACAATATCAAATAGAAACCCATAAAGGATTTTGGGACAAAGCGGAAATGATGGAAGTACTTTTGGATGCTTATGAAGTTACCAAAGACAAAAAATACCTGGGCAAATTCGATCTTATGTATCAGAACTTTATCCTTCAGAATAAAGAAGACTGGATGTATAATAAATTCAATGATGATATTGCTTGGGCGAGTATTTTTTGCGTTCGTGCCTATTTACTTACCGGAAATAAGGTTTATTTAGAAAAAAGCAAAGATCAATTTGATAAAATGTACGCACGTGCTTTTACCAATAAATATGGTGGCGGTTTAAACTGGTTCGAAACCAAAACTTCTAAAAATGCGTGTATACAGGGGCCAGCCATGGTTGCTTCTTGTTATCTTGCAGAAGCTACCGGAGACAAGACATATTACGATAAGGCAATTGCACTGTATAGCTGGTCTAAAATTTATCTGTTTGATGCTTCAACAGGCAAGGTAAATGACAATATTGATCTTGATAGAAAAACTGGTCTCTTAAAAACAGGTACGTGGAGTTCTACATATAATCAGGGAACATTTTTAGGTGCAGCAGTAATGTTGTATAAATATACTGGGGAAGCAAACTATCTGTTGGATGCAGAGCGCATTGCAAGATACGCCAGAGAAGATATGTATAAAGACAGGACAATGAACAACGAAGACGGAGGCAACGATTTACCAGGTTTTAAAGGGATCTTTGCACGCTATGCCCGTATGTATACTATAGAAACCAAGAAAACCGATCTTGTTGATTGGATGCTTTTAAATGCCAAGGTTGCTTACAATAATAGAAATTCGCTAGACCTGATTAAAACGAAATGGGCGACAAGAACCCCAGAGGGGAAACCTAAATCGGCTTTTGGATCTTCGACAGCCGTATCGCTAATTATGAATACCCTACCATTAAAAGACTTGAATTCAGAAAATAAATAACAATTAATTGATTTAAAAAAGCCGGGGCATTTAAAATTGCTTTGCTTTTTTATCCCAAATATTTCATTCAGAATAAATCGATTTATCTTCCAAAGTACATCATTAAAAAAAATCTTCGTTTTGGTTTAAAGTTCCGTCTTGATTAAAAAATTTATCGATTTGTTGCTCTATTATTAAGTCTTTGTACATCTCTGGAGCGTGATGCGGTTTTTTTCTGGCATCGATAATCAACGAACCTGTACATCCCCAATGCTTATTTTTAATAAATTCGCCAACACCGTAAATATCAGCAGCCGGATTACTTCTGGTAAAAGTTACCCAAACAAAATAATCCGCATTCTGTGCAGCGAACAAAGGGTTATCGCACAACACCACCAATGGCCATACTGTTATATCAATTTTTGATAGTTGTTCTTTAATTTCGGCTATTTGGATAAGCGTATTTTCAGCATTTAAGTATTTGCCAGGAAACATCATAAGTACACCAGGCAGCGCTACCGAAATCTCGTTTTCGACAGAAAAATGGGCAAAATCAGCTTCACTCAAATGTGTAGCTAAATTTCTTTTTACCTCTCCAACGGCGGCAAAAACTACCTTCGATCCGCTATTTAGTCCGTCGCCGCTATAATCTAGCGTATCTATTGTGGTGTTGGTATAAAAGTGAACATCACCGTTAAAATCTATCCGCTCTAAAATATGTTTTAAGAAACCAGCAATATTTTGGGTGCTGAGGTTCTCGTCGTCTTCGCGCGCAGCGATAAGCACATATTTAGCTAAACTCAGTTGGTTTTTACCCAAAATTTGGTTTGCAATGGTTAAAACCTCTTGCGGCTTTTTAAGCTCTAAATAAGGTGTGTACCGTTCGCTGCCAATCGCAAAAAGTAGTGGATGAACTCCGGCCGCATCTACAGCATTTATCTCCTTCAATCCTGCAATTTCTTTCGGAATCGCCTCTCCAGTTATTTCGTGTATCAACGCACCAAAACTCGTATCTTCTTGTGGCGGTCTGCCTACAACGGTAAAAGACCAAATAGCATTTGGCTTATGGTAAACATTGTGCACTTTCATTAAAGGGAACGGGTGCTTTAGGCTATAATAACCCAAATGATCACCAAAAGGCCCCTCGGGTTTGTTTTCTCCGGGATTTACGGTTCCTGTGATTACAAAATCTGCATCGGCAGAAATGCAAAAGCCTTCATCATCATAAAAATACCGAAATCTCCTACTTCCTAAAGCACCTGCAAAGGTCAGTTCAGACAAGCCTTCGGGCAATGGCATTACTGCCGCCAAAGGGTGCGAGGGCGGGCCGCCGACAAAAATGCTCACTTTTAACGGAACACCTGCCTTGTTTGCTTTGGTCTGGTGAATACCAATTCCTCTATGTAATTGATAGTGAAGGCCAATCTCCTTATTTAATTCGTACTCGTTTCCTGCCAATTGGATACGATACATTCCAAGATTGGACTTTAAAACTCCAGGTTTGTCTATGTCTTCGGTATAAACCTGAGGCATCGTAATAAATGGCCCTCCGTCTTTAGGCCAATTTTTAATTTGAGGGAGCTTATCGATGGTTGTTTTTAAAAAATATTTTTTTGCGGAGTTAGTCCTCCTCGGAATCGAACTAAATGCAGTTAATGCCGAGCCTATGTATTTTAGCGGATTTGCAAACGCTTTCATAGGATCATTTCGAAGACTTACTAACTGCTGCACTTTATGTAAGGTATCTCTAAAAATAAATTTAGATCGTTCTAACGTTCCAAATAGATTAGATACTGCAGGAAAAGGACTTCCCTTAATATTTTCGAAATATATTGCAGGCCCTTTGTTTTCGAAAACCCTTAAATGGATGGCCGCCATTTCTAAGTGAGGGTCTACTTGATGTTTTATTCTTACTAGATGTCCATTTTTTTCGAGGTCTGCAACGCAAGCCGTCAAACTGCTGTATGCCATTATTATTTATAAGAGGTTATAAGATTTAGAAAAACTACAGTAAAAAACGAGTTATCGAACAAGAAATTACTATATAAAGCTAAAAGTAACCGTATTTTTTATTTTTTCCCTGCAAAAGATCGCAACATCCAGGTGTTTTTCTCTTTAAATTGCATAAACCTATTAACCATATCATTGGTTCCATCATCTCCAACTTTCGCCGTTTTTTCAAGCAGATCTCTTTCTAATTCTATTAAATTTGCCATATCGTCTAGTAGTACATCAACCATATCCATATCTTTCATACCTATTGTTTGGCTCTCTTTAATAGAAGCTTCAGCAATATAATCGCTAAAGGTGCTGTGCGGTGGTTTGCCAAGAGTTAAAACGCGTTCTGCAATCTCATCTATGGTAACCTGCGCGTTTGTATAAAGTTCTTCGAATTTTATATGCAATGTAAAGAAGTTCTGGCCTTTCACATTCCAATGGCAACCCCTCAACTTTTGATAGTGTATTTGATAATTTGCCAAATAATCATTTAGCATGTCTACTATTGGCTTAATTTTGTTTTCTTCTAAACTTATTTCTTTCGCATTCATAATTTAATTATTGTATTTGTTCTAAAACCTTAAACCCTCAACCAAATATAAAGTTTCTAAGAAATGACCATTTTACGCAATACGGCAGTTGTATGACCGTTTATTAACAATGACAGCAGAACACCTTGTTTGTTAACGGATAATCGTTTTAAAGAAATAAAATTGACACTCGTGTCGAAAGCGCTTCAACTATTATTCGTATAATTGCCATCACTGACTAGAAAATTCAAATAAAATAGATGCAAAAAATATATTTATCTGCCATTATTCTATTAGCTCTTAGTACCCTAGATTTCCAAATTGTTCAGGCAAAAAACCCCACAGATTCTATAGGCGTAGAGAATGTTGATGGTTTAAAAGTAATCATTCACAAAGCGTCGTTAAAAGAAACATACTATTCTATTGCAAGGCGATACAATGTTTCGCCAAAAGAAGTACTTCTTTACAATGACAATAAGTATTTAAAAGTTGGGACTATTATAAAGGTACCAACAAAGTTGCCTTTTACCAATACCAACAAAAACGCCGATAACAGTACGGTTAGTTCAGCATATTTTACTTACACCATTGCGCCAAAAGACAACTTAAATTTTTTGGCTGAAAAGTATGGTACAACAATAAGCACTCTTAAAGAGTTAAATGGTTTATCAACATCTAATTTAAGCATAGGCCAAGTGATTAAAATACCGATTACTGAGAAAGCAAAAGCATTAGGAGAGGCCGTAAATGCTCAAGAAACTGCTGCGCCAGCCGGCAGCAATGTAGTGGAACAAACAGATGCATCTATTATAGAACATATTGTAAAGCCTAAAGAATTTTTAAACAAGATTGCCGAAAACTACGGAACTACCGTAGAAGAACTTAAAAAGTTGAATAATTTGAGCAGCACACATTTGCGAATTGGCCAAAAGCTTAAAATTCCTACCCACCAAAATAAAGACAGCACTACGGCGGTTAACGTACCCGATGCTGGAAGTGCTCCAACTGCAGTTACGAAAGAAGCCACCGGTACGCACAAAGTTGCAAATGGCGAAAATATTTTTACATTATCTAAGCAGTTTGGTGTTACGGCATACCAAATTAGAAAAGCAAATAACCTAGATGATAACAACCTGAAGATTGGTCAGGTGATTAAAATTCCTTCGAATATTCTGGTTGACGTAGTGGTGCCGATTGACCAACAAGCGGCGAAAGTTGCCCCCGAAGTTGCTGCACAAGCAACCTCTTTTGAATATTTGGTTGCCAATGGCGAAGATATTTATAGCATTGCCAAAAAGTTTAACCTTACTACTTTTCAAATTAAAGAAGCGAACAAGATGGTTGGAAATAATTTGGATGTTGGGCAGAAACTTATCATCCCTAAGCCACCAGAACCTCAATCGGTCAATGAAGCTTCTATTGAAGAACAAAAAGAACATCCAGATAGTCTTACCTTAAAAGATCCAAAACTGAGACGCGACCCTAGCGTATATGGCTTAAACCAAGTAGAAGAAAAAGGAACAGGCATTTGGATTGCAGACCAAGATTTAGATGGTTCTAAGATGTTGGTACTTCATCGTACCGCACCAATTGGCACTGTAATAAAAATTACCAATCCAATGACTAATATTTCTACTTTTGCAAAAGTTGTAGGTAAGTTTACTGAAAATGAATCGACAAAAGACGTGGTTATTGTAATGACAAAAGCGGTTGCAGACTCGCTTGGCGCCTTAGATAAGCGTTTTCTATGTGAATTAATGTACAGTGCACAATGAGTTTAAAGACAAAGCCCTTTGTTATAGGTATAGCGGGCGGTAGTGGTTCTGGAAAAACATTTTTTTTAAACGCATTTCTTCATCATTTCAAACAAGATGAGGTTACTTTGGTTTCTCAAGATGATTATTACATCCCAGCAGGAGAAATGACCCAAGAAGAAAACAAATTATACAACTTCGACCTGCCGAGCACTATTGATAGTAAACAATTTTTAAAAGACATTAAACAACTGATGAGCGGTGGGATTGTATACAAAAAAGAATATAATTTTAACAATACGCTTGCAGTTGTTAAAATTTTAGAAATCAAATCCGCGCCCATAATCATTGTTGAGGGACTATTTATTCTCCACTTTAAAGAAATTGCTTCACTTATAGATCAGCAGATTTTTATACATGCTGATGAGGAGGTTGCGCTTCGGCGCCGTGTAAAACGAGATGGATTGGAACGCGGATACCCAGAACCTGATGTGCTTTACAAATGGAACAACCACGTAGTACCTGCTTACAAACAATTTTTGCTGCCTTACAAACCAAATTGTGATCAAATAATTTTAAATAATTCCGATAGTGCCGAGGATATCATTGCTGTTACTGAAGAGATTTCTAAAGAATTAAAAAATAAAATTTTCAATCGCTAACCGTTTCTAAAAACAGTTACAAACGTATCTAAAACTTCATTTCAGGTATTTCTCCTTCTACAATCAGCTTTCCTTCTGTAGCGGCCTTAATTTCGCCCACACTAACTCCTGGCGCACGTTCTAGCAACTTAAATCCGCCTTGCGGCAAAATCTCTAAAACAGCAAGCTCTGTTACCACCTTCTTAATGCACTTTACGCCAGTTAATGGCAACGTGCACGATTTTAAAAGCTTGCTCTTACCCTCTTTATTTACATGCTGCATGGCAACAATAATGTTCTTTGCAGAAGCAACTAAATCCATAGCTCCGCCCATACCCTTAACCATTTTGCCCGGGATTTTCCAACTAGCAATGTCTCCATTTTCTGCAACCTCCATGGCACCCAAAATGGTTAAATCTACCTTTTGGCTTCTAATCATACCAAAACTCATGGCAGAATCGAAAATAGACGAGCCAGGCAAGGTGGTTATGGTTTGCTTGCCTGCATTAATTAAATCTGCATCTTCTTCGCCCTCTATCGGAAACGGCCCCATACCAAGCAAGCCATTCTCTGATTGTAAAACTACGTTTATCCCTTTGGGTAAATAATTAGCCACCAAAGTTGGAATGCCAATCCCTAAATTTACATAGTAACCATCTTTTATTTCTGTTGCAATACGTTGCGCTATTTGTTCTTTGGTTAAGGCCATATCGGTTTTTACTGTTTTTAATTAGTTTCTATCCAGTTGTTTTCATCCAAAAATCAAGAGAGTTAGCATTCTAGATGTTTGTTAAGAGAGGCTTTTACGTTCAGTCTACCCTTTTCTAACTGTTCGCTGCTCAATTCTCTTTTCGTAATTTTTACCTTGAAAGATCCGGTGTACATAAATGCCAGGCGTGTGAACCTGATCTGGATCTAACTCTCCTGCCTCTACCAATTCTTCTACCTCGGCAATGGTAATCTTGCCCGCCATCGCCATAATGGGGTTAAAGTTTCTGCTCGTTCTTCTAAAAATTAAATTTCCAGCAGTATCCCCTTTCCAAGCTTTTACGAGCGCATAATCTGCCTTAAAGGCATATTCCATCAAATATTCCTTCCCATCGAACGTCCTGGTTTCTTTACCAATGGCCACTTCGGTGCCAACACCTGCTGGGGTGTAAATTACAGGCATGCCATAACCTGCGGCCATGCATCTTGTGGCTAATGTACCTTGCGGCACAAGCTCTACCTCTAATTCGCCGCTTAAAAGTTGTCTTTCAAATTCGGCATTTTCACCAACATACGAAGCAATCATCTTTTTTACCTGCCGTTGTTGCAACAATAAGCCAATGCCGAAGTCGTCTACCCCTGCATTATTAGAAATGCAGGTTAAATTGTTTATGTTTTTAGAAACCAACGCGGCAATACAATTCTCTGGGATACCGCATAATCCAAATCCTCCGAGCATTATCGTTGAACCGCTCATAATGTCTCTGGTTGCCGTTTGGGCGTCCTGTACAACTTTGTTTATCATAAGATATTTTGGTTATAGGGCTAAAATACGAAATTGCGCAATAGGTTGCCAAAGAAAGTTGAACATAAAGGCTGGCTTTTTTTTGAGAATGGGGTAGCAACTTTTAGATCATGGTAGCAGGTAGCTCTTAGATTCTGATCTTGGCTGCTCACTTGCATATCCAATATTCATAAAAACATGTATATGTAACTATATGAAACAAAGTATTATTTTTAAGACGTCAACAGACAAAAATACCCGCTTCGCATAATCCGAGTTGGAATTTGCAATATACTGGGGTTTTTTGATAGAAACAAAATCCCAAAAAATTTTCGATTTTTGATTAATATTAAACTGAAGAACTTACCATTTGTAATTTAACGACTTAAAGTTTTTAGTTCAGATTTGAATCGATAAAAGTAATAAGGAATAATTCCTTATTTCCATCCCTTTACTTGCTTTAGCGATGTAATATGGGCTAAATGATGGTTACAATGCCATGCGTAAATACCTATATTTTCTACTATACTAACTTTCTTTGCGTGTTCTGGGTGTGTAAAGGTGAGTTGAAGTTGCTGTTTACTTGGACTGAATAAAATATTTTAAAATGAGAATTTGACTTGTTTTGAGTTTGGAGAATCTTACTTGATGGTAGAATTTGATGATGAATATAATGGACAAAAAACAGAAAATGAGCGAACAAGAACTTGTTTGCGAATGAACGTGCCAAATGTAAAAATACTTGCCAAAGAACTTACATTAAAAAATGTAAAAGTAGATTATAAAGAACATTCTTGGGGAATAATAGCTAAATTTTTTGACCCTGATGGAAATTTATGTGCTTTTAAAGACAGCGGAAAATTTGAAAAACAAGTTAGTAACTTTAAGCAAACTGAATAATGAAAAATAGAAATTTAAATAAAAAAAGTCAGCTCACAAAAGCCGTTTGGCGAGATTGAGGTTTCAGCGGAATCACCATTTTTTATAATACCTTCGTTTCGCCGAAAATACTCTGCTATAAAATCCTCAACCTCGCCAAGCGTATTCATAAAATAACTATGCCTAAGCTCCATCAAATACCCAAGGCATAATGAGAAATTTACAACTAAGTATTAGACCTCGATTTTGATAGCTTCTGATTTTCGTGATAAAAATCAAATTTAATATATACACATCCTGTCAAATCTTAGACCTATTCTGTTCTATACTTTAATGGCGTCTTACCATCTAGCGCTTTATTCATCTGGACAAATTTTTAGTTTGTTACCCGTTCTTCGCTAATATTTATGAATTTATCCCAGATAAGTACGAATCCAGCATACAATTATTGATGCCTTTGTCAAATGCAAACTCTTGTTAACTGAAAAGTGGATTATTCAAAAAAATTTGTTTAACCCGAGAATATATGTAGCCAACTACATATATTTGAAAAAAATAATATTTTATGGCAAATTCAATAACAATCAGACCTATCTATAATGATTGGTGTCCGCAAATTATAGCGCTCATCCTAAATATTCAGAAGGGTGAATTTGGATTAGCGGTTACGCTTAATGATCAGCCCGATCTGCTGGATATAGAAAAAAATTATCACCAGGGTGGAGGTAATTTCTGGGGTGCTTTCTTTGGAGAAGAATTAATTGGCACTATAGGTTTGATAAATAGCGGGCGAGGTTTAGCCACCATACGGAAAATGTTTGTTAAAGCAGACTACCGGGGAAAAGAGAGGGGTGTAGCGCAAAAGCTGCTCGATACTCTTCTACAGAATTGTCACGATAATCAATATGATGATGCTTACCTGGGAACAGTGCCGCAACTAAAGGCTGCGCAAAGCTTTTATAAGCGTAATGGTTTTATAGCGACAAGTGCAGATGAATTACCAAAACATTTCCCACGCATGGCAACCGACAGAATGTTCTACCGTTTACATTTAAATCATTAACGATGGGAGTTATCGAGGCATCGGGCGTTCTGGCCATCGCCACCCGCATGCAACGCTTAGGCGAACAAATGCGTAAAGACGGCGCTCTAATCTATAAAGCACATGGCATCGACTTTGAACCCAAATGGTTTCCAGTCATTTATACACTCAGTTTAAAACCGTTATTAAGCGTGGTAGAACTGGCTGCCGAAATTGGATATACCCATCCATCAACCATCGGCTTATTAAATGATTTGGAAAAGCAGAAAATAATTAAATCATCAAAAGACAAAACCGACGAGCGTAAGCGTCTTTTGCAGTTAACCGATAAAGGCAAAGCATTAATTGAACAAATGAAACCCGTTTGGATAATTATGATAGAAGCCTCTAACAGCCTAATCAATACTCAAAACAACCTGATGAAAGCAATTGCCGAGGTTGAGAAGCAAATGGAAATTCAGAGTTTTTATCTGCGCGCCAAAAGCATTATGGCTACTACCCAATAGATCTAGAAAATTATTATGCTGCAAGCATACATTTTAAGAAATTGGTTAAACGGTCGTGTCTACTGTTGCACAACTCATGAAAGATATAAACGCTTGCGAATAAAGCGCGGCAGCTGTTACACTTTTAGTTTTGTTATGCTTGCCGCTAACGTTTACGAATTGGTGATGGCTGGAGATTTAATGAATTTTTAGCCTAGAACCAACCCTCAATAAAGAAGTAAAAATACAGAATAGGTACAAAAGTTTATCGAAGAATTTGCAGCCAGAACGAAAGCCCAATAGCGAATAAAAATTTAAGGATTGCACTTTTGTCCTCAACTAATTGTTGCTTTACGTGGTTGAATTCTTCGTGTTTTATATACCGAATATTTAAGTTTTGCAATACGTGCTGAAATGGCATTGTTTGCAAGTATCATTTTAGTATCGCGCTAAATTAACGTAAACAGCTAACGAATTAACGTAAACCACTTTCAGCCATTCGACAATAAATTTGCTGTTATATGCCAGCGTTTTATTCATTGTCCGTTGGTTTCTTAATTTCCAACTACTTCTTATTGTCTTGCCTAGTACAAACTCCTTAAGACAACAGTCTTTAAATTCTGAATTTAAATAAAAGTGATCTGGAGGATAATTTACAATATATTGTTACTGATTTATAGAAAGCCGTCAAGACCGTAACTCGTACTTCGAAACTCAGACTGATAAAAACTTAGTTTATCTCCACGGCATTTCCTACAAATTTGTGTTTGTCAACTTTAAACTGGTATCCCAAAGGTCTTTTTGAAAATCCGCATTATAAGAATCACTGGAAGATTTTATCACTTTTCCATCTGAAAAATAGATGCCTTTCAGATTACTAAATTCTTTGGAAAATGCTAAATTAGCAAGTCTCGTTCCAGATTTTGAGGGCATATTAGTATTGTGTTTAAAAAGCGTCATTATTGGCATTATGTTTTTCCACAAAAACCTTATAGCGGCCGGGTAACTTTTAACAAGCCCTGTTCCGGGTGTTAAGCCAGGGTCGAAAGCATTAACGCGTATATTTGTATCTGCTAATTTCTCCTGCAAACTATACGCTGTTAACACATTACAGAGTTTAGAGGTTGTGTATCTTCTCTGCCCAACAATGTTGTGTTTCTCGGTAGCTGTTGCACTTGGATAAGCCAAATCTTCTACATTGGTATAAATAGGCGGTTCCATCCCAGTTTTTTTAGTTGCATCGTGGGTATCGCTTGCGGTAAATAAAATGCTTCCGTTTTTGTCCATAAATGGGAGCAACAATTGTGTCAGTGCAAAAGGACCTAAATGATTTGTGCCAAAAGTTATTTCAAATCCATCAGAAGTATATTGTGTTTTACCAATATTCTGCAAACCTGCATTGTTTACCAAGGCGACAATCGATTCGTGTTTTTCTTTAGCGAATGTCTCAACAAATTGCCTAATGGATTTTAGTGAAGCAAGATCCAGTTGCAAACATTTGAGATGTTGGTGCCCAGTTTTTTCCTTGATTTTGCTAATCGCTTCATTGCCGGCTTGGACATTTCTGCAAGCTAAAATGATTTCTTCGCTTTTTGCGATTTTCGCCATTTGCAAGGTACATTCATATCCTATTCCGCTATTTGCACCTGTGATTATTATTGTTTTCATTTTTCATTTTTTAAAATTCTAATACAAAGGTCTAGCATTTGAAAATGAAACCATTTGCCATTTGGCAAATAAAAAAAAACTATAAAAGCACTTTCTTCCCAATTGTTCCAAAAATTATATTAGCTAACTCTTCTTTATTCATAATATCCTGTAAAGCTTCTTTTGGAAGAAAAATCGGCTCATCACTTAAGTCAAAAGTGCCATAATGCATTGGGAAGAGTTTGCTTGCTTTAAGCATTCGCTGGCATTCTACCGCTTCCGCCGGGTTGGTGTGAGAATCTCTCATAAACCAGTTTGGCTCGTAAGCCCCGATACCGATAAATGCATAATCTATTTTAGGGAACAATTTGCCTATCTGTGTAAAGTGGTCGTCAATTCCGCTGTCGCCTGCAAAATATAGACAATGGTTCGCTGCCTGAATCATAAAACCGCCCCATAGCATTTCATTTAGGTCAAAAAGCCCACGCCTACTCCAATGTTTACTCGGCACTAAAGAGATGTTTATTCCTGCAATCTCTTTAAATTGCTGATACCACCCTGCTTCGATAATTTCATTTTTGATAGACCAGTTGCGTAATAATTTTGATATACCAAGAGTGGTGTAAATTACCGCCTGGGGGTTTCGATTACAAAGTTGTTTGATGCTTTTTTCGTCTAAATGGTCACGATGATTGTGTGATAACAGGATAATATCAATATAAATCAAATCCGTTGGACTACAAGGAAATTCTGTATATCTTTTCAATGGCCCTATTTTACCGAATACAGGATCTATGATGATATTTTTTTCATTCAACGTAAAAACAAAAGTTGCATGTCCCAGCCAAGTGAAACCATTTCGCTTATCTGATAGAAAATCACTGTTCTTTAGTACTTCTACGTTTGTTTTTTGGTTTTTCTTGTGTTTTCTAAACGGATTTTTACTTAACTGCCACTTGAATAAATCTTTGTATGTTTTTTCACTTTTCCCATGTAGGTTTTTGTATCTTCCTTCAGCATCAAGCGGATTTCCCTCCCAGTTTTCTGTTAGGATAGGAAGGTTTTCATTTAATATCTTTCTCATAGGTTTTTTCTTATTCTACTTAACGAGGATTGGGTTATCCCCATATATGATGCGAGATTAGAAAGCGGAATTCTATTGGCTAGTGTTGGGAATTTTTCTAAAAACATCAGATAGCGCGTTGTTGCATCTTCTGCCAACATCGGACTTAATTTGTTTACTTTTTCTATCAACGCCTTTGTTGTTATTTGGCTGATGATCTTATCCCAGCCAATGATGGTCATCGATAGTTCATCCAATGCTTCGGTCGAAAAAATTAAAAGTGAACAATCTGTTACCGCCTGCACATATTCTGACGAAGGAATTTTTTGTGTAAAACTGTTAATGTCCACAGCAAAGTTGTTTTCATCTATAAAATATTTTGTTATTTCTTCGCCCTTGCTATCGTAATAGCAAACACGTAAAATTCCATGGGTAATAAAGGCAACTCGTTTGGGTATTTTCCCAGCTTCAGAAAAATATTCGTCCTTTTTCAATTCTAAGGATTTCGCTTTGCTTTTAACCAATTCAATTTGTTGCACATTTAGTTGTCCGAACTGCAACAGATAATTAATTAATTTGTCCATAGTCGCAAAGATGATATTTGCAAATCTAGTTTGATTTGTCAAATGGCAAAAATTTTAGGCCCAATTAATCGTTTTTATAAATATGTGAGATTACTTTTAATTAACCGCCCGAAAGTTCCTTAACTTTTAAGCTATCAAAACTAGAGAATGAAAAACATAATGGTAATTGGCACATCTGGATTTTCAGGAAAACACCTTTGGCCGCAATTGAAGGAAGATTGATTCTCATCAACATATCTTCCGATGTAAAGCGCTTAATAAATATTGGGTTGCTTGTTACCATAATTAAGCATCCGTTCTTTATTAATACCTTGGTTTTTTGAGAATTTTATTATTATCCATTCATCTATTGCGCCAATCAATCCCAATAAAAAGTCAAAACCAACTAAAAATATATAAGAAAATTTAGATCGCGTAGACGCGGATTAGGAAGAACTTGACAATGTTACATACCCAACTTATCGTAAAGATCTATAACTTTTTTTCTTAGCTTATTAAGTTCTTCTTCCTTCAATAACAAGTCTTTCTTTAAAGAAAGAACTTCTTCCTTGTTAGCTGACTGACTATAGTTGGTGGCAAATAACTCCGTCGGTGTAGTCTTTAAAACTTTGCAAATCTGCATCAACCTAGAAATATTCAAATCTGTTTGGCCGTTTTCTATTTTGCAATAAGCAGGAGCAGAAATTTTTAACAGTTTGGCCATAGCGGCTTGACTAAGCCCTAAACCAGCCCTTTGCTTTTTGATTTTTGAAGCAATATCTTCCAATTCCCTTACCATTTGCTCCTCCAATCAGCATCCTGTTAAAGAGGAAAAATTAATACTGACTAGATTTCCTTAACAAATTGCGCAGCAACCCAATTGTCTTGTTGCTTATGGTCAACATAATTTAGTCCGTACTTTGCGCACTCAACCTTAATAAGTTCTAAATCAGGATCAAGATAAAAACCGCTAAAGAAGATGCGGCCATTATCAACCAACACCTCTGCGTAACGCGAAATCTGATCTAAAAGAATATTTCGATTGATATTGGCAAAAATTACATCGAATGCGCTTTCTGGAATGGCCTCCTTACTTCCACAAACCGCGGTAATATTTTCAATATGGTTTAACGCTGCATTCTCTTTTGTGCTCTCGTAGCAAACCTCATCATAATCGACTGCGGTTAGTTCTTTCGCGCCCATTTTTGCAGCCAAAATAGCTAAAATACCGGTACCGCAGCCCATATCTAAAACTGTCTTGTCTTTAACATCTGCAGCTATAATGTACTCCATCATCATGGTAGTGGTTTGATGATGCCCTGTACCAAAAGCCATTTTTGGATCTATAACAATCTCGTAGGGATAGGAAGGTTCTAGTTTGTGGAACGTAGCCCTTACGTAGCACACATCATAAACAACAAGTGGTTCGAAGTTCTTCTCCCATTCCAAGTTCCAATTCTCCTCGGGTACATCTTCGATTTCATAGCTGGTCGCAAATTCCTTTTCATAATTTGCGATAACCACCTTTAGTTGTTCCTCACTGAAATGATCTTTTATCATATATGCTGTAAAGCCATTTTTTGCTTCCTCAAAAGCATCAAAGCCAATATCAGCAAGATCGTTAATAAACAAATCTTGCTGATAATCTTCGATTTTATCGAACTGAACTACTACCTTTATGTATTGCATTAGCTATTGAATACCCTAATAATATCTGTAAAATCTCTAGATTTTAGGGAAGCGCCGCCAATTAAGCCGCCATCAATGTCTTTTTGAGAAAAAAGCTCGTTGGCATTTTTTGGATTGCAACTTCCGCCGTATAAAATACTGGTATCATCTGCCACGTTGAAACCGTAATTGGCTTCAATTTCGCTCCGTATAAACGCGTGGATGTCTTGCGCTTGCTCTGGCGTGGCTGTTAATCCTGTACCTATAGCCCAAATAGGCTCGTAAGCAATTGTTATTTTGCTAAAATCTGCCTCTGTAAGGCTAAACAAGCCATGCAACAATTGTTTCTTCAACACTTCATAATAACTCCCGTTGTTGCGTTCATCTAAGGTTTCTCCAATACAAAATATAGGATTTAAATGATGCTCCAAAGCTTTTTTAGTTTTTGCAGCAAGTAGTTCATCGCTTTCGGCAAAATATTCTCTGCGTTCTGAATGGCCAATAATTACATACTCAGCACCTGTAGATTTTACCATTTTGGCAGAAATTTCGCCGGTAAAAGCTCCACTCTCGTTATCACTAATGTTTTGCGAACCAATTTTAACTTCGGCGCCACCTAGTTTTGCCAAACTGTTTAAATGAATATAGGGAGGACAAATTACAACTAGCTGATCGCCTTTGCGCTCATCTTTAACCATGTTTACAATCTCGCTAAATAACGAAACACCTTCGTTATAATCTAAATTCATTTTCCAGTTCCCTGCAATAATATTTTTTCTCATCTCATTGGTTTTAAGCTGTATTGGCAATCTTACAACGTATTTGAAGATAACCCCTGCACAGCATTTTTATTGTGTTAATTAAATTTTCTAAATCTTTTGGTTTGCTCAAACACGTGTTCCATTATCTCTTTTTCTAGTTTATCAAAAGGCATATCTCTACGATTGAAAACTTTTTCGGCGGTTTCGGTCATTTTCTTTAGACTGTATTCTTCTATCTTAGCAGCACCGCCCCAAGAAAAATCTGGAATAAAGTTTCGTGGAAAACCAGCTCCAAATATATTAGCTGCAACACCTACCACCGTACCTGTATTAAACATGGTATCTATGGCACACTTGGCATGATCTGCCATAATAAGCCCGCAGAATTGTAAACCAGTATCTCTAAAACGCTCTGTTGTGTAATCCCAAAGTTTTACGTTAGCATAATTATTTTTTAGGTTAGAGTTATTGGTATCAGCGCCCAGATTGCACCATTGACCCAAAACCGCGTTACCCAAATAACCCTCATGGCCTTTAGAAGAGTAGCCCCAAATAACCGCGTTGTTCAATTCTCCTCCTACCCTGCTGTATGGGCCTACAGTGCTACCAGGATATATTTTTGTACCCATCTTTATTGAAGAATGTTCGCAAAGTGCAAAAGAACCACGGATGGCGCTCAACTCAAAAACCTGAGAATTTTTACCCAAATAAATCGGGCCTTGCAAACTGTTAAAAACAGAACATTCGGCAGTTGCACCTTCTTCTACAAAAATATTGTCACCCAGAAATGTATTGGTATTGCTCAACTTAGCAGAGTTTCTTCCCTTAGTTAAAAGATTAAAATCTTTATTAATCTCTGCTACATTATTTGAAAAAATATGTTCTGGATAGGATATTTTCAACAAATCTCTATCAAACGCTATATGCTTTAAATCCTTTCTGGGATTAAAATCATGCTGAATGATAGAAGTTGCTTTATAAGCGATCACCAAATCCCCTTTCAACAAAACTTCTCCATCCAAAAGTTGATCAACAGCATCTAACAGCGCTTGACCTGGACAAATTGAGCCGTTTATAAAAGTATCTGCATGCTGATGGGCAGTAAATTTTTGCGAAAGGTAGCTTTTGGTTATAAAACCAAACTCGGCATTAAAGTATTTTGCCCATTTTTCTGCTATGGTGAGTATTCCAATCCTCAAATCGGCCACTGGGCGCGTAAAAGTTAGTGGATTTAGAGTTTCCCAACTGTCGTCATCAAAGAAATTGATTGTCATAAGCAGCAAAAATAAAAAAAGTCCGCTGTTTTTAACACGCGGACTTCAAAAAAATATTATAAGTGCTAGAAAATTACTTCTTCGCGTAACGAGTTTTAAACTTATCGATACGACCAGCAGTATCTACCAATTTCATTTTTCCTGTATAAAAAGGATGAGAAGTGTTAGAAATTTCCAACTTATAAAGTGGATACTCATTTCCATCTTCCCACTTAACTGTTTCTTTTGTTTCTACGCAAGACTTAGTTAAAAAGGCATGCTCATTAGACATATCTTTAAAAACCACTGGTCTGTAATTTGTAGGATGCAAATCTTTTTTCATTTTAATATTCTTTAGTTATTTGTGTAAAAACTTTAAGACCCTTTTTGCAATTTGCTGGCAACAACGGCTATAACGTTTTCTATTAATCTTTTCTACTTTTAGAGGTTGCAAATGTACCAAAACATTTTATTAAAAGCAATATGCAATCAAAAAATAAACAAGATGACGTTTTGCCATTTTATTGGATAAATGACGTTGAACGAAGAACGGATTTCGCACCGCTTTAAATTAAACAAATAACTATTGAATTACCTTATACCGCGGCAAGCGACTATTTGCACAATTTTGGTGTTAGCTGATATTATAATTCAGACGACTTAAATACATTACCCACCCAACTCCTTTTTGTCGTTCCATCATTTTTGATTGTTTTAACAAGTAATATTGTGTATGAATCAAATTCATTAGGGTCTTTAAGGTTTTTCTTAATACATTGAGCTATTGATTTCTCCAAAACTTTTTGCTGGTCATCACTTGTGGGAATATTTTTTCCATTTGTTATACTCACTGTGAGTTCTGTAGATGTCTTTTTGTTTTTTGTAACTTCTTTTCCTTGAAGATTAATATTCTCTGCCGTAACAAGACTGGTAAGTGCATTTTGAAACTTATTATTATCGATAAATACCGGATTCTTTACATTTGCGGTCGTCATGGTACAACTAAACAGCATTGTTGTCAAGCAAATAATTTGATAAAAAGTGTTCTTTGTTAATTTCATTTTTGAGCTATTTAAATTTTAACTTGTTAAGTTGGGTTATTAATAATTGTCAGGACAATTGTAGCTAATTTAACGCTTAAAGCAACCCTCGTTTCCTTAACATTGGTCTTATATCTGGCTTGTGCCCCCTAAAGTCAAAAAACATTTTGTTGTAGTCTTCTGTGTTCCCTTTCGATAAAATCATGTCTCTAAACCGCTGACCGTTTTCGCGTGTTAGACCACCGTGTTCTTGAAACCAAGAAAATGCATCATTCTCTAGCATTGATGTCCAGGTATAAGCATAGTAACCTGCTGCATAACCGTTGCTCCAAATGTGTAGAAAATAACTACTTCTGTACCTTGGTGGCACAGCATTTAAATTTAAATGCGTTTTTTCTAACGCAGCTTTTTCAAAATCATCTACGTTTTGCAATGGGCTGCCAGCAGGGAGTGTGTGCCACTGCATGTCTAAAGCCGAGGCAGCCAATGCTTCGGTAAAAGCGTATCCCTCGTTAAAAGTGCTTGCTTTTTTAATTTTATCTAACAATTCTTGCGGCATTGGCTTACCTGTTTTGTAGTGAACTGCGTAGTTTTTTAACACCTTTGGGTTTGATGCCCAATGCTCGTTAAATTGCGATGGAAATTCTACAAAATCTCTGGCTACGTTTGTACCAGAAATGCTGGCATATTTCTGGTTGCCAAACAGGCCATGGAGGGCATGGCCAAATTCGTGAAACATGGTAGTTACGTTATCAAAACTTAATAACGCAGGCTGTCCATCTGCAGGTTTTGTAAAGTTGCATACATTATACACCACTGGTTTTTCGCCAAACAATTTAGATTGAGGCACGAGATTATCCATCCAGGCGCCACCACTTTTGTTGTCGCGTTTAAAATAATCGCAATAAAAAAGACCAAGTTGGCTGCCATCTTTATCCATCACATCGAAAAAACGAACATCTTTTTGATATACTGGCAAATCCTTACGTTCTTTAAAAGTAATGCCGTATAACTGGTTAGCTGCATAAAAAACACCTTTTTCTAGCACGTTATTTAGTTCAAAATAAGGTTTTATCTCATTTTCATCGATGTTGTATTTGGCCTTTCTTACTTGCTCAGCATAAAAATTCCAATCCCAGGGTTGCACTTTAAATCCTCCTTTTTGTTTGTCGATAAGAGTTTGAATGTCGGCCTCTTCTGCTTTTGCCTTTGCCGTTGCAGCAGGGACCAAATCATTTAAAAAAGCGTTGACCACTTCTGGCGTTTTGGCCATTTGGTCTTGCAACTTCCACGCGGCATAGTTGGCAAAACCCAAAAGCTTTGCCTGCTCACCACGAATTTGTGCAATGCGAGAAATTGTTTTTCGAGTGTCGTTTGCATCGCTCATTTCTGCGCGGTTCCAAGATTTAGAAAATAACTTCTCTCTATCGCTCCTATTTGCCATGTCTTGTAAATCTGGTTGTTGCGTTGTATTTGCCAAGCCTTTTCCTGCAGCCAATAGCTTATTACTGAACTGAGAAGTTAAAACAGCTTCTTCTTTATTTAAAGTTTTGAGTTTTGCTTTGTCGGCATCTGATAAATTGGCGCCTGCCAAGGTAAATTTCTGATAATAATAATCAACCAACCTCAACGATTCAGCGTCCAATTTACTAGAATCTTTTTGATTGTGCACCGCTTTAACCCTTGCAAACAACTTACTATTTAAATAAATGGCATCGTAATTTGCAGATTGCTTTGGGGCAATCTCTTCTTGCAGTTTTTGCAGCGTAGGATTTGTGTTGGCGCCGGTAAGCAACCCAAATACACGGTTTACCCTGCCCAAATATTGCCCACTTTTCTCTATACCCAAAATGGTATTCTCGAAATTAGGCGCCGCAGCGTTATTTTTAACCGAATCTATCTCTTGCTGCTGCTGTTTCATAGCCGCTTCAAAAGCGGGTGCAAAATCACCGTCTTTAATCTTATCAAAGCTCGGTGCTTCCCACGCCAACGTGCTTGGTTTTGCAAAAACGCCAGAAGTATCTGAGGCAAATGTACTCTTATTGGTTTTTGGGTTACTACAACTTGTGGCGGCGACAATAACTACCAATGGTAAATAAAGGATGGTTTTTTTCATAGTTAGAATTCTTAAAGCTTTTTAAGCGTTAAACGCGATAAATATACAATATTCTGAAAGTTAACTTACTTACAGCCCTTATTGTAAAAAGCTACAGGACTATTGTTATTTTAACTTGTCTGATAAACATAATTTTTGAGCTTGCTGATTGGATGGGCTGTTGGTGGTTTAACCTGCTAATTTCACATTGGGTTGAAACCCACCGCTAAAAAATCGGCCGCTCCTACAGAGCTTTAGAAAAACCTAATATCGTAATCATTCTTCAAAAAACTGACAATGAATAGCTTGGCTTAATAATAACACGGCGGCTTGGTTAGTTGTTAACAACACTGGTTTTCGTTTATAAACCTGATAAAAGCGGCAGCTCCCGATTTTTCATCGGGACTATAGCGGTTAGCAGGGCTTGCGGAACCTATGAAAAACCGCCCCTCCATTTTCTAATTATTATCAATTTTTTTATAACCATTTAATCTCTTGGCAAAGTTCTATCAACACGCCATTGGTATTTTTTGGGTGTAGAAAACAAACCATTTTGTTATCTGCACCTTTCTTTGGCGACTCGCTTAGCAGCACGAAACCCTCATTATGTAAGCGCTCCATTTCTGCCAGAATATCATCTACCTCAAACGCAATATGATGAACACCCTCTCCTTTTTTCGCCAAAAATTTTGCAATTGGACTGTCGGGAGAAGTTGCCTCTAGCAGTTCTATTTTATTTTCGCCCGATTTAAAGAAAGCTGTTTTTACCTGTTCACTTTCAACATGTTCTGTTTTATAACAATCGGTATTGAGCAATTTTTCATAAACATCTATTGCTTGGTTCAAATCGCTTACAGCGATGCCCACGTGTTCTATTTTTTTCATTAATTTAAGGTTGGTTAAATGTAAAAATACTTGCCTGATTTTTAGCCAACGGGATAAACCGCAATTTGTTAGAAAAGTTTTTACGTATCTTTGTACAACAAAAATAAGAGAACTTAGCATGAAACAGCCGATATATTTAGATAATAATGCAACCACCCCTTTAGACCCAAGGGTTTTAGAGGCAATGTTGCCTTATTTTACCGAGAAATTTGGAAACGCTGCTAGCCGAAACCATGCTTTTGGTTGGGTTGCAGAAGAGGGTGTAGATTATGCCCGCGAGCAGGTTGCTAAGTTGATTGGCTGTACCGAAAAGGAAATTATTTTTACGTCTGGAGCAACTGAGGCCGACAATTTGGGCATTAAAGGTGTTTTTGAAATGTACAAAGAAAAAGGCAACCATATTATTACCGCGGTTACCGAACACAAGGCGGTATTAGATACTTGTAAACATTTAGAGAAAAATGGTGCAAGGGTTACTTATTTAGGTGTTAAAGAAGATGGCTTAATAGATCTTGCAGAATTAGAAGCTGCAATGACGCCAGAAACCATTTTGGTTTGTATTATGTATGGCAACAACGAAATTGGCCTTATTCAGCCGGTTAAAGAAATTGCTGCCATTGCACACAAATATGGTGCTTTATTTATGAGCGATGCCACGCAAGCGGTTGGAAAAATTCCTGTCGACGTAAATACAGACGGAATTGATTTGATGGCTTTTACCGCCCATAAAATGTATGGTCCAAAAGGTGTCGGCGCACTTTATGTTCGCAGAAAAAACCCAAGGGTTAAAGTTACTTCACAAATGGATGGTGGCGGCCACGAACGCGGAATGCGTTCTGGTACGTTGAACGTTCCTGGCATTGTGGGTCTTGGAAAAGCATGCGAATTATGCAGGTTGGAAATGGAAAGCGAAGCTAAACGTTTATCTGCTTTGCGCGATAGATTGGAAAGCACGCTAAACAAAATGGAAGAAAGCTATGTTAATGGAAATACGGCACATAGATTACCTCATGTATCTAACATTTCCTTTAAATATGTAGAAGGCGAAGGTTTGATGATGGCGATGAGCGATTTGGCAGTTTCGTCTGGCTCTGCATGTACTTCGGCTTCTTTAGAGCCTTCTTACGTGTTGAAAAGTTTAGGTCTGTCTGATGATTTGGCACATTCTTCCATCCGTTACGGCTTAGGTAGGTTTACAACTGATGAAGATATTGATCATGCGATAGCGATTACCGAGAAAGCGGTAAATCACTTGCGCGAACTTTCTCCGTTGTGGGAAATGTTTAAAGAAGGTATAGATTTGAGCAAAATAGAATGGGCAGAACATTAATTTTCGAAGCAAATTAATGTGTTGAAAGTTAAGAGTTAAAAGTTATCGGCCAGGATGCCAAATCATCAGACATAACCCTTAACCTATAACCTATAACCTATAACCTATAACCTATAACCAAAAAACAGTCACCTTCGCAGAAGGTTTAAAAAAATAAACGCATGGCATATTCAGAAAAAGTAATAGATCATTATAACAACCCGCGGAATGTGGGTACGCTTAACAAGAGCGAGAAAAATGTGGGCACAGGTTTGGTAGGCGCTCCAGAATGTGGCGATGTAATGCGTTTGCAGATCGAGGTTGGTGCAGATAACATCATTACAGATGCTAAATTTAAAACCTTTGGATGCGGATCAGCAATTGCCTCTTCTTCTTTAGCAACAGAGTGGTTAAAGGGAAAGACAATTGATCAAGCATTAACAATCGACAACATGGACATTGTGGAAGAATTGGCTTTACCGCCAGTAAAAATCCATTGTTCTGTGTTGGCAGAAGATGCAATTAAGTCGGCCATTAACGATTACCGCGTTAAGAATGGTCTTGAGGCGTTTGTTTCTGCAAAAAGTCATCATTAGTAACAGGGGTTGAAGGTTACGAGTTAAAGGTTGCAAGTCTAATTTACATATCCTTGCCTCGCAACACGTAACCTATAACCCACAACATTTTTAAAACATGATAACCATAACCAATAAAGCAAAAGAAAAAATTGGCCATTTGATGCAAGATTCAGCAATGGGCGAGGACTATTTTTTACGGGTTTCTGTAAAAGGTGGTGGCTGCTCTGGGCTAACTTATAACTTAGATTTCGACAATGAAGTAAAAACGGGTGATCAATTCTTTGAGGACAAAGGAATTAAACTTGCCTTAGAAATGAAATCGTTCCTCTATTTGGCAGGCACAGAATTAGATTTTACAGATGGTATAAACGGCAAAGGTTTTAACTTTATAAATCCCAATGCAAGTAGAACTTGCGCTTGCGGAGAAAGTTTCTCTGTTTAAACCTGATATAAGATATTTAAGAGCTTCGATATTTTCGAGGCTTTTTTTATGGATTATAGTTTCCATTCGCTCTTAACATTTATTCCCTATTTAGCTCTATTCAAGTAATAAATATTGCTTTGCAATATTATTCCAAAATAGGTATTATTGCTTGTTCAAATATCACAACATTACCAAAATGCCTTTAATAACCGAATATTCCACCGTGCCAACGCTTTTAAGAAACGTTGTAGAACACCTTCATAAGCCAAGCGAGACTTTCTTAATGGCTAAAAGAGGCGATATTTGGGATGAAATTTCTTTCGAAGAAGCCTTAAAAAAAGCAGATGCAGTATCTGCTTACTTTTTAGAAAAAGGCATTAACAAAGGCGATCGCTTAGGTTTGATTATAGAAAATTCACCCGAATATGTGTACTACGACCAAGGATTACAGCAAATTGGCGCAATAAATGTATCTATTTACCCTACACTTTCAGAAAAAGAAACAGAATACATCATTAATGATTCAGGCATAAAAGCTTTGCTGATCGGCACCAGTTTCTTATATAAAAAAGTGTTAAAGCTTATTTCTAACGCAAAGTCTATCCAATATTTAATTCCTGCTTTCGCCGATTATGAGGCAATTGAAATCCCCGCAAATTTGAATGTAGAAGTCATCGCTTTCGCTGATATTTTGGCGTTAAAACATCAGGTTACGTCTTCAGAACAAGCTGCGATAGATCAATGCAGGAAATTGGTAGCGCCACAAGATGTTTCATCATTAATTTACACCTCTGGCACCACAGGTACGCCAAAAGGCGTAATGCTTACTCACAGCAATTTTGTAGAGAATGTAAAGGTTTGTCTGGAGCAAATTCCCGTAATCGATAAAAACGAAACCTTTCTGTCTTTTCTACCACTTTCTCACGTCTTTGAGCGTACAGCTACCTACCATGTGTGTTGTGCCCAAGGTTGCAAAATAGCCTTTGCTCAAAGCTTAGAACTATTGGCCAAAAACATGGGAGAAGTTAAACCCACCGTAATGAGCTGCGTTCCGCGTTTATTAGAGCGCATACACGATAAAGCTGTAAAATCTGCCACCACAAATGGAGGCACAAAAGCCAACATATTTAACTGGGCCTTAGAAACTGGAAAAAAACATCGCAACGCAATAGAAAACGAAGAAAAGCCAGGCTTTTTGTTAAACATCAAAAAAGCAATAGCAGAAAAATTGGTGTTTAGCAAGATAAAAGACAAAACCGGCGGGCGATTAAAATTTATGATTTCTGGTGGGGCTGCGCTGCCCAAAAACATCGGAGAGTTTTTTGGGGATCTTGGAATTGTAATTTTAGAAGGGTTTGGCTTAACCGAAACTTCGCCCGTGATGTCGGTAACAGAGTTTCATCGCCAAGTTTACGGTACCGTAGGAAGAATAATTCCAGGCATAGAAGTTGGAATACAGAACATAGAATCGAAGGCATTCGTGGCCAAGCAAACGCACGAAAGCTTTGATCCAAACTTCGAGTGCGAAGAAGGCGAAGTGATTGTAAGAGGCCACTGTGTAATGAAAGGCTACTTTAACAAACCAGCCGAAACCGCTGAGGCTATTGATAAAGATGGCTGGTTCCACACCGGAGATATCGGTAGATTTTACAAAGGAAACCTACAGATTACCGATCGTTTAAAAAACATGATTGTAAACGCGTATGGAAAGAACATTTATCCAACACCAGTTGAAAACATCTATTTAAAAAGCCTAAAAATCGACCAATTGTTTCTAATTGGCGATAAACGTGAATTTATCACGGCCATTATTGTTCCCAATAGAGAAACACTGCAAGAAACTTTTAAGTTAAAAAACAACTTCTTCGAACAGGATGGTTCTTTTATAGACGACGCCGAAATTGTTTCCTGGATGGAAAAAGACATTAAAAAAATATCTACCGAGTTGGCAAAATTCGAGCGCATTAAGGCTTTCAAAATAAAACGTTTGCCGTTTAGTATTGATGATGGGGAAATTACGCCAACGTTAAAAGTTAAGCGAAAGGTAGTGGAGAGCAAATATGCCGAGGATATTTCGAAGATGTATAAAGGTTCAGAAAAAGAATGTTAAAGGTGGAGAGTAGGTTTAATAAGTAACGAACAAGGATCAAAGACCAGCCACCATTAGCAACTGTGATGATTTCTGACTGCTGACCTCCGACTTCTGAAATTCATCTTACTTTACCGAAAAACTATTGTCGCTTTTGTCTTTATCGGGAACATGTGCGCTTCCTAACACAACCTTTTTAAGCAATTCGGTTGTCTTAACTGTTGCAATCGTTTTCTGTTCATCGTTTTTCCATACGGCAATAGAATAATGTAGCTTTTGCTCCTCGCCATTTTCATACCTTAACGTTAAATCTACAGGCAGGGGTTTAAGGCTTTTATTCTCTATAGTGATTGTATATCCATCGGATGTTTTATCTACAGCCGTAATGGCTATATCGGTTACGCCGCCATAAAAAAACCATCTTTTCCAAAACCAATTTAAATTTTCCCCAGCACCTGTGTTTATGCTGTTAAAAAAATCATAAGGCATTGGGTGCTTGCCATGCCAATTGTTGATGTAATTGTGCAGAGCGAAGTTGAATTTTGTTTCTCCTAAATAGTCCTTTATAAACAAATACGCAAGGCCTGGTTTTGGATAGGTATTTGTAAAAGCAGCGCCGCCAACTAGATCTGGTGTTAATGTCATGATGGGAGTGTCGTTTTTTGAGCCAGAAGATGAAGCGGTTGGCTGAATTCCATATTCATCAACTATGGTAGAATCTATCAAGGGGGAAATTGTCCATTCGCCAATGGTTGCCCAACCTTCATCCATCCATCCATATTTAGTCTCATTGGTGCCCATGTAAAATGGAAACATCGTGTGAAAAATTTCGTGGTCGGTTAACGTGATGGCGTCTGTGCGATTTTGAAGAGGATTATCATTTACCATCATTGGGTATTCCATTTGATCTAAACCATCAAATATGGTTTCGTGTTGATAAGGAAATGGCCATTTCGGAAAAACATAACTCATCGCATGCACGGTTTTTCTGGCAAAATCTATAACCTCGTAAAAGTCTTTGTGCGCCGGATTGAAGGCTGCATCTACTCGTGTTCTTCTCTTGGTTACAGAATCTACGGCTAAACTTGTAGATTTCCAGAGATAATGATCGCTCAGCGCAAACACAAAATCGGTAACATTTTTAGCCTCAAATTTAAATGTGTTCACATCTTTTTGAGTTGTTACCAGATGATTTTTCAATTCATCCTCATTAATCACATTAACTACCGTATCAACACGTGCCGCAAGCTTCATCTTGGTCACAATCTGTGGTTGATAAACTTCTTGAGCGTTTACCAAATCGCCAGTTGCCCAAATCGAAAAATTTTTTGGTACCGTTATTTCACTTTTAAAATTATCGAAATCGTTATAAAATTCTTCTGCGCCATTGTATGGATATTTGTTCCAACCATCAACATCATCGTACACAGCAATACGAGGAAAGAAATAAGCGATAAAGTAAGCGCCATCATCCACCTGACCAGTACGGATATGTGAGCCTTTGTTTAACGTGTAGCTGTAGTCTATAGAAAAAGTTAATTTCTTATTTGGAAACAAGGCAGGGACTTTTACCGTCATGTTTGTGCCAGTAATTTGATAAGCACTTACAACCTTATCATTAACGGTAAAATTCTGTATAGCAACGCCCTTACCCAAATCGGCTTCTGCAATTTTAGACTTTCTGGGTGTACCTTTTTTATATAAGTTCGGGTACAACTTAAACCATACTTCTTTTAGGGTATCTGAACTGTTATTTGTATAAGTGATATTTACATGCCCGCTTAAAAGCCTCGTTGCTGGATTAAACTTAACCTTAATGCTATAATCAGAATGGTTCTGCCAATAATTTACCCCCGGCTTGCCAGAAGTATCTCTGGTTTTTTGAAGGTAAGCCCTTTGATAAACAGCATCTATCGGAAGTTTGATTTGGCCATTTACATAACCGAACCAAAAAACACTCAGAATAACGATACGCAAAAATTTCATAGAAGTGCAGATTCTTTAATCTATTAGATTTCCAACAAACCTATTATTTCCCAAATTTCATTTTAAGCTGGTCTAACATGTCGTCATCTATAGGCTTTGCTGGCTGTTTTGCTTTAAATTCTTTACGAGGAGGTTGATTTGTATATGTTTTCTGTTGCGGTGCTTTTTTAACTTCGGGAGCTGGTTTAGCGTTCTTTTCCTCATTTTTCTTTTCGTTGAATTTTGCCCATTCTTCATCCAATTTTTTCTTGGTGTACAACGGGAAATCTCCTTGCTTCATCCAAGCGTAATAACTCGGTTCTGCAGTAAAAACCTGCAAAGCCGTCTTGCCTTTATGTTTTCCAAAATTAAAACACACTTCACCTTTGTCATTATAAACCATTCTCCCTGCAAAATCTACAGGTTTGTGCAAATTGGTAAAGTTGTGTAATTCCTCAACATCGTTAACAACAGGCGTACTTTTTTTGCCGTCTTTAGCTTCAAACTCTGTGCTTTTATACATTTCTAACTGACCAAGCAATACCTGATATGTTGCGCGTACATCAGCCTCTGCCGCGTGGGCATTTACTAAATCATCCTTGCAATAAAACTTATAAGCAGCTTTTAAGGTACGTTGCTCCATTTGATGAAAAATATTTTGAACGTCCACAAACTTTCTTTCGCTCATGTCAAACTCGTATCCGGCTCGTAAAAATTCTTCTAAGAGCATTGGAATATCAAACTTGTTAGAATTGTACCCCGCTAAATCACTATCTCCAAAAAAATCAGCAACCTCTTTAACTAGCATTTTAAAAGTTGGTTCGTTTGCAATATCTTCATCGTAAATGTTATGAATCAAAGAAGTTTCTAAAGGAATCGGGATTTCCGGATTTACACGCCAGGTTTTCAACTCTTCAGATCCATCTGGCATTGCTTTTAAAATGGCAATTTCTACAATTCGGTCTGCGCCAACATTTAGGCCTGTCGCCTCAAGATCGAAAAATGCTAGTGGGCGCTTTAAATTTAGTTTCATGTATATAATAAGTTACTTTCTTAAAAAATGGGTAATCAAAGGTGCTAAAAAAATAATTGCTTTAAAGATAACAGAAATTTTCAAATTGGTTTTATGCTTGTTTGCTTTCTGCCTTGAATAAGACAGCGAAATCAAAATAAGGCATCTTAAACTTTGTAAAATAGCTGGTTTAAAAATTTGATAGTTCTTGCTTAACTTTCTTTAGCGCAGAACCAATAACCTGGTGCATATCGTAATACTGGTATTCTGCCAACCTACCACCAAAAATAAAGTTTGGAAGGTCTTTTGCAAGCGATTGGTACTGCCCGTATCTTTTCATGTTGGCACTATCTTTTATGGGGTAAAAAGGCTCGTTTGCTTTCATACCACTCAATGGAAATTCTTTTGTTATCACTGTGTATTTTTGTTTTCCAAACTCAAAATGCTTATGTTCAATAATTCTTGTAAAGGGAACGCATGCATCACAGTAATTGATTACTGCATTTCCTTGAAAATCATCTATTTGCAGTATTTCCTCCACAAAATTTAAACTTCTGTATTCTAGTTCTCCAAATTTATAATTAAAAAACTCATCAATTTTCCCAGTAAACACAATCTTACGGGCTATCGCGTCAAGTTCTTTTTTATTATAAAAATAATCTATACCTACTTTTGTTTCAACTCCGCCTAACAAACCGCCTATAATTTTATTGTAACCTCCTATCGGGATGCCCTGATATTTATCATTAAAGTAATTGTTATTAAACGTAAATCTAAGCGGCAGCCGTTTTATAATGAAAGCAGGGAGTTCAGTTGCTTTTCTCCCCCATTGCTTTTCTGTATAATGTTTTATCAGCTTTTCATAAATCTCAGGACCTACCATCAATAAAGCCTGCTCTTCTAAATTTTTTGGCTTCGTGATGTTAAGTTGTGAAATTTGATCTGCAATTTTAAGTCGCGCTTCAGTAGGGGTTTTTGTTCCCCAAAGCTTATAGAAGGTATTCATATTAAATGGTAAATTAAAAAGGCTACCATTATAATTTGCTATTGGTGAATTTATATAAGGATGAAATGCTGTAAATTGATTGACGTAGTCCCATATAAATTTATCATCCGTATGGAAAATATGCGCTCCATAAGCATGAACATTTATACCTTCTATGTTTTTACAAAAAACGTTCCCACCTAACTGCCTTCTCTTATCTATAACTAGGCATTTCTTCCCAGCTTTTTTTGCTTCATAAGCAAACACAGCTCCAAATAAACCCGAGCCCACAATTAAGTAATCATATTCGTACACAGCCATATTTACCTCTAACGTGAGAAAGAAAAGCTAAAGTGTTTTTCTGGGATGATGAAGTCCTTTGTGTTTTTTATCGAACGGGCTCACGCCCCTCCATCCAAGAATTCGATTAGCTACGGAATTTGGAACTGGATCAATACCTAACATCGTTGCCACCGTTCCGAGCCTCAGCTCGCTAATTACGTGCATATATTCTGGCTTTAGGATTTCTTTGCAAATCTTTTTGAATGCCTTATTGGCTATTAATATCCCACAGAATGGCACCACTCCTACCGCGTATTTTGCCGCAGCAGGTGGTAATAGCTTTATCGAAGCAAACCAGCACCAAGCATCTCTTTCTGGGTACATTACACTGGGCACAACCAAGTCACAATCCCAAACCCTGCCAAAATACTCGTGTAAATCTATATCGCACCAGCAATCCCATTCTACTAGCAAGTAGCGCTTAGCAGGATGTTTTTTAGAATTCTTAAGATACCATTCATACATTGGAATGTCTGAACAAAGCCATGCTTTCTTTTTATCTTCCAAGTTATCTAATGTATTTATAACTGTGATAACTTCTACATCAGGATTTGACAACTCAAAGGTTCTTTTATTTTCTTCAAAGGCCTTTATTTTCGCAGGATCAACTTCGTTGTACCAACCTATCAACACAATCAGTTCTTTCATTCAATAAATAGATTTTTTTTTTAGATTTAGTCCAATAATGGATTAGCGATTTATTGTTTCTTTTTATAAAAAGTAAACGCTTCTTTTACTGAACATTCTATTCAAATTTCAACATCCCCCTGATTTCTCGGATAACTTTCTCTATATTTTTAACTTTATCCTTGTTGTAGAAATACAACATATTTGCTTCGCCCTGCTTTGCAGAAGCGATATACACGTGCCGATTTTGATGATATTTTCCTCTGAAAACAAATGGACAAATCGCAGTAAACTCTCCAGCTGCACCTGCATTAAACCAATCTTTGGCCTCTGTTGCCGTATAACGTATTAAAGGATAATTAACAGAATCTGCTCCATATTTTACTCTTGCATGTACGTTTTGAATTGGAAAGTAGCTAAGCGGTCTGGAAAATTTTAAATTCACTGAATCACTCCAGTTCTTAGAAATGATATTTAGAAAACATATCGCTATAGAACTATCTTTATTCACAATTGTGTAGGCAACGCTACTATAGGCTGATTCGCTGGTTTTTAGGCAGTAGAGACTGCTTGTAGAATCCAGTTCTGAAAAACCTTTTGGCATCTTAAATTTCAATTCTGCATTTCCGCATAAACCAGAAAAGATTCTGTTATAGACTTGCCCGGTAACGCCGAGCGGAATAACCATCATTAGGGCTAAGAATAATTTTTGTAATTTCCTCATAATATTAAATTTTATAGTGCTATAAAATAACTTGCACCCGCCAGGTCAGCATTAGTCATAGTATTGGATGTTGAACCTGATGTTGGATCAAAGACTTCATAAGTACCTAGTAGTGGGTCAAAACTTTTAATGATGATGGCGTGGACTTCGCCATTTGGACCTTGATTCGGCAGAACGGTGGCTAATTCTTTGCCACTATTTAGCGCACTAACTACACCAGATCCTTGGACGATATTTGCGCTTACCCCAATATTATTTAATAGTCGCGACATGATGCTCCCCGAGGTGTTAACTCCATTAAGGCTACCGGTTGACGAATAACTAAAACCGAATCCACCTGCGCCCGAGGAAAGATTTTTATCTGCAGCTGTCATAAACAAATAAGTATCGAAAAAATCTCTCTGCGTTTTGGTGCTGGTTGGATTTTTTTGGCCATTTACGTAATTCAACAAATTAAATACGCAATTACCCGGGTCAGCGGCATTATATTGTGGGTGTATTCCACTCGCAGTTTTATAATTAGCAGCGGATGTTACAAGCCCCTGCGCAAATTGCATCGCAGCGGAAAGTGTATCCCACGGGTCTCCCACTACGCCACCATTCCCGCCACCTCCGTATCCACTATCACCATAGCCACTGCTACCATAATCGCCGCTACCGTTACTACTAGAACCAAAATAATTAGTTAACCCAAAATCTTCATTGCCAAATCCGTTGGATGAATTATAGGTAGAATAGCCGTTATCAAACATATAATCTACCATGTCTTGCGCGCTATCAAAGCCACCAATAATTTGCCTTAGATTAGCGTGCGAAATAATCTCCATTTCGCTTTCTAGCATTTCAAATGCTAATGTTGTTTTGTTTTTCATAATTTGTTTATTTTTTTTTGTATTGATAGCCAATAATCTATTTAAGCGTTTTTAAAATGTCTTTGGGGCGATACATTACCTATTCGACTCCTTTTTAATCCAACTATGTGTCCAATAATGAATAAGCGGTTGCGTAATTTCTCGCTTAGGTGGGTTTCTTATTTCTTGGTAATCGAAAGCAAAAGCTTCTTTAACAGGTATTTTTTTCATGAACGTATTTGGGTGAAGTTTAAAACTATCGCGCATTCTGAACGGGCCCGAGAACAACGGCGTATCCATACTGTTGCGTTTTCCAGCTGCATAAACATAAGCTATGTCCAATGATAACAGCATCAAGAAATCATCGTTCGGAATGCTGCAAAAAAACTCCGAAGCCAACGTTTGGTTATGAGGGTCGCAAAGCATAAAACCTTTTGGGTATCTATTGCATAGCGCTCTAAACTTTTTAATGTTCAACAATTCAATATCCCAATCTACGTAGTAGCCGCCAAAACTATAGACAATTAGGTAACGCGCAATATCAGCCGCCTCACCGTGGTTTCTGGCGTTTGTAAATGCGGAATAGGCAAAGTCATGTTGCTCAAGCAGGAAATCTGCAATTAGTGCATCGTTCCATATTCTTATTTCGAAACCCTGCTTTTTTAAAGCTTGCCATGAATGCAAACACTTAGCTATTATTGGAATAGCAGGCTGACCAACAATGTGGTGGATGATTTTTGGGATTAGGCTGTTATCTGGCTTCATTGTTTTTATCTAAATTAATTGTGCCGCGGGTTGAAACCCGCAGCTACGAATTCGGCCGAAGCTACGCATCTGCAACTTTTGGCTTTCCCCTCGCACATCAGGCTGACCTCGGAAAGCATCTCACTCGCTAGGACCGCAAACGCAATTACCCCTTTTGTGAGCTGTTTCGCTGCACTCAACAGGACGGGTCACTCGTGGTAAACCCTAAACCTTCCACCCCTCTACCTTCCACCTTATAAATAAATCTTCGCTATAATTTGATGCCTGCATTTTATCAAACCAAAATGATTGTGAAGTGCCTTTACCTTTGGTGCGGCAAAAACCCTATCCAACCATTTATTCAATTCAGAAAGTCTCTTATCGTTATTAAAAAACCTCTTGCCATAACTAAAACAAATGGCAGCATGCAGCATTAATTCTTCCGTGCAATGTTCTATCTCGTACTTATCTAATTCCCTGCTAAGCAATTTAACTACATTAGCTTTCAATTTTTTCTGGTTGCGGTTACAACTGTTATTTGCATACCAACGGTAACTTAAATGAATTCTTGGCAAATTAGCAACCTTTGAAACTTCTGCGATTCTACACCATAAATCATAATCTTCAGTATAAAGAAATTCTTGCTTATACTTTAATTTTCTTACGAGATCAGTTCGCATAGTTACCGTCGGATGTGCAAATTGATTACCAAACAGCAAACCTAATTTAATGTCCTCGTGGTTTGAGGTGGTTTTTAAAGTATTTCTTATTTTTCCATCGACATCCATAATTTGATACCAACTACCAACCATGCCATAATCGGGGTTACTTTCTAAAAAATCTATTTGTTCTTGTAAGCGGTTGCCCAACATTACATCATCTGCATCCATCCGAGCAATGTATTTTCCTTTGGCTAGTTTTATGCCTATGTTTAAGGTTTTTACGATGCCAAAATTTGTTGGGTTTTTGAGGTAAACAATGCGTTCATCCCCTATTGCTTTCAGTATCTCTTCTGTGTTGTCCGTACTTCCATCGTCAATAATTAATAATTCATAATTAGAGTAAAACTGGTTTAAAACACTTTTCACCGTTTCTAAAATGTACTTGGCGCAATTGTATGTTGGGAGGAGAACGGTCGTTTGGGGCATTAGTAATATTATATTTATTTACCGCTTATTCAAAATTAAAATACATTATAATAAGTGTGATTGATTTCCCAACTTAGGTATCCATTCTTCAAGGTACAAAATTTCGATAATATCGAACTTTATGACTCCGATGCCTAAATTATCTGTCACATTAGCCTTTTAATTTTAGCACCTACTATTTTATAAAGTTAACCGAGTAATTTATAATTTTGATATCAATGCCTTCCAAATCCATCGTAAACGTTTCATAACTGCCTTGCTTGGTTCTTTCTAAGCGTACCCAATATTAGTACCTATTCTCATGAGCTAACATTTCAATTAATGGTCTTGCAGTACACAGAAATTAAAGCCACTTTCATCTTTTTTTGTAACGGTGTGCGTGGTACGGCGAACACAACCGCTGGCTACCATTTCCAAAGCAAATATTAGCACAAGATATTTATTTTTCATAGTTTATTTGCGTAAAAGTGGAAGTTTCAACAGCTTTTTCTATGGTTTGGTCGTCCTCGTCGTTAAAATATATCCAGGTGATATAGAAAAGATATTTGCCTCTAAAACAAGCAAGACCTTTCTGGTTGATTGGTGACCCATCCCGATTAAGTTTATAACTGATGAAAGTTTGGCCATCTATGGTTTTTTTACCGTAGGTTTTTATAACCGCAATATTTGCATTCTCTAAAAGCTTGACCTGATAATCCAGGTATTGCTGTGGAGTGTTTACGCCTCCGGATTTTAGATAGGTTCTTGCAATTAAGCCACTTAGCAACATCGGGTATTTTGATTTCGCACTTTTTATAGCAGATAGTAAAAAAATTGTTTCGCCTTCTGCGGATGGAGTATGCAATTTCGTATTTTCATTTTTCAAATCACCGTCTCTTATTACTTCGGGTAATTTTTCCCAGCCTGTTGGAATAATCATTGTCCAGCCAGCCAATTTGGTAGAATATTTTGTGGCCAGGGTGTTAGTATCTAATTGTGCGCTGACGCTTGCTAAGAGCGAGCAATTAAAAACAACCAATAGCAAGAGGTATTTAATTTTCATCTTTTATTATTTTATCATTTCGCCATAACTATCCCAAAATAATTTTAAAGGTAGGTTGGGATTAGAGTGGTGATTTGAGACATTTATTCTAATAATGTCTTAACTAACCATTTACAAAATGGACTACTGTAAATCTTAGCCTAATTATGCTCGACGTAAATTCAAAAGACTCATGCATATTTGACCCTAAACACCTCATCTTTTAGGCTGTAAATTTCATAAAGGAGTAGAATTAACACAACAACTAATGCCTAAACTCAATTTCATTAGATTTTTTAAATGATTAAAACAGATTCATATTGAGACAATGCCTGACCGATTAGATAAAGTTTAGTATCCTCTACATCCAAAACCAAAAACCTTTCAGTCTTAAAAAATTTCTCTTGAAATACTTCCTTCTCTCCAATAGATATTTCAGACAGATTATAGACGCAAGAAGTATGTTCGCTTTTGAAAATACTTTTACAGTCAAAATAACAGTAATTGTCCTTAATCTGGAGGTTGTAAACAATTTGCCCCATAAGTTTCGCTTTTCTAATTAATGGATAAACCATCAAAATAAAATACAAAACCAAACAGCCTGCAAAACTAATCAACCTGCCAGATAAGCTGACACCAAAGTCTTTACTTGGCGAAATGACTACTAGTAACAATAAAAAACATATTAAAGGAAATTTATAAAGCAATTTATTTTTTAAAGAGGCGCCTTCCAAAGCTATCCATCTGAAAAACTCATTATTTCGTATTTTCATGTCTCAAAAAAATAAAAACAATTCTAACGTACTATTTTTAACTGTTCCAAAATTAATTCTGAGTCTTCCCAATAACTATCGATAAAATAATTTCTTATACCACGGTTTGCGAACACAATAAAATTCTGATTTTTAAAATAGTTTGCTTCAGCCTTATTTGCATCTAAAATTTCTATATTTTTAATTAGCAAATTTGGCACATCTAAATCTATCATTTCATTACGTTCAAATCCAAATGAATAAGAATCGCCAACAATATTAATATCGGTCAAAATGTTTCCTAACATTGTAATTGTCCTTTTAAATGGAATAAAAAAGTTAAAGAAAAGAAATCCCGCCCCAAAAAAAACTATAAATAAAGTCAAATAAATATCGGATTCCCTATTTTTAGTTAAATTGATTAAAAATAGACCTACTATCATGATTGGTGAAAAGATGTAAAAGCCTCTTTTAGACTTATTCTTATATTCAGAAATTTTTAATAACCCGTTTTGGGAAATCCGATAGTTCATAAAATTAATGCTGATTCTGCGACACGTGGTAAATCTCCACTCCTGTATTAGCTCCGTCAAGCCCATAATATGCTGCCGTTGCATAATTACCAGCTCCAGCAGCGATCCCCGCATCTGTAAAAAAGCCTGCGAACCCACCGGTAGCGACTGTTGCAAGTGCGTCATTAACAAGCACGCCCCACTTCTCTCCATCCTCTGGACTCACTGCTCTACCTATTAAACCGCCAAGATTTTCAGAACCAGCCCCAGGAGTAATAGCAGAAGCTGCATTTGACCCAAGTCTACCAATACCATCTACCACTAAGAAAAGGCTAGCTCCGCCAGTTTCTGCAGCACCTAATATACCAACTACAATCTCACCTGTGGCAAGAACATACGAAATACGGAGCCGGCTCTTTCTTCGGATTGGCTACTATTACTACCTCCCCCATTACTATCATAACCCCCATTGTCATACCCTCCATTCGAAGAAAACCCAGAGTTGGAGCTATAACCAGTGCCATAATTCATTGCACCAGTAAATGTCGACCCGGAAGATCCAGTTCTTTGACCATAAATATCAACCGTGCCCAAATCTATAGGTGTAGAACCTGTGCCAAAACCAAAGTCGCCACCACTGCTGCTATAACCGTTAGAACTGCTGTAATTTGATATGTTTTCAGCAAGCATATAATCTACCGTATCCTGTGCAGTTCCAGCTCCTCCTTTAATTGCGTCCAACTCATTAGATATTAATAGTGACATCTCTGCTTCTAATTGCTCAAAAGCAAGCACTGATTTTGATAATTTTGGTCATTGCAGGTAATGTAATTTGGTATTGTAAATGTATGAAAAAAGGCAATTCAAAAAAATCCATCAAGTAGAAAAGGTTTCAAATCCAAACGATGCAATTTTGCTGCCGTGGTAAGCTAATATTTGGGTGATTTTTGATCTAGATGAACTTTCTTCATTTATTACCAATTTATAAATTATTCTTTTGATACCTTGTTCTCGCCTTACCCAAAAAAGAATTTTCAGTAGCATCTTCCAACGGCTCTATATTGTTCCACTCCCACATTTTATTCCACAAATGCACAGCGTAAGTATTTTCATCAAAAGTTAAATTATCGAATTGCGAAAGTTGCTCAAAGTTTGTGTAATCATTTGGACAGAAAAACACGGTTGGCTTAACGTATTCTAACAACTTCTGAATTGCTATTTGCTTGTACAAAATTTGGGCACCAATTTCTGTCCAAGTTATTTCTTCATGTTTTTTTGATGCGAACTTTTGTTGTATTTCTTTTAAAACTTCCTCTCCAAATTTACTCTTGGCAGGTAATTTAATTACTGCATTGCATATGCACAAGTGTCTAGCCCCATGTTGAGATATTCCCTCTGTAGCGAATACATAAGGGGCATCGAAATTAAACCGTTTAATACAAAATGTGTCGCAGTCTACCCACCAACCCCCAACTTCATGCAACAATTTTATTCTAAACCAATCAGAAAAGGTTGCGAAAGAGTTTTTTAAATCTAGAAATATTTTATCCTCAGCTATGATGGTGTTCGCATCTTTTACAACAACACCAACTGGCACGTTTTGAAGGTTATTATAGGTATATAGATGGAAAGCTATGCCTTTATCTAAAAATGATTGAATACATAGTAGTTGTAATTCGCCTATTATTGGGCTAATCCATAGACTGTTAACTGTATTATTTATATTCATCATGATAGAATTTTCAATGTAAAATTATCTAATGATAAATTTTCGCTAAAATCTGCTGCCTACATATTAAAATGCCGAGCCGGTTATGCAACACTTTTACTTTCGATGCTGAAAAAACCTTATCTAACCACCTATTTAATTGAGAAAATCTATCTTCACTATTAAAAAACCTTTTTCCATAATTAAAACAAATAGCAGCATGCAACATTAATTCTTCTGTGCTGTGTTCTATCTCGTACTTATCTAATTCCCTGCTAAGCAATTTAACTACATTAGCTTTCAATTCTCTCTGGTTGCGGCTGCAGCTATTATTTGCATACCAACGATAGCTTAAATGAATTTTAGGGAGGTTTGCGAGCTTGGAAACTTCTGCCATCCTACACCATAAATCATAATCTTCAGTATAGAGAAATTCTTGACTATACTTTAATTTTCTCACGAGGTCTGTGCGAATCGTTACCGCAGGGTGTGCAAATTGATTACCAAACAGCAAAGCCAACTTTATATCCTCGTGGGTCAAGGTTGTTTTTAATGTGCTTCTTATTTTTCCACCCACATCCATAATTTGATACCAACTACCAACCATCCCATGTTCGGGATTAACCTCCAAAAAATTAATCTGCTCTTGCAAGCGGTTGCCCAGCATAATGTCATCTGCATCCATGCGGGCAATGTATTTGCCCTTTGCTAGTTTTATGCCTTTGTTTAACGTTTTAACAATGCCAAGGTTTTTTGAGTTTTTTAGATAAACAATACGTTTGTCGCTTATCGACTTTACAATCTCTTCTGTATTATCCGTACTTCCATCATCAATAATTAATAATTCGTAATTAGAGTAAGATTGGTTTAAAACACTTTCTACAGTTTTTAAAATATACTTTGCGCAGTTATATGTTGGGAGGAGAATGGTGGTTTGAGGCATTGGTAATTTAATTTTTTAGTTTTGGCGCAAATCCGAGTGAAAAAATGGGGAGCATAAATTGCTGCCTAACATAATTACAAGTTATATAAAACCAACTAAAAATAGCATTTTTCCGTGTAACTATTTAGCTGCTTAAATAACTGTTGTTTAATTGCCCTGTAAGGCAATAGGTTTCAAATTCTCAATTTGTTCTTTAAACAGGGTATCTTTCTTTCGCTTGCCAAACAACCCTAAAATGATAACCAGGGCTATAACGGATACTGTGGCTGTTTTAGGCTGGTAAATAAAATGCAGCACAATTAGAACAATTGCTAGCATTAACATGGAATAAAGTAGAACTAAACCTCCTTTCGTGGTAAAAAAGCCGGGCTTAAATACAATTTTATCACCATCCGCCCTGCTGAGGTTATATTTGGCAATAGAGGCATAGAATAAGCTAAAGACACTTTCTTCTTTGATTGCAAACTTTTGCTCCTTATCATTAAAAGAAAACTGCTTACTCGATCCATCTCTAAAAGATAATATAAGATAGGTAACATTAGTGACCGAAAAATAACACTTGTAATTATCAATATCATCCCAAAAAATAGTGATCTCGTCTTTTATTAAATCATCATGAGTACTAGACTCAATCATCTTCACTGCATCATTATCAAAATCAAGCGTAATATTTCTAGTAAAGAGAAGTTTGAATTTTTTCTGAAAAAAAAATGGAATAATAATAAGAGCGATCCAACCAATTACAAATATTAAAAAAGCACCAATCTTTACAGCAGCAAACAGTAAAAACAAGGTGCCAAATGCAAAAATTGGGAAACCATATAAAAATGCTTTCCCATTATGGTAGGTAGTTGACTTGTACGTTACTGATTTATTGCCCATTCTAATTAATTTCTGTGCGCAGCCTCGTAAGCCTCATAAGCATCATAACCTAATGTGCCAGCAGCTATGCCAACTCCAACAGTTCCATCATATGCTTCTCCTAGACCGGTAAATTCAGCAGCGCCAGCAAGACCTGCTAATCCCAATGCAATCCAATCAGCTGATGAACCATGCCCTCCGTTTTCAAAACTTTGGTAAATATTGTACCCTGCTGGTAAACCGCCGGCCACCATTCCAATTACAGTTCCGCTGCCAGTAAAAGCCTTGAACGCAGCGCCTTCGATAGCCTCTCCACTTGCCGCGAAATTAAGAGCAGTAGCACCTGCCCCTCCCAGTATATGTGAATCTGCGGCAAGTCCAACAGCCGCTGCTGCATCAACTTCAGAAGAACCAGTTCTTTTACCATAAACATCGACAGTGCCCAAATCTATCGGTGTAGAACCTGTACCAAAACCAAAGTCCCCGCCACTGCTGCTATAACCGTTAGAACTGCTGTAACTGGATATGTTTTCAGCAAGCATATAATCTACCGTATCCTGTGCACTCCCGCCCCCACCAGTTATGGCTTCCAATTCACTACTTATTAACAGGGACATCTCTGCTTCCAATTGCTCAAAAGCTAATACTGATTTTGATCTTCTCATAAAATTTAGGTTTAAGTTAGAAAAAATTATTTTGATGATGTAAAACAAACTAAAAAAATTGAAAAAACAAAATAAAATTTGGTTTTTACAAAAAAAAAAAAACATAATTTGGCAGATATAATTAGCAAGGTAGCTTTGTTGCAGAAAATAAGGGCTAAAAGCCGAAAGACCAAAAAGCGGAAAGCAGAAAGCAGATGTGCAAAGTAAATGCAAACGTAATTGGGTGCTAACCCGTTAAATTTTAAAAATAAAGTAACTATTCAGCTTGTACTAAAAAAGCATAGTTATCAACAATTTCGGTTGTTGGTTTTAGAAAAACAGCTTAATTATGCACGCGTGTTGACTAC